>VBIS01000222.1 GCA_005880605.1 Chloroflexota bacterium
CTTGCGCCTCACGCGGCTTTCGCGGCCGGCCGCGGCCGGGTGATTCCAAAGTACGCGCGGACCTTTCGTTTGAGTAGCAAAATGAGCAAAACCACGGTCAGCAGGCCGTTGCAGAGATAGGCATCGAGGACCAACCCGATGCCGACATGGTCAGCAGGAATGAGGGCAAACGCGACCACGATATTCGCAATCGTCAGAAGCGGCAAGGCGAGGGTGAGCCACCAGTGGCGTTTGGCCGGCACGCCCAGCAGGAAGAAGGCCCCGACACACGCGAGGAGGAAGGTGCAGCCGAAGATGGCCAGGAGTCCGGCCCCGACCACCAGGGAGGTCCCGTCTGACGCGCCGTACGTCAAGACAATGCCGAGCCGCCCAACCGTATTCAGCGCCAGCAGGACGGCCATCACCAGCAGGAGCGCTCGGAGGTAGCGGAGCGACTTGGGAATTGTGGGCGGCATGGTGAGATAACGCGCGGCCGCCTAGCTTCTGGCAGCGTAACCGCTCGAGCGCCCAGCCGTTACCAATTCGAAGGGCATGAAACTACTGCAATTTGGTCGTCGCACAGGCCTCCAGCTCTGGGCATCCTGGGGCTCGGTGGCGGTAACGCTTACCCGGCTGGCCGTCTAACCGAGCCCGGGCGCCGGCGGCGGCAACGCGCCGGTTAGTCGAATCTGTAGATTAATGTCCATGCGAGGGGCAAGGTTTGGACCCTTTGCGGCCGGGCTCGCTTTGCTGCTGGCGGCCTGCGGCTCGTCCACCGCCGGGACTGCCCCGAGCACCGGTGCCCCCATCGTGTTCGGCGCCGCGGTATCGCTCACCGGGTCCCAGTCAAAGGAAGGGGGGCTTACCAAGCAGGGCTACGATCTCTGGCTCGAATGGATCAACGCGCGCGGCGGCATCGTCGTCAATAACGTCAAGCACCCGGTCCAGATCATCTACGAGGATGACCAGAGCAATGCCAACCTCTCGGCCACCCTGGTGCAGAAGCTGATCACCACTGAGAAGGCACAGTTCATCCTGGGGCCTTACGGAAGCGCGGCCACCGCGACCGACGCCATCATCGTCGAAAAGAATGGCATCCCCATGGTGGAATCAAACGGCGCCGCGCAGTCGATCTTTAACAAGGGCTACAAGTACACCTTCGGCGTGTTATCGCCCGCGAACAAGTACCTGACCGGCGTCGTCGACATGGCAGCCACCCTGACTCCCAAGCCGACGACGATCGCGATGCTGAACGCCAATGACAACTTCTCCCTCGAGGTGGGCAAGGCGGTGGAGGACTATGCCGCCTCGAAAGGCATGCAGATCGTGTTCAGCAAGTCGTACCCGGCGGCGGCGCCAGACGTCAGCGGCCTGATCAGTCAGGCGAAGGCGACCAATCCCGACATCGTGATGAATTCCGGCCACCTGGCCGAATCGATCGCCATCAACAAGGCCGCCAAGCAGCTCGGCCTGAACGCCAAGATCTTTGCCTACTCGGTCGGTCCGTCGACACCGGACTTCGTCAGCGCCCTCGGTGCTGATGCCAACTACGTCTACGACGGCTCGCAGTGGACCCCCCAGGTGAAGTACAAGCCGTCCTTCTATCTCTCGGTGAGCGATTACGTCAAGGCATACGAGACCAAGTACAAGAGCACGGAGCCGCCCGATTACCACGTCGCCGAATCAACGGCAGGCTGCCTGGCCTTCCAGAAAGCGATCGAGAACGCCGGGTCATTGGATCCGACGAAGGTGCGCGATGCGCTCGCCGCGCTGGACGTCATGACGTTCTTCGGCCAGATCAAGTTCGACAGCCGCGGCATCAACATCTATAAGCCGATGGTGGTGGAGCAGATTCAGCATGGCACCCACTACACCGTCTTTCCCGCAAGCGTCGCCAATGGGCAGCCACAATATCCGACGCCGACCTGGAGCTCGCGCTAGGCCGGCAGTCCGTCCCGTCAAGCTGAGCTCGTGAGCCAATTCACCCAGCAGGTTGTCCTCGGTCTTCTGCTGGGTGGGGTCTATGTCGCGGTCGCCCTCGGATTCAGCCTCGTGTGGGGGATCCTGAATATCGTCAACCTGGCGCACGGAGCGCTGGTAATCGTGGGCGCCTACATCACCTGGGATCTCTTCACCCGCCTGCACATCGATCCCTTCCTGAGCCTGCCGGTGGACGCACTGGCACTTTTCGTGATCGGCTACGCGCTGCAGCGAGGGGTCATCAACCGGGTCATCCGTGCGCCGCTCCTCTTCACCTTCCTGCTGACCTTCGGCATCAACCTCGTGATCGTCAGCCTGCTGTTGCTGATCTTCACCGGCGATTTCCGTTCCGTGACTCCCTCGTATTCCGGCAGCGGGTTGCATCTCGGGAGCGTCATCATCCCCTACATCCGACTGGGTGGTCTGGCCGTCGCCCTGGTGCTGGCCGGGGTTCTGTGGGCCATCCTCAACCGGACCCGCACCGGTGCCGCCATTCTTGCGGTGGGGGCAGACCGTGACGCCGCGCAGCTGGTCGGGATCGACCTCCGGCATATCTACGCATTGACCTTCGCCATCGGGGCCGCCTTCGCCGGGGTAGCCGGTGGCATCATCAGCACGTTTCAATCGATCACGCCGACGGCCGGTGACCCCTACACGCTGCAGGCCTTTGCGGTGGTGATCCTCGGCGGATTGGGCCGGGTCAGCGCGACCATCGCCGGAGGACTGGCGTTCGGATTGATCGAGGTGCTGGGGCAGAGCGCGCAAGGGCTCGGGTCCGGCTACGCCAACGCCATCGCATTTGTCGTGCTGGTTATCGTGCTGGTCGTCCGCCCGCGGGGACTGCTCGGCCGGCTCGCGTGACCCCCCTTGGTCGGCGCCGCCCGGACTGGTGGCGGCGGGTCGGCTCGATCGTCGCCGCGCTGGCCCTGGCGTTTGTCCTGCTGGCGCCCCTTACCTCCATCGACGCCGCCCAGCAAGCCGGACTGCCCCTGCTCACGGACAAGCTATGGTTCCGGATCGCG
>VBIS01000223.1 GCA_005880605.1 Chloroflexota bacterium
GAAACCGTGCGCGATCCGACCGGCGCCGGCGATGCCTTCGCCGGCGGGTTGATGGGGGCGATCGCCCGCTCCGGTGACGGGCAGGAGGTGCTCCGGCGCGGCATGTTGTACGGCAGCGTGCTGGGCTCGCTCGCGGTCGAAGACTTCAGCGTGCGCCGCATCGTCAAGGCGGACCTGGGCGAGATCGAGGGGCGGTTGAGTACGCTTGTCGACATGATTTCTCTCAACGGATCACGGGCGCAATAGCCGATGGCCACCATTCCTGCGCAGCGCCACGACGTCAAGGACCTGAAACTCGCCGAAGACGGCCGGCGCATGATCGAGTGGGCCGCCCAGGAGATGCCCGTCCTCCAGCAGATCCGCGAGCGCTTCAAACGCGAGCAGCCACTCAAAGGGCAGCGGCTGTCCGCCTGCCTGCACGTCACCACCGAAACCGCCAACCTCGCGATCACCCTGAAGGCCGGTGGCGCCGACCTCGTGCTCTGCGCCTCCAACCCGCTCTCGACCACCGATGCGGCCGCGGCCTCGCTGGTCGCGCACCACGGGATCAGCGTCTTCGCCATCAAAGGAGAGGACAACGACACCTACTACCGCCACATCGCCTCGGCGCTGGAGCACCGGCCGACGATGACGATGGACGACGGCGCCGACCTGGTCGCCGCCCTGCACAAGGATCGCACTGACCTGATCGGCGACGTGATCGGTGGCACCGAGGAGACGACTACGGGCGTGATCCGGCTCAAGAGCATGGCGGAGCAGAAGGTCTTGCGCTACCCGATCGTGGCCGTCAACGAAGCGATGACCAAGCACTTCTTCGACAACCGCTACGGCACCGGGCAGAGCACCATCGACGGCATCATCCGGGCCACCAATGTCCTGCTCGCGGGCAAGGTCTTCGTGGTCGCCGGCTATGGCTGGTGTGGTCGAGGACTGGCGATGCGTGCCCGCGGGATGGGCGCGCATGTGATCGTCACCGAGGTCGAGCCAGTCCGCGCGCTGGAGGCCGTCATGGATGGCTATCGCGTCATGCCGATGAAGGACGCGGCGAAAGAGGGCGACCTTTTCGTCACGGTCACCGGCGACATCAACGTGGTCGATGAGCCTCATCTCAAAGCGATGAAGAGCGGCGCGATTCTCGCCAACTCCGGGCACTTCAACGACGAGATCAATCTGAGTGCCCTCGACGGCATGGCGGAGAGCGTCCGGACCATTCGGCCCTCCCTCGAGGAGTACCGGCTGCGCGACGGCCGCAAGCTCTTCGTGCTTGGCGAGGGACGCCTGGTCAACCTGGCGGCGGCGGAGGGACACCCGGCGGCCGTGATGGACATGAGTTTTGCCAACCAGGCGCTGAGTGCTGAATATCTTGTCTCTCACGCGCGCGAGCTGCAACCCAAGGTCTACCCGGTCCCCGACGACATCGACCGCGAGATTGCTCGGCTAAAATTGGCGGCGATGCACATCGACATCGACTCCTTGACCGCCGAACAGGCCCAGTATCTTGGCGGTTGGGAGTCGGGGACCCGATGAACCGCCGCAACCACCTCTTTACCTCGGAATCTGTCACCGAGGGCCATCCCGACAAGATCGCCGACCAGATCTCGGACGCGATCCTCGACGCCATCATGACCAGGGACCCGCTAGGTCGCGTGGCCTGCGAAACCGCGGTGACCACCGGACTGGCCTTCGTGATTGGCGAGATCACGACCGACACCTACGTCGAGATGCGCGACGTGATTCGGGACACCATCGAGCAGGCCGGTTATGACCACCCGGGTTTCGGCTTCGATGCCGAAACCTGTGGCGTGATCGTGTCGATCCAGAAGCAGTCGCCGGACATCGCCCAGGGCGTCGATAGCGGTGGTGCCGGCGACCAGGGAATGATGTTCGGGTTTGCCTGCGATGAAACGCCGGAGCTGATGCCAATGCCCATCCAGCTCGCCCACCTGCTGGCCCGTCAGCTCGCCCGGGTCCGCAAAGACAAGACGCTGGCCTACCTGGGCCCCGACGGCAAGACGCAGGTCACCATCGAATATGTTGACGGGCGCCCGCAACGCATCGACACCGTCGTGCTCTCGGCACAGCACACGGAGGATGTCAGCCTGGAACGGATCCGCGAGGACCTGCAGGAGCTCGTCCTCGAACAGGTGATCCCGGCGAAGATGCTCGACCAGCGCTCCACCATCCATGTGAATCCGACCGGGCGCTTCGTGCTCGGCGGCCCGCGCGCCGATGCAGGCGTCACCGGCCGGAAGATCATTGTCGACAGCTACGGCGGCTACGCCCGGCACGGGGGCGGCTGTTTCTCCGGGAAAGATCCCTCGAAGGTGGACCGGTCGGGCGCCTACGCCGCGCGCTACGTGGCCAAGAACATCGTGGCCGCCGGCCTTGCCAGTCACTGCGAGATCCAGGTCGCGTATGCCATCGGCGTTCGCAAGCCGGTTTCAGTCTTCGTCGAGACCTTCGGCACCGAGCGGGTGCCGGTTGCCAAAATCGAGCAGCTGGTCCAGAAGCACTTCGACCTCAGCCCGCTGGAGATCATCCGCCAGCTGGAGCTGCGCCGGCCCATCTACAAGCAGACGGCGGCCTACGGGCACTTTGGTCGCGCCGACCTCGACCTGCCCTGGGAACGGACCGATAAGGCAGACCTGCTGGCCGCCGAAGCGGGCGTCCAGCGGCTCCAGGTGGTGGAGTCGCAGGACGGCTAAGACCGTCCTTGTCACGGGGATCGATGGTTTCGCGGGCAGTCACCTCTCCGATCTGCTGACTCGTCGCCGCCACAACGTCCACGGGACCATCCGTGGTGCCAAGCCGGACGAGCGGGCGGAGCTGGGGCCCACGGTGACGACACACCGCGTCGACTTGCTCGACCGGTCGCGCGTGGACGAGCTGCTGCGCACCACCAAGCCGCAGTGGGTGTTCCACCTGGCTGCCTTGAGCAGCCCGGCCGCGTCCTGGGAGGATCCGGCGGGAACGATTGCCACCAATGCCGGACTCGAGGCCAACCTGCTGGCGGCGGCGGTGCAGCTCGATCCCATGCCGCGGGTGGTCGTCGTCGGCTCCAGCGACGAGTACGGGCGACCGCCCGGCCGCGCCCGCCGCCTCAACGAAGCGACGCCGCTGCAGCCGGTCACCCCTTACGGGGTCAGCAAGGTGACGCAGGACCTGCTGGCATTGCAATATCACCTCAGCCATGGCCTGCCCGCAATCCGGCTGCGACCCTTCAACCACACGGGACCGCGACAGGCCCCGCACTTCGCGATCGCCAGCTTCGCGCAGCAGATCGCGAGGATTGAACTGGGCGCCCAGCCGCCGGTCCTGAAAGTG
>VBIS01000224.1 GCA_005880605.1 Chloroflexota bacterium
GGGCGACCTTGCAGATCTGGCGCGACATGCCGCACGAGCCGCACGTCGACTGGCAGGATCCGTCGCTCCAAACCTTCAACCGCACCATCTTCGAGCGGCCTTCGGTGCTGCTCGATGGGTTCTTTGTGGCTCGGGATGGCGACCGCATCGTGGGCCTCTCCTATCTCGCGCAGCGGCCCGATGGGGATGCCGAAGTCGGCGACACCGGCGTGCTGCGCGACTACCGGCGGCGCGGCATTGCCCGCGCCCTGAAGATGATGGTGACGCGCTACGCCAGTGATCATGGCATCCGGCGCGTCCACACCGACAATCGCGCCGACAATGCTGGGATGCTGGCGATCAACCGCGAGCTCGGCTTCGTCCCCGGCGAAGAGATCGTGATCTTCGAGAAGACGCTGGCGCCGTGAGCGAGCTGTTTCGGGGGTGCGCTCGGTGTGACTGGGATCTGAGACCTGAGGCCAAACACCGACAGCGGCGATAATGTCTCGGGCATGGGCGTGGTTACGCAACCAGGAGATTCCGGTCTAGGCACCCAATCACAGGGCTTCGCGATTGTCGTGGAAGGATTGCGAAAACGGTACGGGAGCCTGGTGGCGGTTGACGGCATCTCGTTTCGGGTCAAAGAGCGAGAGATCTTCGGATTGCTCGGTCCCAACGGCGCCGGCAAGACGACCACGGTCGAGATCCTCGAGGGCCTGCGCGGCGCGGACGAAGGCCAGGCGATCGTCGCCGGCATCGACGTCCGCAGGGAGCCGGAGAAGGTCAAAGGCCTGATTGGCGTGCAGTTGCAGTCCTCCGCCTTCTTCGATGGTCTCAGCCTCCTGGAGCTGATCGACATGTTCGCCGCCCTCTACCACCGCTCGGTTGATGCCATGGCGATTCTCAAGAAGGTCGACCTGACCGAGAAGGCGCGCTCGACCATCAACAGGCTCTCGGGCGGGCAGAAGCAGCGCTTCAGCATTGCGACGGCGCTCGTCAACGAGCCCCAGATCCTCTTTCTCGACGAACCCACGACCGGCCTCGATCCGCAAGCTCGACGCAACCTGTGGGACCTGGCGGAATCGATTCGGTCCGAAGGACGGACCATCGTGCTGACCACGCATTACATGGACGAAGCCGAAACGCTCTGCGATCGGGTCGCGATCATGGATCACGGGAAGATTCTGGCAATGGAGCCACCGGACACGCTGATCCAGCGGCTGCTCGACAAGGGTTTTCACAAGGATCGGGTGGAGCGGTCGGCCAATCTCGAAGACGTCTTCCTCGACATGACCGGGCACGGACTTCGCGAGAGCTGACGTGAGGAGGAGCCCCTTCGTCATGCTGACCTGGTCTTCGCTCAAGGCCTACTTCCGCAACCGTGGCGCGATCTTCTTCAGCCTGCTCGTGCCGCTGATGATCATGGGGATCTTCGGCCTGATCAACTTCGGCAACAGCACCCCCAGCGTCAACATCGGCGTCGTCGACCAGGCTCATAACCAGGTCAGTGGCACGATCATCAGCAGCCTCAAGGGGATCAAGGCCGTCAAGCTGCACACGGGGAGCCTGGATAGTGAGAAACACGAGCTGCAACAGGGAAGCCGGGATCTGGTGGCGGTGCTGCCGGCATCGATCGGGCAGGGCTCGACCGCGATCACGGCCTATTACAACCAGGGCAACCCGCAGAATTCGCAGGTGGCGATCGCGATCATGAATCAGTTCGTCGATCGCGCATCATTCGCCTTCGCCGGCATCACGCCGGCACTGACGTTGGACTCCAAGCCGGTACAGAGCCGCAACCTGACCTATGTCGACTTCCTGGTGCCGGGGATGATCGCCCTGTCGATCATGCAGACAGGATTGTTCGGCGTCGTCTTCACCTTCGTCCAGTGGAAGCAGCGCGGCATTCTCCGGCGCCTGATGGCGACACCGATGCGGGTGCGCGACTTCTTTTTCTCGCAGCTGGTCACCAGGCTGAGCACCGTTGCGCTGCAGATCGTCGTCCTGCTGGTGGTGGGGTACTTCCTGCTCCATTTTCACTTCGCGGGCAACGTGCTCTACCTGCTGATTGTCGGCATCATCGGAGGCGGCATCTTCCTGGCCATGGGCCTTGCCATCTCGGGCGCCTCCAAGAGTGAGGAGACTGCGGCGCCGATCGCCAACGTCGTTTCCCTGCCCCTGATGTTTCTCTCTGGCATCTTCTTCTCGCGGTCGAACATGCCCGAATGGCTGCAGACCGTCACGCAATACTCGCCGCTAACCTACGTCTCTGACGCGCTGCGCAGTATCAGCGTCGACGGTGCCTCTCTTTGGGCGGTGCGCGGCGACATGCTGGGCATCTTCGTGTGGCTCGCAATCTCCGTTGTCCTGGCGACGCGGCTCTTTAAATGGGAGGTGGTCTGATGGCGGTCGAGATCAGTCCGAAAATGCAGGAGTTCACGCAGGAGGTGTTCCCGGCGTTCATCGGGACCATGCGCAAAGACGGGAGCGTCGAGATGGTGCCGGTCTGGTTCGAACAAAGAGACGGGTCCTTCTGGATCAACGGCGGGACCAATCGCGGTTGGTTCAAGCACCTCCAACGCGACCCCCGCATCACCCTGCTGCTTGTCGATCCGAAGGAAATGTTTCGTTGGGCCCAGGTCGAAGGCCGCATGGTCAACTGGGCTGAAGACCCGGGTGGCGAGCACATCAATCACCTGTCGCATCGCTACCTGAAGAAGGATTACCAGGGACCGCGGACGGGTCGAATCAAGATCCA
>VBIS01000225.1 GCA_005880605.1 Chloroflexota bacterium
TGGGCGGCGGCCGGGATTCGCACCGTTTCCAGCATCGGGACGATCCGCTCCTTGGCCTGCTTTCGGCTAAATCGCCGGTGCGCGTCCATCGCTTCCTCGATCTGGAAACCGACGCGCAGGACGGGATTCATCGACGACATCGGGTCCTGGAAGATCATGGCGATGTCGCTGCCGCGAAACTCCCGGAGCTCTTCCGCGTCCATCTTGAGCACGTCCGCGGCGCGGAACATGACGCGCCCGTCCACCACCCGGCCCGGTTCCGGCACCAGCCGCAGTAGCGAGAGCGCGGTCACCGACTTCCCCGAGCCGGACTCGCCCACGATCCCCACGGTCTCGCCCTCGGCCACTTCAAAGCTGACGCCATCGACAGCCTTGACCACCCCGGCATGGGTGAAGAACTGGGTTCTCAGATTTTCAACACGCAGCAGACTGGTCGAGACGCCTACCTCCTCATCCGGGGGTCGAGCGCGTCGCGCAGCCCGTCGCCGACGAAGTTGAAGGCCATCAGGGTCAGTGACAGCGCGATGGCGGGCGCCAGCACGATATGGGGGGCGAGCTCGAGGGCATGGAAGCCGTCCGCCGCCATGGCGCCCCAGGAGGGGGTGGGGGGTGGGACGCCCAGGCCGAGATAGCTCAGGAAGGCCTCGAAGAGGATCGCCTGAGGAACGGCGTAGGTGGCCTGCACCAGGATGGGGCCCAGGGCGTTGGGAAAAATGTGGCGAAAGATGATGACCAGGTTGCGCGTCCCGGTTGATCGCGCCGCCTCGACGAACTCGCGCTCTCGGAGCGCGAAGGTTTGGCCGCGGACCAGGCGGGCCATGTCCATCCAGCGCGTGATCGCGATCGCGAACGCGATGTTGCCCAGGCTACGCCCAAAAAGGAGGACCAGCAGGATGACGACCAGCAGGTCCGGAATGCCATACCAGATATTGATCGCTAGCGAGATCGCGGCATCGAGCGCGCCCCGATAGAAGCCCGCCAGCAGACCCATCATGATGCCGATCGCCGACACGATCAGCATCGTCCCGACCCCCACCTGGAGCGAGATCAGGGCCCCACCCATGATCCGGCTGAAGATGTCACGGCCGGAGGCGTCGAGGCCCAGCCAGTGTTGGGCGCTGATGCCCGCGTAGGTTGGTCCGACCGCCTGCTTCCACACCGGATAGGGCGTCCAGAAAACGGAGACGACCGCCATCAGGACGAGGATGGCGATGATGGTGGTGCCGGCCAGCGCCAGCTTGTTACGCCGGACACGGCGCCACGCGTCCTGCCAGAGCGTGACCTGCTCCGGCATCTCGTAGACGTCGCTGACGTACTCCTCGGGAAGGGCGGCGCCGGGCAGGGTGGCCATCAGTACCGGATCCTCGGATCCAGGACCGGGTAGAGAAGGTCGACCCCGAGATTGACCAGCCCCACGAGCGCGGCATAGAAGGTGAAGACGCCGATCACGATGTTGTAGTCCCGGTTCAAGATGCTATCGATGAACTCCTTGCCCAGCCCCGGGATCCCGAAGATGTTCTCGATGACCACCACCCCGGTGAGAATACCGGTGGCCAGCGGCCCGAGGATGGTGATCACGGGGATCAGGGCATTGCGCAGGGCGTGCCGGATGATGACGATGCGCGGCTGCAGCCCCTTGGCCCAGGCGGTTCGGACGTAGTCCTGCCGGATCACTTCCAGCATGCTGGCCCGGGTGAGCCGGGCGACGATGCTGGCATAGGGAAAGCCCAGCGCGATGGCTGGCACCAGGATTTGCGTCGGTTTACCCCAGCCGATCTCGTAGTAAAAGGCGCCGTTGGTCCAGATATAGAACAGCTTGCCGGTGACGAGCACCAGCAGCGTGGCGATCACGAAACTGGGCATGCTGTAGCCGACGACCGCGGTGGAACTCGCCACGTAGTCGACCCAGGTGTTCTGTTTGAGCGCGGCGAACAGGCCCAGCGTCAGGCCGACGCCGACGGTGAAGATCAGGGCGGCCGCGCCCAGCTCCAGGCTGGTGCCCAGCTCCCGCACCAGCAGGGGCGTGATCTGGACCCCCCGGTTGACGAGCGATTCACCGAGGTCGCCATGGAGGACCCCGGTCACCCAGAGCTGATATTGCTGCGGCAGCGGCAGGTCGAGGTTGAAATGATGGAGGAGCAGGGCCAGCTCGCGCGGATTGTGCGGCCGTTCCGAGACGAACGCATCCCCGGGGAGGAGGGCATGCTCGCCGATGAAGACGATGGATGAGATCGCGACGGCGGTGAAGGTGATGAGGAGGAGGCGCTGGATGATGTAGATGAGCGTCCCGCGCGTCATGCTGTCAACGGTACCTCTTTAGACGGTGGAAGGGCTCGCCGCTGGCGAGCCCTTCCATTTCCTGTGCCGTTAAGTCGGTCTAGTGCTGGAGGACCTTTAGGGCGGTCCAGTAGTAGTCGAAGAAGGCGTTGCCGCCGGCTCCCTTCACGTAGGGCTTGACCAGGTACGGCTGGATCGAATAGAAGAGAGGCGCGCCGACGACGTCGGCGATCATCATCTTCTGCGCCGAGATGTAATCGTTCAGCGACTGGTCGATGGGCTTCTGGTCCGCCTTGGTCACCAGGTCGTCCATCGTCTTGTTGCAGTACCCGCTGCCGCTGCTACCGGCGGCGCAGGTGAACAGGTTGTCGAACCAGTCTTGCGGATGGTCGTAGTCGGCCGACCAGCTGTGCCGGAAGAGCACGTAGGTCTTCTTGTCGCGATTGCTGAAGAAGGTCTGCCGGTCGAGGGCTTCCAGGGCTACGGTGACGCCCAGGTTTTGCTTCCACTGCGCTTGCAGGTTCTCGGCCACCAGCTTGTTGGTGGCGGAGGTGTTGTAGGTGTACTTGAGGCCCTTGACCTTCGAGCCGGTGGGATCCCACTTGGTGTAGAGGGCCTTGGCGGCTGCCGCGTCGAACTTCGAGGTCGGATCCTGGCCGTCGCCCAGGTATCCCTTGAGGCCCTTGGCGATCAAACCGCCGGTGGCCGGGGTGCATTGCGCGCCCTTGGCGCACGCGACGTCCACCATCTGGGCGCGGTCGATAGCCATGGAAAAGGCGGTGCGACCATCCTTGCCGGCGTCGCCCGCGAACGGTCCCTTGACGAAGCTGAAGCCGACCCAGCTCGAGCGCACTGAGGGATTGAGCGTCAGCTCGGCCTTGTGCGTTCCGGCCTGGTAGCGGAGGATGTCTTCCGCCGTCGGTGACATGTTGGCGTAGCCGACGATCTCGTAGCCGCCCTGCTCATACTTGGTCACCCACGAGGCCTGGTCGGCGATCACGTCGACGTGGATCTTCTTGATCGCGCCGGTCGAACCGCCCCACCAATTCGCGACCGGGGCGAAGTCGAGGCTCGCCTTCGGAACGCGGGCCGTCATTTTGAACGGACCGGTGGCGACGAGGCCGTCCGGCGTGGTCCACCAGGTGTCCTCACCTTTGGCGGTGACGACCTTCTGGTCGATGACCCAGGAAACGCCGCCGAGCGCCAGGGCGGAGAGCCACCAGCCGGCGGGCGCCGAGAGCTTGGCCACGAACGTGTAGTCATCGGTCTTGGTCAGCCCCGACAGCGTCTTGGATGTCGGTACCTTGGCCGACACGGCGTCGTACCCGACGATGGGCGAGAAGTTTCCGGCGTAGGCATCCCCGGCCGCGGCCGCGCGGTTCCAGCTGTAGAGCACGTCGTCTGCCTTGACCGGGTCTCCGTTGGAGAACTTGATGTTCTGCTTCAGATGGAACGTGTAGGTCAGGGCGTCGGATGAAACATCGGGCAATTTGGTGAGCAGATCAGGAACGATTTTGCCGGCGTTATCGAATTTGACCGGACCCTGGAAAATGTTCTGGGCAAAGTCGAAGTCGACCAGTGCCGACTGATGGGCCGGGTCGAAGGTCCCGATGTCATCGTTGATGGGAAAGCGAATCGTTTGATCGGCTGCCAGGTTCTCTGAGGTGCCCGTGCTTCCGCTGCCGCAGGCCGCCAGCAGCAATGTCACGAGCACGCTCCCGGACAATGCCTTCCACCCGGTTCGTTGGGTCATACGCTTACCTCCCTTCCTTATGTCGAAATCGACGTTCAAACAGTAGCAAATATCACTACACCCCAATTGTTAGAGGCCTGTTAGACGCCTCGAGGGCCAGCCGGGAGGCAGCCGCGCGCAACCTGGCGGCAGGCGTCACCCCGTTGATGAACCCGCTTTCGAGCGTCTCGCGCGCGTCCATCAGCCGGCCGGTCAGCATCAGCGACCAGGCCGAAACCGGCCCCGAGCGCGTCGCCGTTGACCGCGGCCACGAGCGGCTTGCGGTAGGCCTCGATCAGGAGGAGCAGGGCGCCCAGCTCGCGGCGCGTAAGCGCCTGGGTGAGCGGTGGGTCGTCAGCGAGGAATGTCTTGAGGTCGGCGCCGGCGCTGAAGGCGTCTCCGGTCCCGAGAATGATGATGGCCCGAACGGTTTCGTCATGGCCGGCTCGTGTCAGCGCTGCGTGCAGCGCGCGCACCATCGCAGAACCCAGCGCATTCCGGACCTCCGGCTGGTTCAGCCGGAGGGTGAGAATGCCCTCCCGGAGGCTCTCGACGAGGTCGGGATCCGCCTAGACGCCTGCCATGACGACGCTCTTCTGCTCGGTGTAGAAGTCGAGCACCTCGACGCCGTGTTCCTTCCCGAAGCCGCTGTGCTTGGTGCCGCCGAAGGGAAGCTCGTCGTAGGCCACCTGGATCGTGTTCACCCAGGTGTATCCGGCATCGAGCCGGTCGATCCCGAGCTGGGCGCGCTTCAGATCGCGGGTGAAGATCGACGACCCCAGTCCGAATTCCGAGTCGTTGGCGCGCTCCAATGCTTCGTCGAGATCCTTGACGCGCGCGATCGGCAGCAGCGGGCCGAATGTCTCCTCCTGCCAGACCCGCGCCTCCCAGGGGACGTCGGTGACGATCGTCGGTTCGAAGAAGAAACCGCGCTCGAAGGGCGCGCCACTCAGCCGCTTGCCGCCGGCCTGAAGTCGTGCGCCGCGATCGAGCGCATCCTTTAACTGCGCTTCGATCGCCTCGCGGCCGCCCGCGGTATGCATCGGTCCCATCTGGGAGGCCGCGTCGCTCCCCGGTGCGACCTTCAGCTTCTTCGCCCGCGCCGCGAGCTTCTCGATCAGCTGGTCCGCTACCGACTCAAAAACATAGACCCGCTTCACGGCAAGGCAAGCCTGGCCGGCATTGAAGAAGCGGCCGATGGCGATCGCCTTGCTCGCCTGCTCGATGTCAGCGTCATCGCAGACGATCGCCGGGTCTGAGCCACCGAGCTCGAGGGTGACGTGCTTCAGGTCGGAGGCCGCCTCCGCCATCACCTGCTTGCCGGTCTTGGTCTCCCCGGTAAACCCGATCTTGCGCACCTTCGGATTCTTGATCATCTCCTGGCCCACCACCGCCCCCGGGCCGACGACGACGTTGAGCACGCCCGGCGGCAGGCCGCCCTCGTTCATCAGCTCGACGAGGCGGATGGTGGAGAGCGGTGTCGTGCTGGCGGGCTTGGCGACCACGGTGTTGCCCACAGCCAGCGCGGGCGCGATCTTGTTGGCGAGCAGGGTCAGCGGAAAGTTCCAGGGGATGATCGCCCCGACGACGCCGAGCGGACGCCGGACCACCAGGCCGAAGGCCCCGGGCACCGAGAGCTGGACGTGCTTGCCGCGGATGGCGCCCGAGGCGGAGAGCATGGCGTAGTACTCGATGTTTTCCACGAAGCGCTCCGCCTCGATCTTCGAGTCGCGCAGCGGCTTGCCCTGCTCGCGGGTCAACAGCGATGCCACCTCGTCGAGGTGCTGGCGGGCGAGGGCCGCCCCCTTCATCAGGATCTGGGCGCGCTTCTGCGGCGGGGTGTCCGCCCAGCCGCGGAACGCGGTATGCGCCGCGTCGATGGCCTGGCGGGTTTCCTCGACGCCCGCCTGCGGGACCTTGTCGACCAGCTCGCCGGTTGCCGGGTCGTGGATCTCCACCGTCGCGCCCGATCGGGCTGACGCCGGCTTGCCATCAATCACCATCGTGCTCATCTGCCTGGCATTCCTCCAAATTGTCTCGCGCTTTTCACGCCGGAGCGGGGCCCCTAATTGGCGTGCGAACTAGACTTCAGGGTACACAAAGGAGGGATCGATGGAGCAAGCGACCACCTCGAAGGTAGTGTCGGTCACGCGCGAGTCGAACGGCGTCGCGCTGATTCATCTCAACCGTCCCCCGGCGAATTCCTATGACCGCGGCTTGATCGACGACCTCAACGCCGCCATCGACGAGATCCGATTCGACGAATCGATTGGCGCTGCCGTCCTGATGTCGGACCTGCCGAAGTTCTTCAGTGCCGGCGCCGACATCAACATGTTCCGAACGGTCAGCTCCAAGGCGCGGGCGATGACCATTCTGCACATGCACGAGGTCTTGCTCAAGATGGAGCACACGCCAAAGGTCTTCATCGCCGCCATCGGGGGCCATTGCCTGGGCGGCGGCCTCGAGATCTCGCTCGCCACTGATTTCCGATTTGCTGCCGAGGGCGAGTACCGCTTGGGCGTGCCCGAAGTCACGCTGGGCCTGTTGCCCGGCAATGGCGGCACCCAGCGGCTGCCGCGATTGATCGGCCGGCAGAAAGCGATGGAGCTCCTCGTCACCGGCAAACCGCTTGATCCAAAGAGCGCGGCGGCGCTCGGTGTGGTGGACCGGCTGGTCTCGCCGGATCGCCTTCTGGCCGACGCGATCGCGTTTGCCGCCACGCTTGCTGCCGGCCCGACGCT
>VBIS01000226.1 GCA_005880605.1 Chloroflexota bacterium
GTCATCGAGGTACCCGAGCCTGGCTTACCCTACGGCGCCAAGGGGGTGGGCGAGCCGTCGACCGTGGTGGTCCCGGCGGCCGTGGTCGCCGCCCTGCGTCATGCCACCGGCCGAGAGTTGCGACGAGCGCCGGTCAAACCCGATGACCTGGTGGGATTGTGAGCGAGCTGGCCACGGTCTCGACCCACGTCCTCGATGTCACGTCGGGAAAGCCCGCCGCCGGTGTCCGTGTGACGCTGGGCACCCGGACCTTGACGACCGATGCGCAGGGACGGATCGCCGACCTGAGTGGCGGCGGCATCAATCCCGGGTCGTACCGGTTGCTGGTCGAGGTCGGGGCGTATTTTGCCGAAACGCCGCATCTTTTCGAGACCATCGCCCTCGAGCTCCACCTCACCGAAGGGCGCCATTACCATGTGCCGCTCCTGATCGCGCCCTACTCGTGCACGATCTACCGCGGAACGTGATGACCACCGTCGAGGAGGCACTCGAGGGCTCCACCCCGTTGGCGCAGAAGGTCAGAGCCGCCGGGCCCTATCGCTCGGGCGCCCAACTCATTGCGCAGATGCGCGCCATGCTGCCCATGCTGACCGATGAGGAAAAGGTGGCCACCCTCAATGCCCATCCCCGAATCGGCGAAGACCCGGAACAGCTGTCCTCTCGCTCCCTGAAGGAGCAGGGCGCGGACCAGCTTCCCGCCGATCGGCTCCCCGAGCTGCGCCAGCTGAATGAGGACTATGAGGGACGATTCGGCTTCCGCTTCGTGGTCTTTGTCAATCGCCGCCCCAAAACCGACATCGTCAAGGTCCTGCAAGCAAGACTGCGCCGTACACGTGAGGAGGAACTACAGGAAGGCTTACGCGCCATCGTGGCGATCGCTGAGGATCGGCTGCGCACGTGAACGCCGACATCCGCTACGGCAAGCACAACGTTTCCTTTTACCGCACCCACCCGAGCCGGGGGCTGCTCGGGGGCCGCGTAAGTATCGACGTTTTCGGCGACAACTTTATGCCGGCCTACACCGAGGGCGATAATCGCGAAGTCGTTGCCACCGACACCATGAAGAACTTCGTCTATGCGATGGCGCTCGAGTATCCGGGCGCCAGTCATGAAGGCTTTACGGCCTTCCTGGGGGACCGCTTGCTCGACACCTACCCCCAGATGAACGCCCTGCGGATCTTCGTGCGCGAGATCCCCTTCACCGCCCATAGCAACAAACTCCTGAGCCCGCTCGAGGACGATTACGGGACCGTGGAGCTGGAACTCGGTCGGGATGGGCTGCGCTCGCTGCGCTGCGGCCGGCGCAACCTTCGCCTGGTCAAGCTCACCGGCAGCGCATTTCGGGACTTCGCCCGGGACGCCTACACGACGCTGCCCGAGGTGTCGGACCGTCCGTTGTTCGTCTATCTCGACGTGTACTGGCGTTACCAGGTCACGGCGGATGGCGTGAGCGACGGCAAGGGCCGCATCGACTCGGAAGCCGTGCGCGATGCCGTGATCGCGACCTTCGATGATTTCGTCAGCATGTCGATCCAGCACCTCGTTTACGAGATGGGAACCCGGCTACTGGCGCGCTTTCCTGGCATGAGCGAAATCTCGTTCGACGCGGAGAATCGCCTGTGGGACACATCGAAGGTGTCCGACGCCGACCCGAAGACCCGTGTCTTCAGCGATCCCAAACCCGCCCACGGCAGTATCGGCCTTACCCTTAGACGCGATGCTTGAGATCA
Organism: Chloroflexota bacterium; assembly: GCA_005880605.1. Taxonomy (GTDB): domain Bacteria; phylum Chloroflexota; class Dormibacteria; order CF-121; family CF-121; genus CF-13. Next base: position 1,731 of record VBIS01000226.1, read on the forward strand.
CGGTCGGCTCGCTTCGTTTCATCGCGCGCTGGGAGACGAGCTCGGCACCAAAGACATGCGCTGCATTTCGCCGCCTGTTGCCGCTGCGCGCCCGGCTGGTGCAGGCGCGGTGGAGTGGTGAATCTGCCTGGGTGCCGCTCGGCGACCTCGAGACCGGGCTGGACTTCGAAAACCACACCAGTTATCCGGCCGCGGGCCAGTTGCTCCTCTACCCAGGCGGGATCAGCGAGACCGAGGTTCTATTGCAGTACGGTTCGACCAGCTTCGCCAGCAAGGCGGGGCCACTCGCCGGCAACCACTTCGCAACTATCGACGAGGGGCACCAGCTCCTGCCGGAGCTCGGCCGGCGCGTGCTCTACGAGGGCGCTCAGGAGATCGTCTTCAGCGAGGCCTGACCCGCGAATCGATCCAGCTCGTCGAGGTAGGCGTGCTTAGCGTCATCGGGCAGGAATGACGCCACGAACGAATTCCTAGCCAGCTGGATCAGCTGTTCGCGGCTGAGATCGAGCGCCGCCGCGGAGGCGCGGAAATTCTCGGCAACATAACCGCCAAAGTAGGCGGGATCGTCGGAATTGACCGTCACCAGCAAACCTCGATCGAGCAACCGTCGCAGGTTGTGCGATTTGAGATTCGGAAAGACCCGCAGCTTCACATTCGATAAAGGGCACACTGTCAGCGGAATCTGTTCCTTGACCAGCCGTTCGACCAATCGCTCATCCTCGATCGACCGCACCCCATGATCGATCCGTCGCGCCTTCAGCACGTCGAGCGCTTGCCAGACGTAGGCCGGCGGTCCTTCCTCACCCGCGTGCGCGACCGCCAGCAAGCCAGTCTCACGGGCGCGGTCGTAAACATCCTTGAATTTCGCCGGTGGGTGGCCGACCTCAGACGAGTCGAGACCGACGGCCAGGATCCACTCGCGGAAGGGCAGCGCCTCCCCGAGCGTGCGCATGGCTGCTTCCGCGCTTAGATGGCGAAGAAAACAGAGGATGAGCCCGCTCGTGATGTTCAGCCGGACGCGGCCGTCTTCGAGCGCCCGGTGGATGCCGGTGACGACGGTTTCGAAGGCAATGCCCCGGTCGGTGTGGGTTTGTGGATCGAAGAAGATCTCGGCGTGACGCACGCCCTGCGCGGCGGCCCGCTCCAGGTAGGCCCAGGTCAGGTCGTAGAAATCCAGCTCCTTAAGGAGTACATGGCAGCCCGCGTAATAGATGTCGAGGAACGACTGCAGGTCGCGGAAGATGTAGGCACGTCGAACGTCTTCGACAGACGCATACGGCAGGCTGACGCCATTTCGCCGTGC
>VBIS01000040.1 GCA_005880605.1 Chloroflexota bacterium
CGGAGGTTAAACCACAGATAGCTACTACAACTCGCGGTATCAAGGTTCAACAGCTCGCCCGTGACCTCAATGTCGAGGCCCGGCAGATCCTGGATTTCCTGCGTCCGCAGCGGCACGCACCTCGCCACGCCATGGCGGTGCTGACCCCGGAGCAGGAAGCGTCCGTGCGCACCCAGTTTGCGCCCGGCGGTCAGGCCGCCGATGCCAAGCCCAAGGTCGCCGAGGGCAAGGTTGAGCTACCGCCCACCCTGTCCGTCAAGGAACTGGCCGAGTATCTCGACGTCAAGACCGTGGACATCATCAAAGAGCTGATGAAGAACGGCGTGATGGCGAACATCAACCAGCAGATCGACTTCGATACCGCCGCCATCGTGGCCGACAGCTTTGGCGTCCAGGCCAGCCCGATGGCGATGGATTCCGCCATCGCGGAAGAGGTGGTTAGCGAAGGCGACGGCACCCAGGTCAAGCTGACCACCCGCTCGGAGCTCTTCAGCGTAGACGGCGAATCGCCGGAGAACCTGAAGACGCGTCCGCCGGTGGTCGCCGTGATGGGCCATGTCGACCATGGCAAGACCTCGTTGCTCGACGCCGTCCGGCAGACCAAGGTCGCGGTGGGCGAGGCGGGTGGCATCACCCAGAGCATCGGCGCTTACGTCGTCGAGGAGAAGGGACGGCGCATCGTCTTCCTGGATACCCCGGGCCACGAGGCGTTCACGGCCATGCGCGCCCGCGGTGCCCAGGTGACCGACGTCGCTGTCCTGGTGGTAGCCGCCGACGACGGCGTCATGCCTCAAACGATCGAGGCGATTTCGCACGTGAAGGCGGCGCAGGTCCCGATCGTCGTCGCCATCAACAAGATCGATAAGGAGGGCGCCAACCCCGACCGGGTCAAGCAGGGTCTCTCCGAGCAGGGCCTCGTTCCCGAGGACTGGGGCGGGCAGACCGTCATGGTGCCCGTCTCCGCCAAGCAGAAGACCGGGATCTCGGAGTTGCTCGAAATGATCCTGCTGGTCGCCGACCTCCAGGACCTCAAGGCCAACCCCGCCAAGCTCGCCGCCGGTACCGTGATCGACGCGCACCTCGAGAAGGGTCGTGGCGCGGTTGCGACCGTGCTGGTGCAGAGCGGCACCCTCCATATCGGCGACAACCTGGTGGTGGGTCACATCTTCGGCAAGGTGCGGGCCTTGCTCGATGACCGCGGCCGCAAGATGAAGGACGCAGGACCGGCGACGCCGGCCGTCGTCACCGGCCTGCCCGACGTGCCAACTGCGGGCGATATCTTCCAGGTGGTTTCCAGCGAGAAGGTGGCGCGGACGATCGCCGGCCAACGGGCCGAGCAGTATCGCGTCGCCACCCTGGCACAGACCCGGCGCGTCACCCTGGCCGACCTGTCGTCCCAGGTGGGCAAGGGCGTCGTCAAGGACCTCAACCAGATCAAGATTGTCTTCGAGGGGGTCGGTCCGGTGACCGAGTCAGACATCTTGCTTGCCGCCGTGTCGAACGCGCTCGTCATTGCCTTCAACGTCAAGCCGGATGCGCTAGGCCAGAAAGCCGCCGAGCGGGAGAAGGTCGACATCCGCACTTACGACGTCGTGTACAACGTCACCAACGACATCGAACGCGCCATCAAGGGTCTCTACGAGCCGACCTTCGTCCAGGTCTGGGAAGGCCGGGCCGACGTGCTCACCCCGATCAAGATCCCGAAGCTGGGCATCATCGCCGGCTCACGAGTGCAGGACGGCAAGATCACCAGCGGCTCGACCGCGAAGCTGCTGCGCGACAGCAAGCCGATCCACGAGGGTCAGATCACCGGTCTCAAGCGCTTCAAGGACGACGTCAAGGAAGTCGTCGCCGGATTGGAGTGCGGCATCCGGATCGACGGCTACCAGGACTACCAGGAAGGCGACGTCATCGAGTCCTACCAGGTCAAACAGGCCTAAGTCCGACGCGCCCACTCAAAGTCGGCTTCCAGCTGCCCGAGGTGGAGCGCGAAGTCCGCTGGCCGGAAATCATCGCCATGGCCCGCCTCGGCGAACAGGTTGGTTTCGACTCGGTGTGGGTAGGCGACCATCTTCTGTATCGCGACGAGGTCAATGGCGCCCGAGGGCCGTGGGAGGCGTGGACGACGCTGGCCGGCATCGCCGCTGCGACCAGCCGCATTGCGATCGGGCCACTCGTTGCTTGCACCAGCTTTCACAACCCGGCGATGCTTGCCAAAATGGCCGGAACCGTCGATGAGATCAGTGGAGGACGCCTGATTCTCGGGCTGGGCGCGGGCTGGAACGAAACCGAATATCGCGCCTACGGCTTTCCCTTCGACCGGCGTGTGGCGCGATTCGCCGAAGCGTTCACCATCATTCGATCGCTCCTGCGCGACGGTAAAGTCGACTTCGCCGGCGAGTTCTATACGGCGCGCGATTGCGAGCTGGTACCGCGGCCGCGTCCCGGCGGACCGCCATTGATGGTCGGCTCGATCGGCGAGCGGATGCTGGCGCTGACCATGCCCTACGTCGACGGTTGGAATGCGTGGTACAGCTGGACGGGCAATCGACCGGAAGGAGTCGCGGCGCTGCGGGCCAAAGTCGACACTGCCTGCACAGCGGCCGGACGCAAATCGTCCGACGTGGAACGCACGGTCGCGGTCCTGGTGAAGTTGCCAGGCGCCACCGGCCGCCGCGAGCTTGATCCATCCCAACAGGTGACACCGCTCGAAGGGAGTGTGGACGATATTGCGGACGGCCTGCGTGCCTACTCGCGCGAGGGAGTCGGGCACGTGCAGCTCGTCATCGATCCAATCACCGAAGCGTCGATCGAGGGCCTCGCTCCGGTCCTGGAGAAGCTCGACGCCCGAACCTGAGATCGATCCATGAGGGCGGAGGTGCGCAGGTTTCATAGTCCCGACATCAGCGACCTCGACGCGTATGTACCGCGTGATCCAGCGAACTTCGGGTTCCTGCTACAGGTCATTGCCGGCCCCCAGGGGGCAGCAGGCGACGAATCCTTCGACGTACAGGTCGGCACACCTGAGTGGATCACCGGGCGTCTTCGGACCGAGAAGGTGATGGTGGGAAGGCACTATTTGATCGTGGCCGACTACGACTGGAAGCGAATCTCTGCGTTCATTACAAAGTGGGTAGCGAACTGCTGGGGAGACACATGGCAGGAAGTCGCACTCAAAGTAGGGCGCCTCGGGCACTGGGAGTTCGAAGATTACAGGGCGTGACGGAGTCCACCAAGCCTCCGGACGGCCCCACCCTGCCCTCCCCGCAAGCGGGAGAGGGTGATGCGGGTACGCTGCCCATCCCCAAATGGGGAGGGTGATTGCGCCGTGCCCCTCCAAGTAGGGGAGGGTGATTAAGGGGATGGGGAACTGGGCGGTTCATACAATGAGCGCATGGGCACTCATCGAGTTGAACGCGTCGCCGCACAGCTCCGCGAGGAGATCAGCCAGATCATCATCCGCGACCTCAAAGACCCTCGGATCGGGATGGCCACGATCACGGACGTGAAACTCAGCCCGGACCTACGGAGCGCGACGGTTCGAGTGAGCGTGGTCGGGGACGACGACGCCCGCGAGGCGGCCATCGCTGGCCTTGATCACGCCAAGGGCTTCATCCGGCGCGAACTCGGATCCCGTTTGTCGAACCTTCGGTTCGCCCCTGACCTGCGTTTCGAGCTCGATCTGGGCGTCGCCTACAGCGTCCGCGTCAGCCAGCTCTTGCGTGAAGTCGAGCAAGGGGAGCCACACGCCGGCACCTGAGCTCGCTCCACCGCGCCCCGAGGTCGCCGAGCTGGCGCCCCGGATCTGGCAGGTGATCGATGACGCTCCAGTCGTCACGGCCGTTACGCACAAAGATGCGGACGGTGACACGCTGGGATCCGCGCTCGCCCTCGCGCTGACCCTCGAGCCCCTGGGCAAATCAGTGTCCGTACTCTCCTCGCCGCCGGTCCCGGGCGCCTGGTGGTTCCTGCCCGGCATCGAGCGCATCAATCGCGAGGCCCCACCCGGCAACACCCCGGTCTTCATCTTCGACGCCAGCGATGCCTCGCGAGCCGGCACCTACGAGCCAGTCGTGACGCAGGCCCGGGTGGTCGTTAACATCGACCACCATGTCTCGAACGCCCGGTTCGGCACCATCAACCTGGTCTTGACCGAGGCTGCCTCGACGGGCGAGCTCGTCTACGACCTGCTCAAGGCGTGGAAGGTCGCCATTCCGCCGGGGGCCGCCTCGTGCCTCTACGCCACCATCCTTTCTGATACGGGCGGATTCCGCCACGACAACACCTCGGCGCATGCGCTGCGCGCCGCCGCGGAGCTGGTGCAGCTCGGCGCTGACCCGGTCGCGATCGCCCGCGGCCTTTTCAAGAGCCGGCCGGCTTCGTCGCTGCGGATGCAGGGGCGAATCCTCCAGGGGCTGCACTACGAGTTCGGCGACCGCCTCGTCTGGGGTTCGATCAGCCAGGCCGGGCTGCGCGACAGTGGGGCGTCGACGGACCAGGCCGACAGCGCGATCGACCAGCTCAACACCGTGCGCGGCCAGGAGCTCGCCATTCTCTTCAAAGAGGCGGGACCGCGGCTGACGAAGGTGAGCATCCGCAGCCGCGACCAGGTCGATGCAGCCGAGCTCGCCGCCAAGTTCGGCGGCGGCGGCCATCGCCGCGCGTCCGGGATCGAACTGGCGATGCCGCTCAAGGACGCTGAGGCCACGGTGCTGGCCGAAGTGCGCGCGCGCATGAACGACCTCGCGTGACATCCGGCATCCTGAACGTCAACAAGCCGGTCGGGCCATCGTCCTTTGCCGTTGTGCGCAACTTGCGCCAATTGCCCGGGGTTCTCAAGGCTGGACACGGCGGAACGCTCGACCCGGCGGCCAATGGTGTCCTACCGATCCTGATCAACGCGGCGACGCGTGTAGCCGACTTCGTGCACGAGTGGCCGAAGACGTACCTGGCGACCATCACGTTCGGCTATACGTCGGATACGGGTGATGCTGAGGGCACGATTCACCCTACCGGTGACGCGGCAACCACCACACGCGCGAGCATCGAGGCGGCGTTGCCGGCCTTCATCGGTCACATCGACCAGATCCCGCCGCTGTACTCCGCGTTGAAACAGGGGGGAGAAGCGCTCTACCGCAAAGCTCGCCGTGGCGAGCAGGTCGAGCGGCCCGCGCGGCCGGTCGAGATCCATGCCATCCGCCTGCTCCATTACGACCCTGCGTCGGCAGTCGCCCGTCTCGAGGTCAGCTCGGGTCGCGGCATGTACGTCCGAAGTCTTGCCCACGACCTCGGGTCTGCCCTCGGAACCGGGGCCTACCTGTCGGGGCTGACGCGCACAGCGGTCGGTCCCTTGTCGGTTGACGACGCCGTGCCGGTGGCGACGTTGGCATCGGCGGGGGAGGGCTGGACCCGTTGGCTCCTCCCCATGGATCTGCCCCTGCGCGATTGGCCCGCCGTGACCCTGGATGACGCCGGCGCGCTCGCCGTCCGCCGAGGTCAGGCCGTGCCCGCGCCCGACACCACCGCCGGTCGCTACCGTCTGCTCGGCCCGGACGGGGATTTGCTGGCCTGGGGCGAAGCAGACGCGACGCGGCGGATCCAACCACGCGCCGTCTTTCTGTCATGACGGCGGTTAGCTTCGGATTCCCGCCGGCGGGATTCCTGGGAGCGAGTCACGTGACGATGGGAACCTTCGATGGCGTGCATCGCGGTCACCAGGCTTTGCTCAAGCCGTTGATTGCCGGCGCTCGGAAGGCAGGAGCCGCCAGCGTGTTGATTACCTATGAACCGCATCCGCGATGCGTCCTGGACCCCGACCACTGCCCTGCCAACCTCACCACGCTCGACGAGAAGACCTGGCTGCTCGAGCAGCTCGGGCTCGACCACCTCATCGTGATCCCATTCACGCCACAGGTCGCCGCCCTGAGCCCGGCGGCCTTCATGCAGCGGCTCTTGCGTGGCATCGAGATCCGCCACATCGTGATCGGGGAGAATCACCGCTTCGGGCACGGCCAGCGGGGTGATCCCGCGTTCTTACGCCGGCTCGGCACCCGGCACGACTTTACCGTGGAGGCGACTCCCATCCTGGCGCGCGGCCGAGAACCAATCAGCAGCTCGCGGATCCGCCGCCTCGTCCTCCTCGGGCAGGTTCGGGCGGCGGCCCAATTGCTGGGTCGGGACTACGTCATCCGCTCGACGGTGGAGCACGGGCTCAAGCGCGGGCGCGATCTTGGTTTCCCAACCGCCAACCTCCGGATCAGTCCGAACAAACTCTTGCCGGCGACCGGGATCTACGCCGTCCGTGTCGACATCGAGGATCGAACCTTTGCCGGTGCGCTCAGCGTCGGGTTTCGCCCGACCTTCGGTAGCAACGCCCTTACCGTCGAGGTCTTCATCCTTGATTTCGATGGCGACCTCTACGACACGCTCTTGATCGTGTGGTTCGTGCAGCGGCTGCGCGCCGAAAAGCGGTACGCCTCGGTGCCGGCTTTACAGCAGCAGATGACGCGCGACGTGGAAAATGCCAGGCGCATCCTGGGCATCGACCCCGCAGCCGGCCGCCCGTGATCGAGGCGAAGCCGCCGCTCGTCATCGTCAATCCGGCGGCGGGTGGCGGGCGGGCCCGCGGTTTCTGGCGGCAGTGCGCGGCAGCCTGCGCCGGTGTGCCGTTCGAGGTCATCGAGACCCGGCGCCGCGGCGACGCGGCCGATTTTGCGGCCGCGGCTGGTGATCGCTTGGTCATCGCGGTCGGCGGTGATGGCACCGCCCACGAGGTCGTGAACGGGCTCCTTCGGCGACCGAGCGGCCGCATGCCGCGAGTCGGATTCCTCCAACGTGGAACGGGTGCCGACCTCCGCCGCAGCCTGCCCAGCCCCCGCCGGGCGGAGGACGTGCCCGCCTGGCTGGCAACCGATCGCTGGCGCGCCGTCGATGTTGGACGGGTGGGCACCTCGACCGGCCGTCGCTACTTCATCAACGTGGCCGACGCCGGCATCGGCGCCGAGATCGTCCGGCGGGCGGCTCGCGGGCCAGCGATCATGGGCGGGACGCTCAACTTTCTAAGCGGGGCGGTAATCAGCCTGCTCACCCACCAAAACACACTGATCCGGCTGCGCCTGGACGATGGGCCGGTGCTCAACCGGCGCGTCCGAACGGTTGCCGTCGCCAATGGAGCCTACCTCGGCGGCGGGATGTGGATGGCACCGAAAGCTCGACTGGACGACGGCCGCTTCGATGTGGTCACCATTGGTGACGTCAGCCGGACACTCGGTATCCGGAGCCTGCCAATGCTGTATCGGGGCACCCATGGCCAGCTGGCCCAGGTGGAGTTCGACCAGGCTCGCCGGGTCGAGATCGATAGCGAGCAGCCGATCGGCGTCGAGGCGGACGGCGAACTGGTCGGCCACACGCCGGCCGTATTCGAGATTGTCCCCGGCGCGCTCCAGGTTATCGATTGGAGCCCATCGGGTATACTCTCCCCTGACCGAGCGCGGGTGTCCGACTAGCCAACGGCACTCGGGCAAGCGAATTTAGGAGGTACACCGACTGGCAACAACGACCAAGGCGAGCGTCATCGAAGGCAATCGCCTCAGTGAGAAGGACACCGGGTCATCCGAGGTCCAGATTGCACTCTTCAGCGAACGGATCAATCACCTCACCGACCATCTGAAAACGCACGCCCACGACCACAATTCGCGGCGCGGGCTGCTCCAGCTGGTCGGCAAGCGGCGCCGCCTGCTCAACTACCTGCAGCGAACCGACATCGAGCGATACCGAGCGGTGATCGCCAAGCTCGGGCTCCGGAGGTGATGGCCTAGAGCCATAATCCTTTGCCCGGGCGGGGCCGCCTCGCGCAGGGTTAGAGATTGGTGCGCGGAGAAAGGGTTCCTTTTCTTCGGACCCCAACCCCTAACCCGCCAACGACGAGATCCGCCTGGGCTGATTGCTTATCAGTATTCGGCCGCCATTGTGCGGCCCAGGAGGAATCGTGAACCAAACACAACTCGAAATCGGCGGACGTACCCTGAAGGTGGAAACGGGGCACGTCGCCCAGCAAGCCTCCGGCGCCGTCACCGTCCGGATGGGCGACACCATGCTGCTCGTCACCGCCGTGATGGCAGCGACGCCGCGGGAAGGCATCGACTTTTTCCCGCTCACCTGTGACTACGAAGAGAAGCTCTACGCCGCCGGCAAGATCCCAGGCGGCTTCATCCGGCGTGAAGGCCGTCCCAGCGAGCAGGCGATCCTCAACAGCCGCCTGATCGACCGGCCGATCCGACCGCTGTTCCCCAAGGACTTCCGCAACGACGTCCAGATCGTCGCCACCGTACTCTCCGTGGACCAGGACGCCGACCCGGCGACCATGGCCATCAACGGCGCGTCGCTGGCGCTGTCGATCTCACCGATCCCGTTCCAGGGTCCGATCGGCGCCGTCCGTATCGGCATGCTCGACGACCAGCTGGTCGTCGGTCCGCCCATCAACCGGCTGGCCGAGAGCAAGCTCGACCTGGTCGTGGCGGGCACCCGGGAAGCCATCATCATGGTCGAGGCCGGGGCCAAGGAAGTGCCGGAGGAAACCATCGTCGAGGCCCTGCGCCTGGCGCATCGCGAGATCGTTCGGATCTGCGAGATGCAGGACGCCTTTGTCCGCGAGGTTGGCAAGCCGAAAGTCGCCGTCGCGGAAAGCCCTAAGGACCCGGAAATCGACCAGGCGGTCGACAAATTCCTGTCCGAGCGGCTCGACCAGGCGCTCTTCAATCCCAACAAGGCGCTTCGCGAGTCGGCCCTCGACGACCTGAAGAAGGAGACCGTCGCGGAGCTCGGCCCGCAATTCGCAGACCGGCTGCCCTACCTCGCCAAGAGCTTCGAAGCCAAGGTCAAGCAGCGCGTCCGCAACAAGATCCTCGATGAGGGTCTGCGCCCCGACGGCCGCAAGACGACCGAGATCCGGCCGATCACGTGCGAAGTGGGCATCCTGCCCCGCACGCATGGCTCGGCGCTGTTTACCCGGGGCCAGACCCAGGCACTCAGCATCGTCACGCTCGGCTCGATTGGTGACAAGCAGAAGCTCGACGGCCTCGGCCTCGAAGAGTTCAAGCGCTTCATGCATCACTACAACTTCCCGCCCTTCAGTGTGGGCGAGGCGCGCCCGCTTCGCTCGCCGGGACGGCGTGAGATCGGCCACGGGGCGCTCGCCGAGCGGGCGTTGCTGCCAGTGGTGCCGACCGAAGAAGAATTCCCGTACACCATCCGGCTCGTCACCGAGATCCTCTCGTCCAACGGCTCGACGTCGATGGCGAGTGTCTGCGGCTCGAGCCTGGCGATGATGGACGCGGGCGTCCCGACCAAGGGTCAGGTGGCCGGGATCGCGATGGGCTTGATCACTGGTGACGGCAAGGTCGCCGTCCTTAGCGACATCCAGGGCGTCGAAGATGCGCTGGGTGACATGGATTTCAAAGTGGCGGGGACCCGAAAGGGCGTGACCGCGATGCAGATGGACATGAAGATCAAGGGCATCAGCATCGACACCATGGCCGGCGCCATCCAGCAGGCGAAGGATGGCCGCTTTTTCATCATGGACAAGATGGACGCCGCGCTGGCCCAGCCGCGCGCCGCGATGTCGGAGTATGCGCCGCGCATGATCACGATCCAAATCCATCCCGACAAGATCCGCGAAGTGATCGGCCCCGGAGGCAAGATGATCCGCAAGATCATCGAAGACTCGGGTGTCACCAGCATCGACATCGAGGACGACGGCCGGGTCATCGTGGGCTCGGTCAACGGTGAATCGGCCGCCAAAGCGGAGCAGCTGATTCGCGATCTGACCGGCGAAGTCGAGGTCGGGAAGAACTACCGGGGCAAGGTGGTCCGCATCATGCCCTTCGGCGCCTTCGTCCAGATCCTGCCCAACCAGGACGGGCTGGTGCACATCAGCCAGCTCGCCGAGGACCGGGTCGAGCGCGTGGAAGACGCGGTCAACGTCGGCGACGAGATCGACGTCAAAGTCACGGAGGTCGATCGCCAGGGTCGCGTGAATCTCTCGCGCAAGGCCGTGCTCCAGGAGGCCAAAGGCATCACCAGTGGCGACTGGATCGTGACCGAGCGGGATCGGGGCGGCCCGCGTCGCGAAGGCGGCGGGAGTGGCGGCGGGTACCGACCAGGTGGCGGCGATCGCGGCCCACGTCGCGATTTCGACCGCGCCGGCGGTCGCGGACGCGATAACCGCAATTAGGAACTAGGGCTGTGGAAAAACTGTATGCCGGGGCGCCGGTCCCGGCATACAATGGGCCCCGGTTTGGATTTTGCCGACCTGCCGAGCTTGAGCGCGGCGGTCCACAATTGCCGGCGCTGCCCGCTGGGCCACACGCGGACCAAAGCGGTGCCGGGCGTGGGCCCGGGCGATGCCCGCATCATGATCGTGGGGGAGGCCCCGGGGCAGAACGAGGACCTGCAGGGCGAGCCCTTTGTGGGCGCGGCCGGCAAGCTGCTCGACCAGCTGCTTCGGGGGATCGGTCTCTCGCGCGGCGACGTCTTCATCACCAACATCCTGAAATGCCGTCCGCCGGGAAACCGGGATCCGCAGCCCGTGGAAGCGGAAGCCTGCTCACCGTATCTCGAGCAGCAACTCCGCCTGATCAAGCCGGAAGTCGTCCTCGTGCTCGGTCGCCACGCCCTGGGACGCTTGCTCCCCGGATACGAGTCCATCTCCCGGCTGCATGGCAAGCTGGTCGTGAAGAACGGCGTGAGCTATATCCCCATCTATCATCCGGCGGCGGCCCTGTATAACAGTTTCCTGATGGGGCCGCTGGAGCAGGACTTCAAGGCCGTTAAGGCCCACCTTGATCGGGTGGAGGAGCGGCGTCAGGTGCTCGCCGCCGCCGCCGCACCGGTCGTAAAACCAGAGGAGCAGCTCACCCTCTTTGGCTAAACAGCCCAGGTTGCGCGCCATTCCCCTTGGGGGTCTGGGTGAAATTGGTCGCAACATGATGGCCCTCGAGTACGACGAGAACATCGTCGTCATCGACGCCGGCCTGATGTTCCCCGAGGAAGAGATGCTCGGCGTCGACCTGGTATTGCCCGACGTGACCTACCTACAGGAGCGCAAGGAGAAGGTGCTCGGCTTTCTCTTGACCCATGGCCACGAGGACCATGTCGGCGCGCTCCCCTACATCCTGCCCAAAGTGTCGGCTCCCATCTATGGCAGCCGGCTCACGCTCGGCTTCATCAAGAACCGGCTCAAGGAGCACAAGCTGGTCGAGCAGGTCGACCTGCGCGAGATCAAGGCCGGCGACGTCGTCGAGCTGGGGCCCTTCAAAGTGGAGTTCATCCACGTTGCCCATAGCATCCCCGATACCACGGCACTCGCCATCGAGACGCCGGTCGGGATGGTGATCCATTCCGGCGATTTCAAGATGGACCAGACACCGGTCGACGGCCAGCCTACCGACATGGCGCGGCTCTCGCACTTCGGGAACCGCGGCGTCATGCTGCTGATGTCCGACAGCACCAACGCCGAGCGCGACGGCTTCACCCCCTCGGAGCGGACCATCGGGGAGGCCTTCCAGGAATTGTTCGGCCAGGTCTCCGGCCGCATCATCATCTCGACCTTCGCCTCCAACATCTACCGCATCCAACAGGCGCTCAACACGGCCGCTCGCTACAAGCGCAAGGTGGCGGTGATCGGCCGGTCGATGGTGAACAACCTGACCATCGCCCAGGAGCTCGGTTATATCCAGATGCCGGGCGACATCATGATCAAGATCCAGGACATCAACAAGGAGCCGGACGAGAAGCTCGTCATTCTTTCGAGCGGTAGCCAGGGGGAGCCGCTCTCGGCGCTCACGCGGATTGCGGCGCAGGAGCATCCGCAGGTGAAGCTCAAGGCCGGGGACACCGTCATCCTTTCGGCGACCCCGATCCCCGGCAACGAGGAACTGGTCTCCCGCACCATCAACAACTGCTACAAGCACGGGGCGCGGGTGTTTTACTCGGCTCGCAACCGCGTACATGCCTCGGGCCACGCCAGCCGCGAGGAGCTGAAGCTGATGTTGAACCTGGTGCGCCCCAAGTTCTTCATGCCCGTGCACGGCGAGTTCCGCCACCTGGCGCTGCATTCCGAGATCGCCCAGGAGGTCGGCATCGCCAAGGATCGCGTCATCGTGACCGATGACGGGAACACGGTCGAGCTCGGTGATGGCGTTCCGCACTTCGGCAACAAGGTGCCGGCGGGCTACGTCTTCGTCGATGGTTTGAGCGTGGGCGACGTCGGGTCGGTCGTCTTACGCGACCGGCGCGTCCTCTCCACGGACGGCATTTTCATCGTGATCGTGACCGTCGATAAGGACACCGGACAGGTGGTGTCCGGTCCGGATCTGATTTCGCGTGGTTTTGTCCACCAGCAGACCTCGGACGCGCTCCTCGAGTCGGCGCGTCAGCAGGTGCTCGCGACCATCAACAAGCCGGGGCGCGGCACCCCGGAGTGGCAGGTCATCAAGAATTCGATCCGCGACTCCTTGAGCAAATACCTCTACGACCAAATGCGGCGGCGCCCGATGATCATCCCGATCGTCGTCGAGGTCTAAACAGCGCCAGGCGACTGAGGTAGAAGCGCCGCGATGATGCCCTCGGAGACGAAGCGGCCGTACCGCTCCAAGGGCCAGTTCTGGCGAAGCACGAGCATTTCATACAGCTCAGGTGAGCTATAGGCAAACATGACGTCCCGGGCCTGCTCGATCGTGACGCCCTCGCGCAGGTCACCACGGCTTCCTAGTTGCCTCGCGTTATGTTCCATACGCACGAGGCGCGCTCGGTTGGTCTCCTCGAGAAGCGTCGCCATTTCTGGGTCGGTCGCGGCCGCCATCCTGACCAGTAGCAGGATGGGTGCGGTGCGGGGCGCAACTTCGGTGGTGAGCACGCCCCAGTTCCGAATGACGTTGCGCAGATCGGGCTCACGCGAGCTCATGTCGTCCGAGCGTTGCGGCGCAGGGACTTGTCCGGACCCGGCCAGCCCCTTGTCCCAAATTGCCCGGACCAGACCGGCCTTGCCGCCAAAGCCCTTATAGATAGTCTCGACAGACACGTTCGCCGCCTCCGCGATAGGCGCGACCGTGGGTAGTGGCGCTTGGACTTGACCGCCGCGACATTTCGATCCATAATGCTGTATCGGTTACGGGTAACTGTAGCAGAATCGCCTCAGGAGGGATCCCGTGATGAACAACGACGGAGACAGCGGCCCGGGTGCGATGGTGGAACGTCTTCGGCAGGCCACGAATGACCATGACCTTGCGGCACTCGCGAACTGTTTCGCCCTCGACTACCGAAACGACACCCCAGCTCACCCGTCGCGAGGATTCCGGGGTCGGGATCAGGTTCGCAAGAACTGGGAGCAAATTTTCCAGGCGGTTCCGGACATTACCGCTCAGGTCCGGTGGATCGCCGACGAGGCAACCGTCTGGTCCGAGTGGGAGATGCGCGGCACCCGACGTGATGGCTCACTCCATCTCATGCGCGGCGCCGTCATCTTCGGAGTAGAAGGCGGCGAGGCGGCCTGGGCTCGCTTCTACCTGGAGCCGGTGGAGGAGGGCGGGGGTAGCGTCGACTCGGCGGTTCGTCGACAAGTCGGTGCCTCGAACCCCGCTGGGGAACCGCAACCCGCCACGAAAGGCAACCCATGATCCTCGTGGCCGGTGGAACCGGTGTCCTTGGCACCAAGCTGGTTGAGCGCCTTTCGGCTCGGGGCTTGGCGGTCCGGGTTCTTGCCCGCCATCCGGCTCCCGCGAGCTATCCGGTCTCTACCCGGGTCGAAATGGTCCAGGGCGACGTCCGTGACCCAGCAAGCCTGCTGCGCTCGATGGCTGGAGTGGATACCGTGGTTTCCGCTGTCCACGGCTTCGGCGGCTTGGGCGGCAACTCCCCGGCGTCGGTGGATTTCAGAGGGAACGCGAACCTGATCGACGCGGCGGCGTCTTCGGGGGCGGCCGTTGTGCTGATGTCCGTGGTCGGCGCGTCGGCCGGCAGCCCGATGGAGCTGTTCCGCATGAAGCATACGGCCGAACAGCATCTCCGCAGCAGTGCGGTTCAGTGGACGATCGTCCGGGCAACCGCGTTCCTCGAGACCTGGATCGGCCTTCTCGAACAGACGGCGATCAAGTCGGGCCGACCCCTCGTGTTCGGCCGCGGCGACAATCCCATCAATTTCGTCTCAGCGACCGACGTTGCGACGCTCGTCGAGCGCGCCATTACGGATTCGTCCTTGCGGGGCAAAACGCTCGAGGTCGGTGGTCCGGAGAATCTGACGCTCAATCAGCTCGCGGCTGCCATCCAGAAGGCGGCAGGACGAGCGATGCCACCCCGCCATGTGCCTCGGGCAGCCTTACGCATGATGGCTCTCGCGCTGAAACCGATCAACCCAACGATGGCCCGCATGGCCCGCGCCGCGCTCGTCATGGACAGCGCCAATCTCTCCTTCGATGCAACCGACATCCACCTAGCCTATCCGGGCCTCTCGGCGACACGGCTGCTCGATCTACTTGCCAGCCGCCCGGGCGTAGCGGCGCGGCATTAAACCGAGCGCCTTCCTGGAGCTGGCGAGTCGTTTGGGCGGCACGACCACGGCCTCGGACCGAACAACGGACGCGATCAGGCGGTCGTCGCGACTTGTCTACGGCTCGTCGCGAAATTCGAGGTCTTCGACCGGGTCGCCCGTATAGCTGTCGATTTTCTTGTTGACGGCTCCGGGCGCCTCGTCGACGATATGCATGGCGGCTTCCTCTGCGCTGGGGTAGCCGCCTTCATCGCCCTTCTCGGAACGCAGTTCGCCGCCGCCGTCTTCAAACTCGTCGTCCAAGAGGCGAACCTCTTCCTGGTCCGCCTTGATGCGGTCAGGAACTTCCTCGCGGAGCCGCTCGTCGAGGGTGTCCTGGTGGTAATAGTCATCCGGCGCTTGCTTGTAGTCGCGCGGCGGGACCTCGCCTTCCTGAGCGTCGCCGGTGATCTCCTTCTGGGGCAGCGCGCCGATCAGGTCCGGTTGACCTTCGGAATCGAGGTCTTCGTCCTCGGACAGCGTCGTGTTGCGGGCGCGGCCCCGAGGGCCCGGCGCGGCATCGAGATCGGGGATGCCTTGCGTATTGAGGTCGTCGTTGGGGTCTTGATCCTGCTTAGCCATAGCTCCCTTATACCCTTTATGACCCCCTAGTCGGCAACCTGAATAGCCGGTAGAATGCTGCCATTCGTCACAGCAGACGTCGCAGCCACCCAGCCAGTGTGAGAACCCGGCGGAAGCGGATCGCGCGCCCCAAGCGTTCGGCCTCGCGGCAGCGTTTTCGGATCAAGGCGCCCCGTCTGCCGAAGCTGGAAGTGCCAAAGTCCCAGCAGCGCGAGCTTGCCGGGATCGGCTTCCTGTTGGTGGCCGGCCTGCTCGTCCTGGCGGTCGCGCTCCAGACGAGTGGATCGGCGATGCACGCGCTGCGCGGTGGACTGCTCGGCCTGTTTGGTGTGGGTGTCGTGTTCGTCATCCTGGCGGCCGTCGCCGCGGGAGGCGAACTGCTGATGCCCTGGATCGAGACCATGACCTGGGGGCGCGGCCTGGGCATCGCCCTCCTGCTCGTCACGTCGCTCGGTCTCGCTCATCTTTCGGCCGGCGGCACGGGCGGGGCGGTCGGGCGGACCGAAGGCGAGGCCCTTCGGAGTCTCGCCGGAACGGCGGGCAGCATCCTCATCTTGAGCGCCGTTTTCCTCGGTGGTTTGGTCTTGGCCTTCGACATCTCGATTCGCGGGACGGTCGGCGCCCTGCGTGAGCATTACCTCGAGAACCGACCGGAGCCAAAGCCGGCGACCAAGGAGAGGAAACCGGCGGAGGCGTGGAATCCGCGCAACCAGGTCGTTCGATCAGAGGCTGCTGAACCCGTTCTCGTGCCGATCAACGGCGTTGCCGCGCAAACCAGGCCAACCGTCCCGCTGCCTCCGTCGCCGGAGCTCGAATCCGCCGTGGCAGCTCTGCGGGAGCCAATCGAGGAGGAGCCTACGCCGGAGTCGCCCCGGAAAAAGACCATCGCCGCCGAGCCCGTGTTGACGGTCGTCCCCAGTAGCGACGAGGCCGCACCCGCCCTCGCGGAAGATGAGATCCAGCGGGTCTGGATGAAACCCGACCTGACCCTGCTCGACACCGTGACTGTCCGCAAGGAACGGCTGCACGACGAGATCAAGGCCAACATCAAGCTGATCGAGCAGACGCTGGGCAGCTTCGATGTCGAGGCGACGGTCATCGGCGTCAACTCCGGTCCATCGGTCACGCAGTACGAGCTGCAGCCCGGCCATGGCGTGCCGGTTCGCAAGATCACCGCGCTTCAGAACGATCTGGCGCTCGCGCTCTCCGCGGCCATTCGGATCCAGGCCCCGATCCCTGGCAAGCCGGCGCTGGGCATCGAGGTCCCCAACAAGGCGACCAGCCTGGTGACGCTGCGGGAGATCATCCAGACGCCAACCTTCCAGAACGACAAGACCCTACTGTCGCTTGCCATCGGCACCGATGTCTCCGGCAATACGGTGGTCGGCGACCTCACCCGGATGCCGCATCTCTTGATCGCCGGCGCGACCGGCTCGGGCAAGAGCGTCTGCATCAATGCGCTGATCGCCGGCATGCTGTTCCAGGCATCCCCCGAGGAACTGAAATACATCCTGATCGACCCCAAGCGCGTTGAGTTCTCGATGTTCCAGGACATGCCGCATCTGCTGGTGCCGGTGGTGACGGAATCGGACCACGCGACCTCGGCCTTGCGCTGGGCGGTGGCCGAGATGGAGACGCGCTACAAACTGTTCGCCAGCCACACCGTCCGCAACATCGCCGACTTCAACGGACGGGCGCCGGACATGGGATTGAATCCTCTGCCTTACATCGTGATCGTCATCGACGAGTTGGCCGACCTGATGATGGTGGCCGCGGGAGAGATCGAGGAGCTGATCTGTCGCATCGCCCAGCTGGCCCGCGCCGTCGGGATCCATCTGCTGGTCGCGACGCAGCGCCCTTCCGCCGACATCATCACTGGCCTGATCAAGGCCAACATCCCATCGAGGATCGCGTTTGCGGTCAGCTCGAGCATCGACTCGCGGGTCATCCTCGATGAGACCGGGGCGGAGAAGCTGCTCGGGCGCGGCGACATGCTCTACCTGCCGGTCGAGGCGGGCAGGGCCACCCGCTTGCAGGGCGTGTTCGTTTCGGACCGCGAGATGAAGGCGATCATCGACTTCTGGAAGGCGCAGGGAAAGCCGCAGTACCAGGAGGAGATCTTCAACGTCGAGGCGACCGTCTCCTGGGTCAAGGAAGGCATGAAGCGAGATCCGCTCTTTGCCAAGGGGGCGCACGTGGTTGCCACCGAAGGCCGCGCCTCGGTCTCTTTGCTGCAGCGCAAGCTCAACGTCGGCTACACGCGGGCGGCGCGGATCGTCGACCAGCTGGCCGACCAGCGGGTGATTGGTCCATACGAGGGAAGCAA
>VBIS01000041.1:0-11791 GCA_005880605.1 Chloroflexota bacterium
GTTGGCGTCTACGACGGCGAGGACGACAAGGTGGCGGATCTCAACCGCAGCCTGCCGAACGCCCTGGTCAAAGACTTCATCCGGCCCGCCATCGAGCGCGGCAATACGGTGGTGGTGCTGGGCGAGGAGTGGCACATCGCGCATGCCATGTCGCTGATCTCGGACGCGCTCTACTTCGCTGGGCTCCGCGACCGCTGCCTGTTGTTGTGGAACGCGAACAACCACTTCTCGTTCAATCGCATCAACTGGGGACAGCTCGGCTTCGTCACGACCCTAATGACGGTGAGCCGCTACATGAAACACATCATGTGGCGCTGGGGCGTGAACCCGATCGTGGTGCCCAACGGCATCCCAGGCTCGATGATGGCGCGTGTCAGCCAGGCCCAGGTGCGTGCGGTTCGCGCCGCCGCAGGCGTCCCGGCTTTTCTCTTCAAAATCGGGCGTTTCAGTCCCGACAAGCGCTGGCACCAGGCAATCGCCGCGCTGGCCCAGTTGAAGGAGCGTGGCGTTGGCGCCCGGCTGCTAATGCGGGGCGGGCTGGAGCCGTTCGGTGGCGAGGTGCTGGACTTCGCCAGGCAACGCGGCCTTCACGTGGTGCCGCTCTCCTCCCGGATCGAGGACGTTGCCGGCTTGGCGAGCGCGCTCAAGGAAAACGCCGATGCCGACATCTGGAACGTCACGGCCTTCCTTCCGGACGACTTACTGCCCGTGCTCTACGCCTCCGCCACCGCGACCCTGGCCAACAGCGGGCACGAGCCGTTCGGCCTCGTCGGCCTGGAGGCGATGGCCTCCGGCGGCGTCGCCTTCGTGGGGGCGACCGGTGAGGAATATGCCCAACCGTTCAAGAACGCGATTGTGATCGAGACCGAGGACGCGGCCGAGATCGTCGCTTATGTCACCAATCTGGCGGCCCGCCCGGAGGTGGCGCGTAACTTGCGGATCGCGGCGCAGCGGACGGCGCGTGACTACACCTGGCAGCGCGTCATCGACATCCTGCTGCAGCGCCTGGAGTTCGTCGCTCTCAAGCAGGGGCTCAAGGTGCAGGACACCGGCCCGATGGCACCGCCCGAGGAAGCACCGCTTTGAGAGGATAAGGCCCAGTGCCCAATTCGCTCGTCATCTACATGGTTGCCCACCAGCCCCGGCGCATCCGCCTGCCGGCGCCGCTGATCCCGCGCGGCACCCCGCCGGAGAAGATGGACGCGCTGATCTTCGATGATCAGATGGACCGGCGGTACTTCGACAAGGTGGCGAAGTACTGCTACCGGCCGGCGACCGAACTCTTCCAGTCGCTGGTCGAAAAGGGCATGAAGATCTCGCTCGGCTTCTCGGTCTCGTTCCTCGTCCAGATGCGGCGCTTCGGCCCCGACGTGCTGGCGGGCTTTCAGAAGCTGGTCAGTCACGAGAACGTCGAGCTGGTGGACGTCGAGCCCTACCACTCCTTCATCTTCTATCTGGACATCGCGGCCTTCGCGCAGCGGATGGCGTGGGGTAAGGCGCAGCTCGAGGAGACGTTCCAGAAGCCGATCGCCGTCACCGACACCACCGAGATGTTCATGTCGAACGATGTCTACTTCCAGCTGCAGGCGAGCGGCTTCAAGGGGGCCGTCATGGACGGCCGGCCCTGGGTGATGGGCTGGCGCGAGCCCACCCACCTTTACCGCTACCCCAATGAAGAGATGCGGCTCCTGACCCGGCACTTCGAGCTCAGCGACGACGTCGGCTACCGCTTCAGCAACCGCGAGTGGAACGGCTGGCCGCTGATGGCCGACACCTACGGCAACTGGCTGCGCGCCGCCATGGGGGAGTTCGTCTTTCTCGCCTGGGACTTCGAGACCTTCGGCGAGCACCACCGCGCCGACTCTGGCATCTTCCCCTTCATGCACGCGCTTCACGACGACCTGGTCAAGAACAAGATGAAGTACCTGACCCCGTCGGAGGCGATCGCCACCTTCAAGGATGCCCACGAGATGCCGCTGCCCGAGTACGGCTGTACCTGGGCGGGTGACGGCGGCATGGATTTCTTCCTCGGCAACGAGGCCCAGCAGGGCATCTTCCGCCTGATGCACCACATCTACAACAAGGCGAAGCTGACCAAGCACCCCCATCTGATGGACATCGCCATGTGGCTGCTGCAGTCCGACAACCTGCACCTGATCCAGTGGTTTTCCAAGAGCGGCAGCCAGGCGGAGGTCTCCGCCTACTTCACACCGGACGAGTGGTGGGAGCTGGGCGGCCTGGGCATCCTCCGTGAGCAGCAGCGTGTCTACGTCAACTTCCTGCGCGCCATGGACGAGTACGCCTGAGGCTGAAACGGCCGCGTGCGGTTACCGGCTAAGGCACAACGCGACTCGCGCAAAACCGGGATACGCCCAATCCTTGCCCGCTGATACTCATCAGACATAGACTTCGAACGGAATGATGAGGAGGGGACTCCGTTGAGTGGTGTCCCCGCGTCTCTTCCGGGCAGCGATTTTCCACCCGTCGTGGTGGCCGACGACGACCAGGACGTGCGCACCATGTTGCGGACCCTCCTCGAGCTGGATGGCCATGAGGTGATGGAGGCCAAGGACGGCGACGAAGCCTGGCGGCTGTGCATGGAGTTGCAGCCGTCGGTGGTGGTAGCCGACATCCAGATGCCCGGCCTCGACGGCCTGCAGTTATGCCGGAAGATCCGCTCCAGTGAGTACTCCGCCGGCATCAGGGTCATCGTCTACACCGCCGGGATGGCGACCCCGGAGGAAGCCAAGCGGGCCGGCTGCGACGAGTACTTCCTGAAGACCGACCCGTTGCCCAGGCTGCGGGACAAGGTCCGCCAGTTCGTGAGCGCCCGGACCCCGTAGCCCCCACCCTGCCCTCCCCCAGAGGGGGAGGGGAAATACCGAATACGATCCGTATTCGACCGCTGCAAGGTCGGCTGGGCCTGCCGGTTATACCGCAGGGTGCCTTCCTTGCCCGTGCCTACCTTGCCCGCCATCATCGATCTGTCACTGGTCGCCGTGGCGCTGGGCTCACTGTTGATCCTGCGCCTGGCGCACGGCGCGCTGCCCTGGGGACACCTGATGATCGCGGTCGGCCCCGACGGCCGGCCGATGCGGCCGCGCGTGAGGTGGCACCTGTGGTCGATCAGCCACGGCGAGTCCCCTCGCCTTGCCGCCATCGGCGGCCTGGCCTCGGTGGCGCTCGGCTGCGCGGCGGCGGCCGCGCTTGGTCCGCGGCTGTTCGACTCGGTTGTCCATCCGGTCAACTCCGTGGCGACGACGCTGATGATTTTCACCATCGCCGTCTCCACCGTGCTGGTCCCGCTGGGCCTGTCCGTGATGATCCGCGCCACCCTCGACCTGATCGCCCGACGCTCCTCGATGGTCGGCCTGGTCGTTGGGATGCGGCGTGACGCCGGCGTCTTCGGTCGGAGCTATCGGATCGCCGTACAGGCGGGCGACAAGGCGATGGCCAAACGGTTGTGGGCGGACTCCTTCCGGGTCAAGCGCGCGATCTTCGAGCGCCTGAGTCCGGGCGATCGCGTCACGGTCGAGTACTCGCCGCGTCTCTTTTACGTCTACAACATGGTGCTGCCCGAACCGCTGAAAAAAGCGGTTGGTTAGCTAGACTCTTCCATCGTGACGCGACCCCTGCATGTGGCGTTTGTCTGGCACATGCACCAGCCGTATTACAAGGATGACCTCCAAAACCAGTTCCTCCTCCCCTGGGTCCGGTTGCGCTGTGCCAAGGACTACCACAAGATGCCGGCGCTGCTCGCCGACTACCCGGCCATCAAGCAGACCTTCAACCTGGTGCCGGCGCTGGTCGCCCAGGTGCAGGACTATGCGGACGGCGGCTCATCCGATGTCTACCTCGAGCTAGCCCGCCGTCCCGTATCGGAGCTCAGTGTCGATGAGCGCGCCTTCGTCGCGCGTTGGATGACGGAGTCGAGCCAGATCCGTCGTGTCCGGGAGTACCCGCGGTACGCCGAGTTGGTGCGAAAGCGGGAGCAATCGTGGCCGCGCGGTTCCCTTGAGCTGGCGCGGCTCTTCAGCGATGCCGAGCTGCGCGACCTGCAGGTCTGGTTCAACCTTTCCTGGATCGGCCCCGAGGTGATCGAGCGCGATTCCGTCATCGCCGAACTGGTCAGGAAGGGCCGTGACTTCGCGGAGGCCGACAAGGAGCCGATCTTCAAGGCGCAGCTCGAGCTGCTGCGCAAGGTGCTACCCACCTATCGCGAGGTCCAGGAACGTGGCCAGGCGGAACTGATCACCAGCCCCACCTACCATCCGATCCTGCCGCTGATCGCCGACGTCGGTATCGCGCGGGTGGCCCGACCGGACCTGGCGATGCCGCGCCAGCCGTTTACGCATCCGGACGATGCCGCCGAACAGCTACGCCGGGGCGTCGAGTCCCATACGCGAAGCTTCGGCATACGGCCCCGCGGGCTGTGGCCGCCGGAACAGGCAATCTCTGAGGACGTCGTGCGGCTCGCTGCCGACCAGGGGATCGAGTGGATGCTCAGCGATGAAGCCATCCTGGCCCGGTCGCTCGGGAGCTCGATCGACAGAGACGGCGAGGGACAGGTGATGCAACCGGACGTGCTCTATGGCCCCTATCGCGTGCAGGCGGGCGCTTCGCCCATCCACCTGCTGTTCCGCGATGGGCGGCTGTCCAATGCCATCGGCTTCGAGTACCAGAATTCGCCCGCCGACGAGGCGGCCAAGGACCTGGTCGATCGGCTGAAGGCCATCGGGCAGCGCCAGAAGGACAGTCCCTTCCTCGCCGTGGTCGCTCTCGACGGTGAAAATTGCTGGGATTTCTACGAGGCGAACGGAAACCTGTTCCTGCGTTCGCTGTACGCACGCTTGAGCCGCGAGCCCGAGCTGAAGACCGTGACGGTCTCGGAGTTTCTCTCGGAGTTCCCGGCGGACCGCTCGCTGTCGCGCATTCATCCGGGGTCCTGGATCAACGCCTCCTTCGACACCTGGATCGGTGACCAGGAACACAACGCCGCCTGGGACCTGCTGGCCGATGCCCGCAATCTCCTCAGCGAGCGCGAGCGCGAGCGCGACGCCGCGCGCCAGGAGCAGCTCGCGGCGGCGAGCCGGGAGGCGTTGATCGCGGAGGGAAGCGACTGGTTCTGGTGGTTTGGCCGATCGCACGATTCCGGCATGGACCAGATCTGGGACAACCTCTTTCGGCTGCACCTGCGCAACATCTATATCTCGCTGGGTGAGCGCCCACCCGCCCGCCTCTACCAGCCGATCGTTACCGCCGCGGAGGGGTCGGCCACCAAGCGGCCCGATCGGAAGATCAGCCCCAAGCTCAACGGTGGGGTCGACCAGGACGAATGGAACGCCGGGGGCTATGTCGACGTCACAGCGCTCTTCGGCGCCATGCATCCGCCGCGCGGCGCCGTCCGGCGGATCTGGTTCGGCCACGACGATCGCAACCTCTATTTGCGCTTCGACCTCCTCGACCGCGGGGTCACGCCGACGCTGAAGCTGGAGATGTTCTTTTCCGGGAGTGCGGCCTCGACTCGGCCCGCGGCGACCGACTTTGGCTTCGAGCCGGCCTTCCGACTCGAGGTACAGCGAAGGGAGAGCGACCTCGAGCTCGAGCTTCGCGACCTGGCCCCGAATGGTCGGCAGCCGCGCTGGACCGGTAGCGCCAGTGGGGGTGAGGTGATCGCATTCGCGGTACCGTTCCATGCCCTCGGCCACGACCCGGGTGATACCCTCCACATGGTGGCGCTCGCCCATCAGGACGGCGAACCGGTCGAACAGCTGCCGCCAACCGGATCGATCGCGGTCCGGGTGCCCGGCGATGTCTCGAACGGAGGGTCGGGCCGGTCGCTGAAGATCCTGGTGGTGTCGGCCGAGGTCGCGCCCTTTGCCAAGGTGGGCGGGCTGGCCGATGTCGCGGGGGCGTTGCCCAAGGCACTGCGGGCGATGGGGCACGACGTTCGGGTCGTGATGCCACGCTACGGCAGCATCGACGTCGACAAATACGGACTGCGCAAGGTCGTGACCAACCTCGGTGTCCCGCTGGCTCATCAGCCGGTCAATGCCGACGTGCTCGAGGGACGGATCGGCGGCGATGTGCCGATCTATTTCATCGACAACCCGCAATTCTTCGGCCGGGAAGGCATGTACGGGTTCTGGGATGACGACGCGCGCTTCATCTATTTCAGCCGCGCCGCGCTCGAAATGCTGCGGCCGCTCGATTTTCAACCCGATGTGATCCACGTCAACGACTGGCACACCGCGGTGATCCCCAATATGCTGGCCCGGCTCTATGCCGGCGACGCGTTTTTCGCCGATGTCGCGACCTGCCTCACCATCCATAACCTCGCTTTTCAGGGAGTCTTCGGCTACGGCACCCTTCACCTGGCCGATCTCGAACAATGGGGGCTGATCAAGCCCGGCATGCCCGGGCTCGACGACATCGTCAACCTGCTCGGTCGTGGCCTCTACTTCTCGGATGTCGTCAACACCGTCAGCAATCGCTATGCGGAAGAGATCCTCACGCCGGAATACGGCGAAAAGATGGACCCGCTGCTGCGGTCCTTTCGCAGCAAGCTGCACGGGATCATCAACGGCATCGATTACGAGGTCTTCAACCCGTCGCTCGACCCCTCGATCGCCACCCGCTATGACGCGGGCAGTGTCGCCCGGAAGGTCGAGAACAAGCTGGCCCTCCAGAAGGAGGTCGGCTTACCCCAGGACCCGGCGATTCCAGTGATCGGCCTGATCTCACGGCTCTACGACCAGAAGGGGCTCGACCTGATCGCGAACATCATGTGGGGCCTGATGCGGCTGAATCTCCAGCTTGTCGTGCTCGGTGCCGGTGACTCACGCTACGAGGAGATGCTCCGTGCTGCCGCTCGCGACAACCCGCAAAAGGTGTCCGCCACCATCGGCTTCAAGCCGGTGCTGGCGCAGCACATCTACGCCGGCTCCGACATGTTCTTGATGCCGTCGCGGTTCGAGCCCTGCGGGCTCGGCCAGCTGATCAGCCTGCGGTACGGGACCATCCCGATCGTGCGCGCCACCGGTGGCCTTGCCGACACCATCGATGATTGGGACCCGGTCCGGCAGACCGGTAACGGCTTCGTCTTCAGCGCCTACGACCACTGGGACCTCTATGCCCAGGTGGTGCGGGCGCTGGAAACCTTCCGCCAGCCACAGCTCTGGCAACGCCTCCAGGCCAATGCGATGGCGACCGATGTCAGCTGGGCGAACTCCGCCGAGAAGTACGTCCGCCTTTACCGGGCGGCGATCGTCAACCACGGCGAGGCTCGCGAGTACTCCGCCGCCGCGGCCGGCCCGTACGGCTGGTAGCCGGCCGGCGATACCGCAAGAGGCGCTCGGTCTAATAGACCTTAATATTTGGACCATTTTCTTGATGTCTTGACATCAGGTAGGTCATGATTACGGCGATTCGGCTTTAAAGACCGCTCGAAAACGCCGATACATCAAGCCCTGGAAGGGAGGTAATTGACGTATATGGACGATTCAGTCGCTCGATTCCGATGGCTTCGGGTACCGGCACTTGTAACGGTGGTCGGACTGCTGGTGGCTGCGTGCGGAACCTCTTCCCCGACCACGAGCAACCTGGCGAAGGATCAGACGCTCCGGGTCAACATCGTGACCGAGCCGAACAGCCTCGACCCGGGGCAGGAGCAGTACAGCTATGAGGGCGCCGTCGGCGCGTCGATCAGCGAGGCCCTGCTGAAGATCAAGCCGGACCTTTCCGATGCCGCCCCGGCGACGGCCGCGAGCTATAGCGTCTCGTCCGATGGGTTGACCTGGACCTTCAAGATTCGCTCGAACGCCAAGTGGAGCGATGGCAAGCCGGTGACCGGCGCCGACTTCGTTTACGCCTGGCAGCGGATCCTCGACCCGCGCCTGGCGGCGCCGTACGCCGACCCCTTCTTCGATGGCACGATCGCGGGTGCCGCGGATTACGGCAGCCTCGACGCGGTCAAGGACGCCGCCAAGATTCCCGCCTTCCTGAGCGGGCTTGGACTCTCAGCGCCGGATGCCAGCACCTTCGTCGTCAAGCTGCAGGCGCCGTCGCCCTTCTTCAAATGGATCGCCAGCCTCTGGATGTCGGCCCCCGTTCGCAAGGACGTGGTCGACCAGTACGGCTCCGACAAGTGGTCGACCTCGCCGACCTCGCTGATCACGAACGGCCAGTACAAGGTGTCCGAGCTGGTCTCGAAGGACCACATCACGCTCGTCCCCAATACCAATTACTGGGGCGGTCAGCCGACCGTCACCAAGATCATCAACTACGAGATCTCGGACGACAACCAGGCCTATGCGAAGTATCTGAACGGCGAACTGGATGAGGTCAACGTCCCGTTGGCCAACACCGACCTGGTCAAGAACGATCCCAAGCTCAAGAACGAGATCAAGTTCGTCCCGCAGCTGACCCTGTTCTGGATGGACTTCAACACCCGCAAGGCGCCCTTCGA
Source organism: Chloroflexota bacterium (assembly GCA_005880605.1). Classification (GTDB taxonomy): domain Bacteria; phylum Chloroflexota; class Dormibacteria; order CF-121; family CF-121; genus CF-13. The sequence goes on from VBIS01000041.1 coordinate 8,468, forward strand.
CAACAAGCAGGCCCGCCTCGCCTTCTCGAAGGCCGTCGACCGCAACGCGCTGACGACCAATGTGCTGAAGGGACGGTCGCAACCGGCCACCTTCTTCATTCCCAAGGGCATGAACGGCTACCGGCCTGACCTCGGCAAGAGCCAGGACTTCGATCCGGCGGCCGCCAAGACCATGCTGACCCAGGCAGTCGGTGATCCGAGCAAGATCACGATCGACTTCCTGATCCGCAATATCACCGCCAACAAGCAGATCGGCGAGTTCATCGCCGACCAGCTGCAGACCAACCTGGGCGTCAAGGTCAACCAGGTGGTTATCGACAGCAAGACGGTCACGACCCGGCTGCGGGCCCACAACTACAGCCTCTACGTGGGCGGCTGGGGCGCCGACTACCCGGACGACCAGGACTGGTTCGACATCTGGATGACCGGTAGCGGCAACGTCTTCGGCGGCTACAGCAACCCGGCCTACGACGCGCTCGTCAAGAAGGCCGACACCGAGTCGGACGCGAAGAAGCGCCAGGACGACTACGATCAGGCGCAGAAGCTTCTCATCGACGACGCAGGCGGCGGCTTCCTCTACCAGCGCAACTACATGTTCCTCGTCAAGCCGTACGTCCAGGGTCTGACGACGACCGCGCAAGACTTCGAAGACGTTGGCGACTGGTTCTGGGGTAAGGTCTCGATCGCCCAGCACTAGAGATACCTCTTGGCAGTAGCACAGGGCGCCCCGCCGCGGGGCGCCCTCATCTCCTTCAAGATTCCGCGGGGCCGAGGGGCCAGCCTCGGGCTGTACATCGTCCGTCGGATCCTGTGGTTGGTCCCCGTCCTCTTCTTCGTCATCACGATCACCTTCGTGCTGATGCACCTCGCCCCCGGCAGTCCGTGGGACCGGGAAGGAAAGCAACTCTCGGCGGCGGTCGTTCGCAACCTGAACGCGAAGTACGGGCTAAGCGATCCGTTTTTCGTCCAGTACCTGCGCTACCTGGTGAATGTGGTGCATTTCGACTTCGGTCTCTCGTTCCAGTACGAGGACCAGCCGGTCAGCAGCCTGATCCTGAAGAGCTGGCCCCCAACCGCGGTCATCGGCGCCCTTGCCTTCCTGATGATCGTGGTCTTTGGGATCGGGATCGGCGTCGTCGCCGCACTCCGGCAGAACACCTGGGTCGACTACATCGTCGTCGGTTTCAGCACGGTCGGCGCCTCGACGCCGGCGTTCGTGCTCGGCATCATCCTGATCATCATCTTCTCGGTGACGCTCTACCGCGTGACGGGCGGGAACTTCTCGCTTCCCACGGGCGACTTCGCCCTTGACCAACACCTGATCATGCCGGTCGTGACCTTGTCGACGTTACCGATTGCCTTTATCGCCAGACTCACACGGGCGAGCACGCTCGAGGTGCTCCGCCAGGACTTCGTCCGCACCGCCTGGGCAAAAGGCCTGCGCGAGCGCCTGGTCGTCACCAAGCATGTGTTGAAGAACTCGCTGATCCCCGTGGTGTCGGCCCTGGGGCCGACCTTCGCGGTCCTGATCACCGGGTCGGTCATTGTCGAGAGTGTGTTCAATATCCCGGGGATCGGCCGCGCCTTCGTGATCGCCGTCGGCTCGCGTGATTACCCCATGATCCTGGCCACGACGATCCTGTTTTCGGTGGTCGTGGCGCTGGCCAACCTGGTCGTCGACCTTCTCTACACCGCGATCGATCCGCGCGTCAGGCTCGGCTGATGGCCGCCGCCACCGTCTCGCTGGAGCAAATCGATTGGGAAAATCCGGAGCAGATCGGGCTCTGGCAGGACGCCTGGCAGCGCTTCCGCCGAAACCCGATCGCGGTGGGCGGGCTGATCTTCGTTTGTCTCCTCGTCCTTGACGCCCTGCTGGCGCCGCTGCTGGTGACCCTTCACCTGATCGCGGACCCGCTGAAGCAGAACGTGGCTAACTCGTATGCGAGCTTCAGCCTGCAGCACCTGCTCGGGACCGATTACCTTGGCCGGGATCTGCTCAGCCGGGTGATGTTCGGTGCCCGCATCTCCCTCGCGATCGGGCTGACCGTTCAAGTGATCTATCTGTTGATTGGCGGGACCATTGGCCTGGTGTCCGGCTACCTCGGAGGCCGGGTGGATAACCTGCTGATGCGGTTCGTCGATATCTGGTACGCGTTCCCCGACCTGCTCTTCCTGCTGGTCGTGGTCGCCGTCTTCAAGCCCAGCCTGTTCGTCATTTTCGGCGCGATCGGGATCATCGGTTGGGTGGACCTGGCTCGGCTAATTCGCGGGCAGGTGCTCTCGCTGAAGGAGAAGGAATTTGTCGAGGGCGCGCGGGCGGCCGGAAGCGGTCCCTCGAAGATCATCCTCCGCCACCTGTTGCCCAACACCCTCGGGCCGATCATCGTCAGCCTGACCTTCGGCATCCCCCGGGCCATCTTCCTCGAGGCGACCTTGAGCTACCTGGGGGTAGGCATCCCGCCGCCCACGCCGAGCTGGGGCATCATGATCCAGGATGGCTACCAGGCCATCTTCGCCTACCCGCACCAGGTGTTGGTCCCGGCACTGGCGCTGGCCATCACCATGCTGTCGTTCAGTTTCATCGGAGATGGACTGAGAGACGCAATCGATCCCCGAATGCGAAGATAGCGCTGTGGCAGCGCGTCTGTTGCGTGTCGAGGACCTGCGCACCCAGTTCTTCACCTCACGGGGAATCGTCCATGCGGTAGACGGGATCAGCTTCGACGTCGGCCGGGGGGAGACCGTCGGCATCGTTGGGGAGTCGGGCTCGGGCAAGACCATGACCGCCTTTTCGATCCTGCGGCTGGTGCCGGACCCGGGCCGGATCGTCTCAGGGCGGATCATCTTCAAAGACCAGGACGTCGTCCAGATGAACGACGAAGACGTCCGTGAATTCCGCGGCAACGACGTCGCCATGATCTTCCAGGACCCGATGACCTCACTCAACCCGGTGACCAGGGTCGGGGTCCAGATCGACGAGGCGATGAGTGCCCACGAGCGCTTCTCCAAGAGGGAGGCGCAGGATCGCGTCGTCCCGCTCCTCCAGCAAGTGCGGATCCCCGAGGCGGCGCAGCGCGCAAAGGATTACCCGCACCAGTTCTCGGGGGGCATGCGGCAGCGGGCCATGATCGCGATGGGCCTGTCCAACGAACCGGAATTGCTGATCGCCGACGAACCCACCACCGCCCTCGACGTCACCGTGCAGGCGCAGATCATCCAGCTGCTCAAGCAGCTCAATCGCGAGGTGGGAGCCGCCATCATTCTGATCACGCACAACATGGCTCTGGTCGCCAGCCTCTGCCAGCGGATCATCGTGATGTACGC
>VBIS01000041.1:11958-15467 GCA_005880605.1 Chloroflexota bacterium
AGGAGACTAAGGCGGGAGAAGTGTCGCACGAGGCGGCGACCGACCTCAAGCAGGCCGGATCCGGGTGAAGGCGGCCGAGGCCCGTCCCTCGACCGAGCGCCGCGTCGACCCCGTCATCCTGCGGGTGGAGAACGTCTACAAGCATTTCCCGGTAGGCGGACTGGGCGGCGCGGCGGTCCGCGCCGTCGACGGGGTCAGCTTCGAGATTCGACGGGGCGAAACGCTTGGCCTGGTGGGAGAGTCCGGGAGCGGCAAATCGACCTTGGGCCGGGTGATCACCGCCCTGCACCTGGCCAGCGGGGGGAGCGTCTTGTTCGAGGGGAAGGACGTGACCAAGCTGCGGGGTGGCAAGTTGCGACAGATCCGCCGGCAACTGCAGATCATCTTCCAGGACCCGTTCGCCTCGCTCGACCCGCGCATGACGGTGGGCGAGATCATCGCCGAACCGCTCGACAACTACGGGCTGGCGCGCGGCCGCCAGCGGCAATTGCGCATCCAGGAGCTGCTGCGGGTCGTCGGCCTGAACCCGAACTTCACCAACCGCTACCCGCACGAGTTCTCGGGCGGCCAGCGGCAGCGCATCGGCATCGCCAAGGCGCTGGCGCTGAACCCGTCGCTGATCGTCTGCGACGAGCCGGTCTCGGCGCTCGACGTCTCGATCCAGGCACAGATCATCAACCTGCTCCAGGACCTGCAGCGAGAGTTCAACCTCACCTATCTCTTCATCGCGCACGACCTCGCCGTGGTCCGGCATATCTCGAACCGGATCGCCGTCATGTACCTGGGGAAGATCGTGGAGATCGCCGACCGGATGGATATCTACGACCGTCCGCAACACCCCTACACCAGTGCCCTGCTCAGCTCCATCCCGGTCCCGGATCCGCGCCGCGAGGCCAACCGCGAGCCGATCCCGCTCAAGGGCGAGATTCCCTCGCCGGTCAATCCGCCGAGCGGCTGTCGCTTTCACACCCGCTGCCCGATCGCGCGCGCCCCCGGGGTATGCTCCGAAGTCGAGCCGCCCCTGGTCGCGCACGGACGGCCCGGGCAGGTGGCCGCCTGCCATTTCGCCGGCGAGCTGAGCGCCCGGTCGGCGACGGAAACCCACCTGCCGTCGGTCTGAGCGCTGGCCCCCAACCCGGCGCCGACCAGAAGCATCGACCGGCTTCAACGATGGGAGCTCGCCCTCCTCGAGAAGGCCGCCACGGAGGTGCCGGTTGAGGTGATCGGACCCTTTCGCGCCATTCCCGGACGAGCTGGCGAACTGGTCGGCTTCAACTACGCGCTGCCGGTCGATCCCCTCGACGAGCGGCTGCCGACGGCGATCGGCGCGCTTCGGTCGCTCTACCGGGCCCGCCGCGAACCGCTGCGCCTGGAGTTCAACGAGGAAACCTGGCCCGAGCTTGGCTCGGCGCTGGAGCGGGCCGGGCTCACCCTCGAGTCGCGCAATCCCTTGATGGCCTGCGAGCCGCAGGAGTTTCGACCCTTTACCGCCCCGTCGGTGGTGGTCCGGTTTCTGGAGATTGATCCGCGGCACGGGTCGACGCGGCGCGCCGTCGGGGAGCTGGATGGCCGAATTGCCGGCCGTGCCTCGCTGGGGACGGTCGAAGGGGTGGCCGAGCTCTACGGAGTGGTCACCGACCCGCCGTTTCGACGTCGGGGCGTGGCGGCGACCATCTGCAGCGCGCTGGTCGAAGGGCTCTTCGACGAGGGGGGCAGCCTGGTCTTCCTCGACGCGGAAAATCCCGGCGCGGAGGCGCTGTACGAAGGCCTTGGCTTCCGCCGGGTCGGGGCCCGCCTAACCTACGCGGAGCCCCCACCCTGACCCTCACCCACAGGGGGAGCGGAGTATGAGGTGAGTTTCTCCCGGAAGTAGGCGAGGACCTGGCGATCGGTGCGCCCGTCGACGCGGAGCCGGTCCTCGAGATTCTCCATCTCCGAGAAGGCGGTGAAGGCCTTGCGATCCCCCTCGTCCCATGCCTGGCCGTCGCGGCCCGGTTCATACCCCAGGGTAAGCCGCTCGAGCTCGTCGACGGGATGGGGGTGGTCGTCGATTCGCAGGTCGAGGTAGCGGTCATTGAGGCCGCCGTATCCGCCGGCCGGCTTGACGACCAGCAGGGCGGCGGACTGCTTTCCCCGGCGGTCGCCACCGGCGCGATCCCCTGCCTTCAACGCGGCGAGCAGACGATCCGCCAGGGGCCCGGTGGTCGTTTGGAAGGCTTGCAGCATCGCCGTTACCGTAGCCTCGCCGACCAGGATGTTGCCCTGGACCGCGACGTGGTCGCCGGTCAGGCCCCCAAACCAGGGAAAACACTCCTGGCCGCTGAAGGTCGCGGCACGACCCGCCATGTCGACGACGCCGACCTGGCGTTTCGCCGAGTAGGGATCGGCGGCCGTCAGCCGATCGACGGCCGCCTGTGGCGTCAGTCCCTTCGCCAGCAGGTCGAGCCCGATAGGCCCGTAGCTCGTATTGGCATACGACTGGGTGGCGATCGCCCCCACGCCGCCGCGCGCCCAGGGGACAACCGCGCCGACCGAGAGGAACTTCGATGCCACAGCCACGCCGCACTCGCCGGCTACGGGGTCGGCGGCGACAATGCTGAAGGTCCTGCAAGGAATCATGGCCGATAAACCTTACGGCATAATGGACTCTGCGTTCTCGCGTTCTTCTCCAGGAGTTTGCCCCTGCCCCAGCTTCGTCAGGATCTGATCACGGGGCGCTGGGTGGCCGTCGCCACCGAGCGCGCGAGGCGGCCCGATTCGTTCACCCAGGCAGTCAAGGAGGCGGTCGCGGCCCGCGATGTGTGCCCCTTCTGCCCCGGGCATGAGGCGATGACGCCGCCGGAGGTCCTCGCCTACCGCGCGCCCGGCGGTGAGCCCAATAGCGAAGGCTGGTGGGTGCGGGTGGTGCCCAACCTCTATGCGGCATTCCGGCTCGAGCCCGATGGACAGGAACAGCGCGAGGGTCGCTTCTGGCAGCGCGATGCGATTGGAGCCTGCGAGGTCTTGATCAGCAGCCCCGACCACCTGGCGCCGACGCCATTGCTGCCCAGGCGGCAGGTCGAGGAGATCGTCCAGTCTTATGTCGATCGCTATCGTCACCATGCCAAGGATCCGAATCTCGAGCATGTGGTGATCCTCTATAACCATGGTCGCCCGGCGGGCGCGTCGCTCGAGCATCCCCATTCGCAGCTCTACGCCATCAGCCTGATCCCGCCGGCCTTCACCGAGGAGCTACAGGGTGGGCGGCGCTTCTACCAGGAGCAGGGTGGCTGCGTCTTCTGCCGGACCCTCGACGACGAGCTGCGTGCCGGTACGCGCATCGTGTTCGAGAACGACGCCTTCGTGGCCTTTGCGCCCTATGCGGCGCGCACGCCGTTCGAGACCTGGATCATGCCGCGCCGTCATGCGGCATCGTTCGGCGACCTCGATCTCTCGCGAGAGAAGCCGGCGTTAGCGGAGGCCCTGCAGCTCACCCTGAAAGCGTTACGTGAAGGCTTGAACGACCCGCC
>VBIS01000042.1 GCA_005880605.1 Chloroflexota bacterium
GAAGCCGATTGGGATGCGCGCGGCACCCTGGCCATGGGCGACTACCCGATTGGGCTGACCGCCATCCGCTGCACGACTCGCGTGACTGTCCCGCAGGACGTCAAGGGTGAGCGGGCGGAGCGGCTGCTGCGGAGCGCCGAGAAATACTGTGTCGTCCTCAACACGCTCCGAAACGGCGTCCCGGTCGAGTCGACTTTCTCGCTTCAATAACCCTAACCTGGGGCAGGGTGGGGGCCTCCTAGAAGTGCGCCCGCAGCTCTCCAAAGGCGCGCAAGGTAAGGAGGCGTCCGTCGGCGTGGACGATCTCTTCCAGTTCCAGGCGCCAGGTCTGTTCGTGCGGAATGAAGACCGCGTTGAGGCCGGCGGCCAGCGCGGGGTTGATGTCGGAGCGGGGTGAGTTGCCGATCATCCAGGTGCGGGCGGGATCCAGCTGCCGGTCCTTGACGATCGCCCGGTAGGTCTCTTCCGCTTTCTCGTGAACGACCGCGGTGGCGTTGAAGAATGGCTCCAGTCCTGATCGGTCGATCTTCAGCCGCTGCTCTTCGGGGTGTCCCTTGGTGAGCAGCATCAAGTCGTGCCGGCCTCCAAGGTAGCGGACCGTCTCCGCCACCTCGGGCAGGAGTTGCACCGGCTGGCTTGCGATCCGCTGTCCAAGCTGCAGCACGTGCTCGATGTCCTGAGGTTGCAGGTCGCGCTCGGCCAGCCGCTCGTAAGTCTCACGGAGGTTCTTCGTGAAGCTGGCCGATCCGTAGCCGTGCACGCGAACGTTGATTCGCTCGACTTCATCGAGCGCGGCCCGAACCTGGTCCCGGCTCAGGGATGAGTGAGCCAGGAAATCAATGAAAGCCTCAATCGCCTGCTCGAAGTAGACGTTGTTTTCCCAGAGCGTGTCGTCGCCGTCGATCAGGATGAACTGGCGGCCCGTGGCGATTGCCATTCAACTAGGCTACCGGGGCGGCGCGACAGACATGCCTTGAGTGGAACCATAGGCCTCGTCGGCTGGTATGAAGGGATAGCAAACGATCCGTGGAGGGCCGACCACTGGACGATGTAGCGCTCGTCGAACGCGCGCGAACCGGCGATATCAACGCCTATGAAGCACTTGTCCAGCAGTACCAACAGCTGGCGTACCGGGTCGCCTACCAGGTCACCGGGGACGCCGCCGACGCGGAGGATGCCGCGCAGGAGGCTTTTGTGAACGCCTACTACGCGCTCGGCCGGTTTCGCGCGGGCGCGCCGTTCAAGCCGTGGCTGTGCCAGATCGTCGCCAACGAAGCGCGCAACCGTCGGATGGCGGCACATCGCCGGACTGCCCTGGCGGAGCGCGCCCATCGGGCCCAGGCCTCGGGGGAAGCGGCCCCTTCCCCTGAGGCGGCGGCCGAGGCAGATGAGTTTCGGGCGACCCTCGTCGAGACCCTCGGGCGGCTACGGGATGACGATCGCCTAATCCTTGCCTACCGCCTCTTCTTCGACTTTTCGGAGGCCGATATGGCGGAGGCGCTGAAGGTCCCGAAAGGCACGGTGAAGTCGCGGCTGTCTCGGGCCCTTGCGCGGCTGCGGGCGGCGTTGCCGGCCGACTTCCGGTTCCCGTCGGGAGGCACCGTCAATGGCTGACCCGCAGCGATTGACGGACGTGGAGCTGGAACGGGCGCTTCGCGAGTTGGGCCCGTCCTATCCATATCCGCCTACGCCGAACCTGGCGGTGGCCGTCCGCCGCCGGATCGTCGCCCGGCCGCTGGCCCCGGTTCGACGCCTGCCTCTCTGGCGCGATCCAATGCGGCTGGCCATCGCCGCGGTGGTTGTGCTCGTGCTGGCGGGTGCCGCCGCCCTGATCAACCCCACGACGCGCGATGCCATCGCTCACTTCTTCCATGTGCGCGGCGTGATCGTGAACCGGGTCTCGCCAGGTCCGTCGGTCTCGCCGGTGACGCCGCTGAATCTCGGCCAGCGCACCACCCTGACCGACGCGCAATCGGCGGTCTCTTTCACGATTGCCGTTCCGACCGAGCTGGGCTCGCCCGACGCTGTCTATGTCGATCGCGAAGTGCCCGGTGGCGAGGTCGTGCTCGCCTACACCGCACGCCCGGGGATTCCCCTGGTGCCGCAGACCAACCTTGGTGCGCTGGTCACGGAATTTCGTGGCGACCTCATCCCAGGTTTCCTCACCAAAGAGGTCGGGCCCTCGACCACCTTGGAGGAGACCTCGGTGCACGGCAACCCGGGCTGGTGGGTCGCGGGCGCGCCCCACCGCGTGATCACCCGGATCGGCGATACGGATTACCCCGTGGAATTGCGCATGGCCGCCAACACCCTGATCTGGGAGCACGGCGGCGTCACCTACCGAATCGAATCGGGCCTTTCCAAGGCTGATGCCTTTAAGCTCGCGACCGGCCTTCCCTAAGTGGGCTGACTCATCCCTCCCCCTCTGGGGGAGGGCAGGGTGGGGGCGCCGCGTCGGTGCCGGCGGCCAGATGGTCTCCGGGTCCCACCGCCGCCGGCTCCAAACGCGTGATCGCAGTCTGCGGATGTTCTGCGACAGCTGTCTGTCGGAGTCAGGCAGCCCAGCCCAAACAACCGTAGCGCGCTCGCAACTGCTTCACACCTGATTCACAACTCGCGCGCAGGATGAATCAGTAGATATTCACTGCAAAAGGAGAACGACATGAACAATCTCTCGACGAGAGATAGGAAGCGGAAGCTGATGATGTTGGGCGGCATTGGCCTCGGCCTGGCGATGCTGGGGCGCAAGCGCCGCTGGCGCCGGTACGCCATGAACCAGATGATGGGCGGCGGCTATGCCGGCGGCCCCTGGGGGCGATTTGGCGGCTACGGACATGGCGCGCCTGGTGGACCGTCGCAGGCATTTACCCTGCCGCCATTCATCGAGGCGACGCTGAAGGCCTGGCACGACCGGGCGCACGGAACGGTTCCGCCGGCAGGGCCGACGGTTCAACCGGGCACGACGCAGCTCTGATTTCCTTCCCTCCCGACTGAGGCGGAGTCCCAACTCCGCCTCAACCTTCGCATAAAATCGTGCGGACCATGGAAGGGATGAGCATTTAGCGTGGCCGCCGCGCGAATTGTCGTGCTGCCCGGCGACGGCATCGGTCCCGAAGTCACTGCTGCGGCGCGCCGGGTCCTCGACGCCGGCGCACTTCAGGCCGGTCTTCAGCTCGATTACGTGGATGACCTCGTCGGCGGCGCGGCCGTCGATGCCTACGGGGTGTCGCTTCGCCCGCAGACCCTGCGGCTCTGCAAGACGGCGGATGCCATCCTCTTCGGCGCCGTCGGGGGCCCGAAGTGGGACGATGCCTCGCCGACGAGCTCGCTGCGTCCCGGGACCGCTTTGCTCGGCCTGCGCAAGGGCCTCGGTCTCTTCGCCAACCTGCGGCCGGTGCGCGTCGACGCGGCGATGGTCGCCACCTCGGCGCTGCGCCCCGAGCGGGTCCGCGACGTCGACCTGTTGGTGGTCCGCGAGCTCACCGGCGGGCTTTACTTCAGCAAACCAAAACGGCGCTATCAGACACCGCGAGGTGAGGCGGCCGTCGATACCATGCGATACAGCACGCCGGAGATCGAGCGGGTCGCGGTCCGAGCTTTCGAGCTGGCCCGGATGCGCCGCCGTCGACTCCTTTCCGTCGATAAGGCGAACGTGCTGGAGACCTCGCGCCTCTGGCGTGTGGTGGTGACCCGCGTGGCCGAGCGCTACCCTGACGTCGCCTGCAGCCACATGCTGGTCGACGCCTTTGCCATGGAGCTACTGCGCCGGCCGCAGGCCTTCGACGTCATTGTTACCGAGAACCTCTTTGGCGACATCCTTACCGATGAGGCGTCGATGCTGGCGGGTGCGCTCGGCATGCTGCCCTCGGCGAGTCTCGGCGGCGGGACGCTCGGGCTGTACGAACCGATTCACGGGTCGGCGCCCGATATCGCCGGGAAAGGGATCGCGAATCCGATCGGCGCCATCCTCAGCGCGGCGCTCCTGTTGCGGTGGTCGCTCAACCATGAGGCGGCGGCCCAGGCCGTGGAGCGGGCGGTCTCCCATGTGCTGGCCGCCGGCCTACGCACTGCGGATATCGCGGGCTCTGGCGAGGCGACCGTCAGCACGGGCGCGATCACGGACGCGGTCGTCGAGGCGATCCAGTCGCCGGCGACGACCTAGCCGATCGCGCGCCGAAGGGCGGTCAACGTTGGCTCGACCGCCGCTGGGATCGTAAGCCCGCGGGTCAGGGCCTCCGGGTCCTTCAGTCCGTGACCGGTCAGGACACAGACGATGGGCTGGTCCCGGCGGACGGTTCCCTCGCGAGCCCGCGCCAGCAGCAGGGCGACCCCCGCGGCCGAGGCCGGCTCGACCAGCAGGCCTTCCTCGCGTGCCAGGCGGCGATGCGCCGCCATGATCTCCGCGTCGCTGACCGCCTCGATGCTGCCGCCGGACTCATCACGGGCCGCGATCGCGCTCTCCCATGAGGCTGGATTTCCAATTCGAATTGCCGTGGCGACCGTTCGCGGGCGGGCCACCGGCTTGCCGCGCACGAGGGGTGCCGCGCCCTCCGCCTGGGCACCGTGCATCTGCGGCCGGGAGGAGCCCTGGGTGCGGGCCAGCTCGGAGAAGCCACGCCAATATGCGGTGATGTTGCCGCCATTGCCCACCGGGATGAAGAGTTCAGAGGGGACCTCTCGCAATTGCTCGACGATCTCGAAGGCGGCGGTCTTTTGACCCTCGATCCGATCGGGATTTACCGAGTTGACCAGGGCCACCCCCGGCTGGTCGGCCACCTGCCGGACGAGCTTCAGCGCGGTGTCGAACGTGCCCTTCACGGTGAGGACGGTGGCCCCGTAGGCGAGGGCTTGGGCCAGCTTGCCGGCGGCGATCCCCCCCGCCGGGACCACGACCACGGCGCGGAGGCCGCAGCGTGAGGCATAAGCCGAAGCAGACGCGCTCGTATTGCCGGTGGAGGCGCAAAGGAGCGTCTTGGCCCCGGCTTCGACGGCCTTCGCGGTGGCGAGTGCCATCCCGCGGTCCTTGAACGATCCACTGGGGTTCAGGCCCTCGTACTTGAAATAGAGCTGGTGGAGGCCAATCGATGGGCCGATCCGCGAGGAGCGAACCAGTGGGGTCGACCCCTCGCCCAGCGTGATGCGCGGCGTGGTCGCGCTCACGGGCAGCGACGCGGCATAGCGCTCGATGATGCCGGGCGTCATGCCCGCATGCTAGCGTTCCGGAAATGCCGCCAGCGCCCTATCGGATCGGAATGCTCGGCCTTGGCCACGTCGGCGGCGCGCTGGCGCGGCGCCTGGTCGAGGACGCTGACGCGGTCACGCGCGCGGCGAACCGCCCGATCCGATTGGAAGCCGTTGCTGTCGCCCGCCCGCAAGGCCGGTCGGCGCCCGCGCCCCTGATGGCGGCCGATCAGCTCCTCGCGCTTCCGGGCCTTGACGCGGTGGTCGAGCTGGTGGGTGGGCTCGAGCCGGCGCATACCTATATAAAGGGGGCGCTTTCCGCCGGCCTCGAGGTGATCACCGCGAACAAGCAGGTGATCGCCGCTCATGGTCCGGCGCTGGCTCGGCTCGGGCGGCTCCGATTCGAAGCATCGGTGGCGAGCGCCATCCCGATCGTCGAAACGCTGGCCGACACCCTGGCGCCGGACCGCATCCGCTCGATTGTCGGCATCCTCAACGGCACCACCAATTCCATCCTCGGGGCGATCGCCGCTGGGGCGAGCTACGCGGAGGCCCTGGCCGACGCCCAGCGGCGCGGCCTTGCCGAGGCCGATCCCAGCGCCGACGTCGACGCCCATGACCCGGCCGCCAAGCTGGCCATCCTGGCGATGCTGGCGTTCCGCCGTCGCATCGACCCCTCCCACATCGAACGGGTGGGGATTCGCAGCCTCGGTCCCGTGCAGCTGGCGGCAGCCCGGCAACGTGGCTTCGTCATCAAGTTGATCGCGGCGGCCACCACCCACGATGGCGCGACCATCGAGGCCGACGTCCGGCCGCGACTGGTCCCCGATGACGCGGCGATGGCGCGCGTCGATGGGGCGATGAATGCGATTGCGCTCGATGCCCAGTACGCCGGCTCGCTCGTCCTCCAGGGACCTGGTGCCGGCCCGGATGCGGCCGCCAGCGCCGTGCTCGCCGACCTGGTCCGCGCGGCGAAGGACGCGCCGGCGTCGGCCGGAACGCTGCTGGCCAGTCTGGCGGACCAGCCGGCGGCGACGGTGGCACCCCTCGGTCTCAAGAACCCTTATCCTGCAGCGTCATGACGGCGAGGATCACGTGTCTGTCTCGCTAACGCTCGACGAGGTCAAGCAACGCGCTCGGCGGGCGCCGATGGTCCCGATCTTCCGGGACATGCTGTCGGACGCGCTCACCCCGGTGACGGCCTATGCCGCACTGGCGAGCGACGGTCCAGCCTACCTGCTCGAGAGCGTCGAGCGCGGCGAACATCTCGGTCGCTATTCCTTCGTGGCAGCGGACCCGATGGCGATCGTGACCATCGCGGGCGGGGTTGCCACGGTGCAGGACGCGAATGGGCGTCACGAGCTCGAGGGCATAGATCCGCTGCGGGCGCTGGAAGCCTACCTAAAGACCTTCGCCGCGGAACCGGCCGACGGTCTCCCCGAAGGCTTCTGCGGCGGCGCCGTCGGCTACCTGGGTTACGAGGCCGCGCGCTACCTCGAGCGTCTGCCGGTTCCTCCGTCGGATCCGTTGGGTGTGGCCGACGGCGTCTTCATCATCACCGACACGCTTGCCTGTTTCGACCATGTGCGCCACCAGCTGAAACTGGTGACGCACGTTCGCACCCAGCGCGCCCCGATCGAAGCCCGCTATGCCGAGGCCGTCGCCCGGATCGACGATCTGGCCCGCCGCCTGAACCGCACGGTTCGCCTTCGCGCCCTGGAACCGGCCAATCAGCCTGGCACGGTCAGCCCGCCAGGCAACGTGTCCCAGCCGGAATTTTTCAAGGCGGTTGAGGACGCGAAGGCGCACATCATGGCGGGAGACATCTACCAGGTGCAACTCGCGCAGCGCTTCACGGTGCCGCTCCAGGCCGAGCCCTTCGACGTCTACCGGCTGTTACGAGCGCTGAATCCGTCACCCTACATGTATTTCCTCAAGCTCCCGTCCGTCACCATCCTGGGGACGTCGCCCGAGATCCTGGTCACCGTGCAGGGTCGTCAGCTGCGCTACCGGCCGATCGCCGGCACCCGGCGCAGGGGCCGGGACGATGCCGCCGACAGGCGGATGGAGGAGGAGCTCCGCTCCAGCGAGAAGGAGCGGGCCGAGCACGTGATGCTGGTCGACCTCGGCCGCAACGACCTCGGGCGGGTCTGCGAGATCGGCAGCGTCAAGGTCACCGAGCTGATGACCGTCGAGCGCTACTCGCACGTCATGCACCTGGTCTCGAACATCGTAGGGACCCTCCGACCGGACTGCACCCCGATGGACGCGCTGCGCGCCTGCTTTCCGGCGGGTACCGTGACCGGCGCACCAAAGATCCGCGCCATGGAAATCATCGCCGAGCTCGAGGGTGAACGGCGGGGCGTCTACGCGGGCGCGATCGGTTACCTGAGCTTCACCGGCGATCTCGATACCTGCATCGCGATTCGAACCATGGTGGTCAAGGACGGGCAGGCCACGGTGCAGGCCGCGGCCGGTATCGTCGCCGACTCGGTCCCGGCGGAAGAACTGCTCGAGACGAAGAACAAGGCGTCCGCCCTGTTGCAAGCGCTGTCCGCCGCCGAGCCGGTCGCGGTCGAGAGTCGGGGAGGGGCCTGACGTGGAGCGAAGGGAGCTGGTCCTGGTGATCGACAACTACGATTCGTTCACCTACAACCTGGTGCAGTACCTCGGTGAGCTTGGTGAGGCGGTGATCGTTCGCCGCAACGATGAGATCACGCTGCCGGAGATCGCGCCCCTGAGTCCGGTAGCGGTCGTGCTCTCGCCCGGGCCAGGAACGCCCGCCGATGCCGGCGTCTGCAAGGAACTGCTGGTTGAGCTCGGCCCCACGCTTCCCATCCTGGGCGTGTGTCTCGGGCATCAGTGCCTGGGCGAGGCCTTCGGCGGGACCGTCCGCCGCGCGACGCAGGTGATGCACGGCAAGGTCTCGCGCGTTACGCACAGCGAGCAATCGGTCTTCCGCGGCATCCCGAGTCCATTTACGGCGACCCGCTACCACTCCCTGGTTGTCGATCGCGAGAATCTACCGCCCGACCTCGAGGTCACCGCCTGGACCGATGACGGCACGGTGATGGGACTGCGTCACCGTCAGTATCCACTCGCGGGCGTCCAGTTCCATCCCGAGGCGATCCTCACCGAACACGGCCACGCGCTGCTCGCGAACTTCCTCCAGGACGCGCGCGCGTGGAGGCAGACCAGCTAGCAAGAAGTCCACGCAGCGTGCGGCCTCATGTGCAATCTCGTCAAAGACCCGGTCATTTCTTTGGACATGTATCCGACGTTTTGGCGACGAATGTCCGTCACAATAAGCGTCGTGGAAGAAATCCAGAAAAGCTGCCGTTTGTGTCGAGATCACTTCGAGGGCTTGAGATCGATGCCCTCGTCTGATCGGCCACGCCTCGCCATCATCGCCCACGATGGCAAGAAGGCGGATCTGGTCGCCTTCGCGACCTTCAACCGCGATCGCCTTGCGGAATATGACCTGATCGCGACCGGCGCAACCGGGGACTTGCTGCGCGACAAAGTCGGCCTCAACGTGGACAGCGTCACCGCGGGTCCGCACGGCGGCGATGTCCAGATTGCCAGCCGCGTCGTCGAAGGTGAGATCGACGCCGTCATTTTCCTGGTGGATCCCCTCGACAAACACCCGCACGATCCCGACATTCAGACCTTGCTGCGCATCTGCAACGTGCGCAACGTTCCACTAGCGACCAACATCGCCACCGCCGACGTGTTGATCAGCTCGCCACTGCTCGAGAGTTTGCGCGCCGCCAGCTAACCAGGCGAACATCTCGCTCGGAGTCGGCGGCGACGCGGGAAGGCAGAAGGATAGACAAAGTGCCCTCCCCAAAGGAGGGCACTTTGCTGGTAGGGAGCGACGTCGACTAGGGAACCGTCGGGCGCTGGCCCGCAGTCTCCTGCGCTTCGCGAGCAGCGCTTTCGCCCTGCTCATGGGTCGCGTTTTCGTTCGGGGTGAACGTCCCCGATCCGCCGCCGGGCCGCTGCCCGGAATTCTCCTGGGCTTCGACCGTGGCGCTTTCGCTGGATTCGTGGGTCGCGTTCTCGTTGGACTTGAAGGTTCCGGCGGCGGCACTTGGGCTCGCCGTTGCAGCGGTTAGCTGATAGCTCGCCCCGTTGTTGCCGCTGTTCGCTGCGGTGGCTGCCAGCGGGCCGGCCAGGGTCGCCCCGATCACGCCGCCCGCGATCAGCGATCCTGCGACCCCCGCAACCGTCACGACTCGTTGGATTGGCGTCAAGATGCTTCTCACCTCCTTCTCATAAAGACTGGCGTGCGTGCTGGACGCGTGTCTGCACCACGTGGCCAGTCTGCGGTCGCCAACCTTTCAGAAGGATTACAGGCGCGGCTCTGGAGCCGGCGCTGACTCGAGATGCTGGGCGAAATAGTGAATCGCGGGTCCGGCGGCAACGGCTAGCTCTTCGCAGATCCGTTCGGCCTCGCCCCCGATGCCACCCGGCCACGAACTGGCAATGGTGAGGATGCCCACCATCTCGTTGGCAATCGCCAACGGTTCGGCGTGAAAGCTGCGCGCTCGAGCCCGGGTCACCCGAGAAGTCACCTCGCCGGGCAGCTCGAGACGAAGCAGGTCGGGATCGGCGTACGGCTCCCGCGCGTCGAACGCCTCCTGCCACTCGCGAGGCCAATCAGAGATCTGAAGCGGAGGCTGCGACGATACCCCGATGCTATCCCCGGTGGCGCTGATGACGGGGACCAGCGTGTTGTTTTTCCGCCGGTAGAGGCCCAGCCCCGCGAGGTGCGACCCGGTGAGTGCCTTGACTCCGGCGACCAGTGTCATGGCCGCCTGCTGGGCGGACTCCGCACGAACCAAGCTCCGCACGGTCGCCTGCACCCTCGCCATGCGGCGGGCCTCCTCGACCGCGGAGTGATTGGTCGCCTCGCGCAAATAGATATTCTCGATGGCGACCCGATCGAGCGGGTATGGCAAGCTCGAGGACGCTTCATCGAGGATGTCCGCGATTGCGCGGAGAGCAATGCCGCGCTCCCGAACCAGGTGGCGTACGTATAAGACCCGCTCGACGTCGGCTTCCGAGTAGATGCGGGTTCCTCCGCGGGTGCGATGCGGGGCAAGCAGGCCGTACTGATCTTCCCAAAGACGTAGGGTCGACGGGCTCAACCCCGTCTTTCGACTCACGACGCCGATCTTGTAGATCCCTGCCATTGCCTAGGTGATTCTCGCCCTCGGTTGATTTGCCGAAGAATCTCCAGCAAATCTATTTGCTCGCCCTCGTCTGCGCCTCAATAATGGCACGCAGCTGGGGGATGGGGAAATCTTCCCGTGGAATCATCGCCGTAGGCCGCCTTTCAATCGACCGTGATCCCACGGTCGGGGTGGACGCTCCTCCGAGCGCCGACGGTCCCGCCCTGGCGGCCGCCGTCGGCGCCTGGCTGGTGGGCGTCGATGCGGCCGTGTGCGCGGTCATCGCGCCGGATTTCCCTACCCGCCTGATCCTCGAGTTCACGCGAGCCGGCATCGACACCAGCCGCATCCGGCCGGTCGGACGCGGCGACAGTGGACCCGGAGCTGACCTGGATCCCTCGCCCGAGCAGCTGGGAAGCCTCAGCCCGCGCTGGTCGGTCCATCTCTGTGGGTTCGCGCCAGGCCGGCAACGCGAGATCGTCCGCGCAGTCAGCCAGCGCGTCGCCTGCATCACGCTGGACCTCGACCTTGCCGAGGTCGATGAGCCGGATGCGACCGACCTGCTGGCACTGGCGGCCCAGTGCGACGTGTTCCTCCCAGGCCACCGGGAAGTTGCGCAACTCTGGCCTGGAGAAACGCCCCGCGCCGTCCTGCGCCTGATGGCGCGCGCCGGTGTTCGAGCCGCGGTGATCAAGCTCGATGCGGGCGGGTCGCTCGGAATGCGGGACGGTGAAGTCATCTCGATGCCGGCCTTTCCTGTCGCGGCCAGCGGCAGGATCCTGGGTGGCGATGTTTACGCGGGCGCCTTCGCGGCGGTCTACGCGGCTGAAAAGGACCTCCGTCGCGCCATGGCGTGGGCGACGGCGGCGGCATCCGTCGCGCTCGAATCGCACGTCCTCCTGGGCCAGATCAGCGACTTTGCTCGAAATCGGGTGGAGGCCCGGGCGCGAATCCTCGATGGGGCGATGAAAGCCCACTCCGATTGAGTTAGCCGCTGGCTCCTGTCGCCGCCGCGGCCAGCCGCACGACGCTGCCGTCGATGTGATGCGAGCGCGCCGCCCGGGACATTGCCTGTGCCACCGGGTCGTGATGGCGGTCCGCGATTGCGATCACGCTCCCGCCGGCACCGCTGAGCGCCGCGCCCAGCGCCCCGGCCTGCTCCGCCGCGGCGATGACGTCATCAAGATAGGGATAGGCGCGGGCTCGGCCCGGCTGATGCAACCGATCGTCCATGGCGCTCCGGACCAGGGCGCGATCCCGCGTCGAACAGGCAAGCACCCACTCGGCCACGCGGCCGACGAAGACGACGGCTCGCCAGCGGGGTGGCCAATCGAGGCGATGCACGCGAACCCCGCCATTTTCGGTCACCGCGATGCAGAAGCCACCGTAGAGGGCCGCCGCCAGGTTGTCGCCGTGTCCCTCAAGGGGAAAGCCAAGCTCCAGGATGCGCTGCGCGGAGATGCGAAGGCCGCGCAGTTGCGCGCCGAGCCTGATGCCGGCCACGATCGCGGCCGCGCTGCTGCCCAGGCCACGCCCGATCGGGATCCGATTGCGGACGCGAAGCGCAAGTCCCTCGAGGGGGGGACTCCATCCGGAAAAGGGCTCCTGCGCTGAACGGACCAGCAGGTTCTTGCGGGTGAGCGGGACCTCGGCGGCACCTTCCCCATCCCACACGATGCTCGGCTTGGGCGATTCGCGAGCCTCGACTTCGAGGTGCAGGTCGAGTGCCAGGGCGAAGACGTCGAAACCCGGCCCGAGGTTGGCCGATGAGGCCGGCACCCGGACCGTGGCGGACCTGGGCACTACAGGTTGAATGCCTGGTGCAGGCCCGCGACCGCGTCTTTGATCCGATCGGCCTTGATGATGCAGGTGATGCGGACTTCCGATGTCGAGATCATCTCGATGTTGATGCCGAGCCCCGACAGCGTTTTAAACATGTTCGCCGCCACGCCCGGTTGGCCTCGGATGCCGCTGCCGATGACGGAGACCTTGGCGAGGCCGTCCTGAGCCAGCACCGTCCGGGCGCCGATCTCCTGGGCCACGCTGTCCAGGATGCGCTTCGCCTGGCGGCCGTCGGCCGACGATACCGTGAACGACATGTCGGTCACGCCCTCGTGGCTGGCCGTCTGGACGATGACGTCGGCCGCGATATCCGCTTCGGCCAGGGGCAGGAAAATCGAGGCGGCGATACCGGGACGATCCGGGACGCCGACCACGGAGAGCCGGGCGACCTGCTCCTCATGGGCGATGCCGCGAACCCGATTCCGGTCCTCCATGATCGCCTCCTCCGACGTGATGATGGTACCGGGCCCGGCGTGGAAGCTCGACCGCACATGGAGCTCGAGGCCGTAGGCCTCGGCGATCTCGACCGCCCGCGGATGCATGACTCGTGCCCCGGCACTGGCCAGCTCGAGCATCTCGGGATAGGCAATGTGCGTCAGCAAGCGGGCAGCGGGTACGAACCTTGGGTCGACGGTGTAGATGCCGTCGACGTCGGTGAAGATCTCGCAAGCCTGGGCCTTGAGAGAGGCGGCGAGCGCAACGGCGGTGGTGTCGGAGCCGCCGCGGCCGAGCGTGGTCACCTCCATCTCGAGGCCCATCCCCTGGAAGCCCGCGACCACCACCACCCGGCCGGCCGCCAACTCGCGCTGAATGCGGGCGGGCGTGAGGCCCACGATGCGGGCTTTCGCATGCCGCTGGTCGGTCTGGATGCCGGCCTGGAAGCCGAGCAGCGAAACGGCCGCGATCCCGAGCTCGCTCAGCGCCATCGACATCAGCGGCGCCGAGACCCCTTCCCCGGTTGAAAGCAGTTGGTCGAGCTCGCGCGCGGCCGGCTCCCTGGCAACGCGTGATGCCAGGCCGAGCAGGCGGTCCGTAGAGTCGCCCATGGCGCTGACCACGACCACGACGTCGTAGCCTGCCCGCTGCGCGGCAGCGACGCGCTTCGCGGCCTTTTTGATGCGGGCCGGCGAACCAAGCGAGGTGCCCCCGAATTTTTGGACCACGATCGGTCTGGTCACTGACTCAGCTTGGGCGGCCAATGTAGCCCTCACGAGTCAGCCACTCCGCCAGGAGGACCGCGCCCTTGCCGGCGCCGAGCTTCGTGTTGTGCGAGAGCACGACGTACTTGACCCCCTTGAGCACCGGCTCGTCGCGGACGCGTCCGACCGTGACGGTCATCCCGTCGCCGGCATCCCGGTCGCGGCGCGGTTGCGGCCGGAAGGGGTCCGGGTCGACCCGCAGCAAGCGTTCGGGTGCCGACGGCAGGCCCTTCAATCCATTGGTGCCGAAGGCGTTCATCGCCGCGGTCGCCGCCGCCGCATCCGTGGGGCGCTCGGTGCCGACATTGACGGTCTCCAGGTGGCCATCGCTCACGTTCACCCGGGTGCAGGTGCAGGACACGGCAAAGGAGGCCGGCTCGCCCCAGTGGCCGAGGATCTTCCGGGTCTCGCGCTCCACCTTTTCTTCCTCGCCCGGGATGAAGGGGATGACATTGTCGATCACGTCTAGGGCCAGCACGCCGCCCTGGCGGCCGGCGCCGGAGACGGCCTGCAGCGACGTCATCGTCACGGCACGCACGCCGAAGGCATCGTGCAGGGGTTTCAGAGACACGGCGAGGCCGGTGGTGGTGCAGTTTGGGATGGGCGCGATGAAGCCCCGCCAGCCCCGCGCACGCCGCTGATCGTGGAGCGCCTCGGCGTGCGCGTCATTGATCCCGGGGATCAGGATGGGCACGTCGGGCTCATAGCGAAAGGCCGAGGCGGTGCTGATTACGGGCACCCGTTCTGCGAAGCGCGGCTCCCATACCTCCGCGACTTCCTTGGAAACGGCGCTGAACAGGAGGTCGAGCGGCGACGCTCGGAGGCACCCACCGCCGTGACCGTAAACCAGGGATGCGCCGCGAGCGCGGCCAGCACCTGCTGCCCGGCGAGTCCGGTGGCCCCGAGCACGCCAGCCCGCAGGGGTTCCCTCATACCACCCCGGCGGGTGCGTTCTCGACCTCGGCCAGCGCGCGCACGAAGTCCGACGCGCGCGCCTTGCCCAGCTGCAGCCGATGGCCGTCCCGCACCCCGAAGAGCTCGGTAGTCTTGAGCCCACTGCCGGTAATGCAAATCACGACGGTCTCGTCGCGCCGGATGCGACCCTGGGCGACCAGTTCCTGGAGCCCCGCCACCACCACGCCGCCGGCGGGCTCGCTCAAGATGCCTTCGGTTTCGGCGAGCAACGCCATGCCGTCCAGGACCGCATCCTCGCGGCAGGCCGTGGCCCACCCACCCGACGCGCGCACCGCGCGTGCCGCGTACCGGCCATCGGCGGGATTGCCGATCGCCAGCGACTTGGCGATGCTGTTCGGCCGCACCGGGGTGATGGCGTCGGCGCCCCGCTGGACCGCGGTGCTTACCGGAGCGCAGCCCTGCGCCTGCGCCGCATGGATCCGCGTCGGGGCCTCCGTGACGAGACCGGCGCCGATCAGCTCCTGGAACGCCTTCGCCGTCTTCGCCAGTAGTGATCCGGCGGCGACCGGCACCACGATGTGGTCGGGCGCCCGCCAGCCGAGCTGCTCGACGATCTCAAAGGCGAGCGTTTTGCTCCCCTCCGAGTAGAAGGGCCGGAGATTGACGTTGACGATCGCCCAGCGGTACAGGTCGGCGAGCTCGGCGCAGAGGCGGTTGACGTCGTCGTAGGTACCCCCGACCTCGACCACGGTGGCGCCGTAGGCGCTCGCCGCCCCGACTTTGCCAGGCTCCAGACCAGCCGGGATGAAGACCATGGCGCGCAGCCCGGCGCGCGCCGCGTAGGCAGCGACCGAGCCGGCCAGGTTCCCGGTGGAGGAACAGGAGAGCGTGTCGAAACCGTAAGAGAGGGCGAAATTGGTGGCGACCGCGACGTTGCGATCCTTGAACGACCCGGTCGGGTTCAGGGTGTCGTTCTTCAGGTAAAGGTGGTCGAGGCCGAGTGCTTTCCCGAGGTTGCGCGCCTTGACCAGCGAGGTGAAGCCGGTCCCCAGGTCGATCGGCTCACCCTCCGGAGCGGGCAAGAGGTCGCGGTAGCGCCAGATCGTGTTCGGGCCCCTGGCGATCGAGTCGCGGCTGATCCGCTGCCGGACCTCGTCGAAGTCGTAGGCGACCTCGAGCGGCCCGAAACAGTGCTCGCAGACATAGGCGGGCTCGAAGTCCCGCAACCGTCCACACTCCCGGCAGCGCAGCCTCTTCACCGAATTCCTCCTCGACGCTTGATAGAAATAAAAAAGCCCCTGCGGAGAGGGGCCGTCTTGTCCGTGACTGCATCATCTTTCAGACTTTCGTCTGACGGACTTTCCACCTTGCCGGGAACCCGGTAGGTTGGCAGGCTTCACAGGGCCGGCCCCTCAGCACACTCTTGATAACCGCTATTCAGTTGTCGAAGAAGACTACCAGTCCCTCACCGTCCTCGTCAATTCGATTACGTAATTCGAGGCATCCCGCCGTAGACCGGGGTGCACCACTGGCGATATCGCGGATCGTTCCCGCGTACGGCACGGAAGTAGGCCTCTTGCAGGCGCAGCGTGGTGGTGCCGGGCCGGCCGGTGCCAACCGCACGCCCATCCACTTCGACGATGGGCGCCACCTGCACGCCGGTGCCGCAGAGGAAGGCTTCGTCGGCCTGGTAGACCTCGGTCCGGTCGACGCTGCGCTCGACGACATCGAGCTCGACGTCCGCCGCCAGCTGCATCACCGCCGCGCGCGTGATGCCGACCAGGATGTCATCGGTCACCGGTGGCGTGACGAGCGTCTTACCCTGGATCATGAAGAAGTTGGCGGCGCTGCCCTCGGCGATATGGCCGTCCTCGGTCAGCATCAGGCAATCGTCGTAGCCCGCTGCGTTCGCGTCTTCGGTGGCAAGCGCGGTGTTGATGTAGGCGCCGGTGATCTTGGCCCGCGCCGGGATGCTGTTGTCGCTCACCCGCCGCCAGGAGGAGATCGTGACCCGCAGGCCATCGGTCCGGGCGTACGGCCCCATCGGCATGGCAAAGATCGCCACAGCATCTTCGGGGGAGTGGAGGTCGACCTTGATCATGGCGGAGGCCTTGTAGGCGAGCGGCCGGACATAGACGTCGGTGCGGTACCCGTCGCGGAGCACCACCTCGCGCGTCAGCTCACAGAGCTGTTCGACGGTCTCATCGAGCTTGATCTTGAGCAGCGCCGCCGACTTGAGAAAACGCTGATAATGTTCCGCCAGCTTGAGCAGATAGATCTCTTGATGGTCAGGGTTCCAGTAGCCGCGGATCCCCTCGAAGCAGGCGGTCCCGTAGTTGAGTGCGTGGGTCCCGATGCTCACCTTCGCCTCGTCAAAGGGGACGATCGAACCCTGAAAATAGGCGAAGCCGCCGTAGACCGCCTTGGTTGGCGGGGGCGGCGCGCTTTCGGGTGACGCCAGCGGCTCGATCGCCATCAGACGACCCCGACCGCCACCGCGGGCTGGAGGGAACGCACGATATCTTCCAGGTCTTTGTCGAGGATGTCTTTCTTGCGGTCGGCCAGCAGAAGGAACTGTTCCCAGGCCCGGCTGAAGGCAGCCTCCGGCAGGTGGTAACCCAGCTCGGCCAGCCGGAACTGGAAGGCATGCCGCCCCGACCGAGGCGAGAGCACGATGCGGCTCTCGCCCATCCCCACATCTTCGGGCCGCATGATCTCGTAGGTGAGTTTGTCCTTGAGAACGCCGTCCTGGTGGATCCCGGAGGCGTGGGCGAACGCGTTGGCGCCCACCACCGCCTTGTTGGGCTGTACCGGGACGCCAGTGTGCCGCGAGACCAGGGCGCTGACCTCGGCCAGCCGCGTGGTGTCGATGCCGGTGCGAAGCCGCAACGATCGCTCGCGCGTCCGCAGGATCATGACAACTTCCTCGAGCGAGGCGTTGCCGGCCCGCTCGCCGATGCCGTTGATGGTGCACTCCACCCGGCGCGCCCCATTGAGGACGGCGGCGATGCTGTTGGCAGTCGACAACCCCAGGTCGTTGTGGCAGTGAACGCTGATCATGGCCCGATCGATATTCCGCACGTTGGCGCGAATCGCCGCGATCAGGGCGCCAAACTCATTGGGCAGCGTGTAGCCGGTGGTATCGGGAATGTTGACGACAGTCGCGCCGGCGTCGATCACCGCCTCGAGGGTCTCGAAGAGGTACTCGGGGTCCGCCCGGCCGGCGTCCTCGGGAGAATACTCGACCTCGTTGCAGAGGCTGCGCGCATAGGCGACGGCCTCGGTGCCGCGCTGGAGCACGTCGCGCCGGTTGGAGCGCAGCTTGCGCTCGATGTGGATGTCGGACACGGAGAGCACCATGTGGATCTGTGACCGCGGCGCTTCTCGAACCGCCTGCCAGACGGCGTCGATGTCGGGCCGGGCCGCCCGCGCCAGCGCGGTGATCATCGGACCCTGCACCTGGCGCGCGATGCGCTGCACCGCCTCGAAGTCGCCGGGGGAAGAGAGCGGAAAGCCGGCTTCGATGACATCGACACCGAGGAGTGCCAGCTGCC
>VBIS01000240.1 GCA_005880605.1 Chloroflexota bacterium
TCGCCTGGTGCATCGATCTGCCGGCAACGGTTGCTTCGGACATGGAAGAGCAATTCCACTGGTCGCTCGCCTTCAACCATCAGCGGTCGATCCTCTACGCCATCAATGGCTCGACTGGCCGCATCGCCGAAATCGCTCCGGACTCCTTGCCCAAGGTCGAGCGGGTCGGCCAGGTCGCCCTGAATCCCAGCCATAGCCTGCTGGCCGGGTTTGTCACCGACGCCGACGCCAAGGGCGCCAAGATCGGTGGGGCTGCCATCTCGGCCGATGGCCGGACGCTGTTTGCGCTGGGCAACACCGGGATCGTCGCCGTCGATACGGCTACCCTCAAGGTCCGTCAGCGCATCCTCGATGGAGAATCGGTCGACAGCCTTCGCCTCAGCACCGACGGCCAGTGGCTCTATGCGGCGGGGGCTTCCACGAGCAAAGTGTGGCAGATCAATCCGTCGACGGGCGCCCTTAGTGGCGAAGTCGCCGGCACGACCAATCCATGGGCACTCCTCTGGGCTGCGCCGAAATAGCAATCTGCCTCCCCCCTTGCGGGGGAGCGTCGGGATAACAATCTCCCTCCCCCCTTGCGGGGGAGGGTCGGGGTGGGGGTCACGGATGCCGCGTCAGCGAAAGTATTCGCGCATCGCTGCAGTGCATGCACAGTTGGCGCCACCAAGACGCGCTAGGTTCCAGGAATCCTCGATCGTCCTCAGCAGGCTGTAGTGGGTCTCCGCCACGCTCGACTGAAACCCTGTCCGTCCCAGCGGCGAGATCACCAGAGTGGCGACCCGTCCACCGGCGGCGTTGCACTGCACATATTGGGCGTGATCCAGACGTAGTTGGGCATCGATCCACCCGCCAGGTCGGTGCCCAACTGGCTGAACGGCACCACGTGGGCGTTGCAGCGAGCGGCATTGGTACGGATATCGTTGTAATAGATCCAAGGGTTGTGCTTCTGCATGTAGGGATAGGCGTCGCCCACGAAGCACGCCGACGGCATGCCCTCCAGGTACGCCTTCCAGCTCCGTCCACTGGCCTCGATCTGGTCCGCCACATTGGTGGCGTTCACCCAACAGGTCGTGCAGTCGCTGGTGATGCCGAAGGTATTTCCAGCCGTGAGCGCGAGGTAGTTCGGCAGGCTCGGATGGCTGACGCCGTAGTACTGCGTCGCCAGCCCATAGCTGTTCGCCAGGCTATTGATGTAGGGCGCCGAGGCGTTACCGATCAGGCTGGTCGACTCCTCGTTCTCCATCACAATCACGAACACATGGCTGAAGGCAGGCATCGCCGGAGTCGGCGTTGGCGTCGGGGCCGGGGTTGCGGTTGGTGTCGGTGTTGGAGTCGGAGTTGATGCCGGTGTCGGCGTTGGTGTTGGGGCACGCGTTGGGGTGGGTGTTGCGACGGGTTTGGGCGTTGGCGTGGGGGCTGGTTTTGTGCTGGGTGTTGGAATAGGCGTGCTAGCCGGCGGTGGCGTCGGCGTCGCATGCGCGGAACTGGTGGGTTTTGCGGTTGGCGTGCCGGCACTTCCAGGACCTGATGCTGCTGAAGACTGGGACGGTGCCAGGGCAACCGGCGGCTGCGATATGGACCCCGGAGCGCTCGGCGGCCCCAGCAGCAACGACGTGATCCATAAGAGCAAGGCGCCGACCGCCGTCCAGATGATGAGCCGACGAAGCAACCACATGTGCGGCACTCCTCCCACCCACCACTAAGCGGCATCGCATTCTGCAAGACAACACTTAACGAGCTACCAAGCGGTGACGGAGCCGCTGCAAGCCGGTTTAGTGCACGATGCCGGCGGGAACGGAAGCCAGAGGGGGCAGCAATACTTCGGGAATCCCGAAGGCGTCGACCAGTAACTCCGCGTGAGGGCGCAACTCACTGCAGAGCCGGTTGACGTTGGAGATCACCGCCTTCGCCCGGGCGGCGGATAGCTGACCGTGCTCCATGAACCAGCCGCGATCCCGCTCGAGCGAGGCCATGACATGCAGGTCGCAGACTTTATTGAGCAGCGCCTTGACCTCGGCATCCTCGGCGCGATCGATTGCCGTGGTGAAGTGCTCAAGCACCACTCGCTCGACGTGTGCCCGCGCCGCCAGCAACAGGTGGTCCTGCACCGCGTTGAAGGCGCTGAAGGCGTCGCCGTCGTTCGCCATCAATTTCCGAAGGCGTCGCGCGGCCGTTTCCAGCACGTGCTTCTCGCGAAAAGCAAAGAGCGCTGCATGGTAGTCGCGATCGAGGATATTTGTCCCCTCCTCGCCGCGCGGCATGGCGTCTGCGATCAACTGCGCCAGTGAGCGCGCGGCCGTCCGCTCGAGCACCGCACCGACCACCTGGTCGGCTACGTAGCGCACCATCGCGACCGTATCCATGCTGCCGAACTCATCACGAAAGTTCGTCAGCAACCCCTTCGCCACCAGCTGGAGCAAGACAGTGTTATCGCCTTCGAAGGTGGTGAAGATGTCGGTGTCGGCCCGCAGCTCGGTGAGCCGGTTGACGGATAGATAGCCGGCGCCGCCACAGGCCTCGCGACACGTCTGGATCGTTTGCGTGCTGTGCCAGGTCGAGATGGCCTTGAGACCGGCCGCCTGCGTCTCCACCCGACGCTGCTCCGCATCATCAGGACTGTCCCCATCGCCCGCGTCATGCAGCGCGACGACCAGGGCCTCCTGGGCGAAATGCAGCGCATAGGTCGTGGCCAGCGCCGGCAGCAGGCGTCGCTGATGCTGCAGGTAGTCGAGCAGGATGACTTCCTCATCCCGCCCCGGCGCTCGGAATTGCCGGCGCGTCGATCCGTAACGGATCGCGATTGCCAGCGCCAGCTTCGCCGCGCTGAGCCCGGCCCCGGCCACGCTGACACGCCCGGAGACCAGCGTCCCCAGCATGGTAAAGAACCTCCGCGTCTCGTTGGCGATTGGACTGGTGTAGGTGCCATCAGGCGCCACGCTCCCAAAGCGATCCAGCAACGCCTCACGCGGCACACGCACCTGGTTGAACCAGAGGCGCCCGTTGTCGACCCCATTCAATCCACCCTTGTGGCCGCAGTCCTCGATCCGCACGTTGGGACACGGCCGTCCTCGTTCATCACGGATCGGCACCAGCAAGACATGGACCCCGCGGCGCTCGCCGCCGGTAATCAGCTGTGCGAAGACCGCCGCCAGGCGACCGTCGCGAGCCACGTTGCCGATGTAATCCTTGCGCGCGTCATCGTCGGGCGTGTGGATCGCAAACTCCTGACGCTGCGGGTCGTACGTCGCGGTGGTCCGGATCGACTGGACGTCGGATCCGTGCCCGGTCTCGGTCATCGCGAAGCATCCCGGCAGCTCCATCGTCATCGCCTGCCGCAGGTAGCCCTCGTGATGTCGCTGCGTGCCCAGCCGCCGGATGACGCCACCGAAGAGCCCGTACTGCACGCCGACCTTGACCAGCAGGGAAAGATCGACGAGCGCGATGGTTTGGAAGGCGCTCAGCGCCCCACCCATGTCCCCTTCCCCACCGTACTCGCGCGGGAAGAACAACCTGGCGCTTCGCGTCTGGCTGACCATGCGGGCCTGCTCCATCACTCGGGCGCGGTGGTTCTCGACCGACAGGCCTTGGGCTGGGCGCAGCAGGGGCGACGCCTCGATCTGAGCCCGGACCTCCTCCCGGATCCCGCCCCAGCGGCCGTCCAGCAAGCTCCGCAGCTTCCCGATTTCCACTTCCACCTGTACGATTTATTACACCATTGTCTACACACAATCGACAACCCACTATTTCCTTCCCCGTGCGGGAAATCTCCCTCCCCCGCTTGCGGGGGAGGGCCGGGGAGGGGGCACCTAATGCCTGATCCCCGGCGCGCCGCCATTCTGGGCGGCAATCGGATTCCATTCGCCCGGGCCAACGGCCCCTACGCCCGCGCCTCCAACCAGGACATGCTTACGGCGGCGATGGACGGGCTGGTCGCCCGCTTCGGCCTGCAGGCCGCCCGGCTCGGCGAGGTCGCCGCTGGCGCCGTCCTCAAGCACAGTCGCGACTTCAATCTGACCCGCGAGACGGTCCTTGGCTCGCGCCTCTCCCCCTCTACTCCGGCCTACGACGTCCAGCAGGCCTGCGGCACCGGCCTCGAGACAACCATTCCAGGTCAATCGGGCCAAAAGCCTGCCGCAGCGACTCGCCCTGCTGCGCAAACTCCGTCCGGCGCAGGTGATCCCGGAGACGCCGCGCAATGCCGAGCCGCGGACCGGCATGTCGATGGGTGAGCACGCGGCGATTACCGCGCGTCAGTGGGGGATCAGCCGCGAGGAGCAGGATCAGCTCGCGGTCGCGAGCCACCGAAATCTGGCTGCGGCCTGGAGTCGTGGCTTCTTCGACGACCTGGCCACGCCCTATCTCGGGTTGCAGAAAGATCAGAACATGCGGCCCGACGCCAGCCTGGAATCGCTCGCGCGACTCACGCCTGTGTTCGGGAAAGATGGGAGCGCCACCATGACGGCCGGCAACTCGACGCCCCTCTCCGACGGCGCGGCCACCGTCTTGCTCGGCACCGACGCCTGGGCCAAGGACCACCACTTCCCGGTCCTCGCCCACGTCGTCGATGCCGAAACAGCGGCGGTGGACTACGTGCATGGTGGCGAAGGCCTCCTCATGGCGCCTGCCTACGCGGTGCCTCGATTGCTCGAGCGCAACCGCCTCTCGCTACAGGACTTCGATTTCTATGAGATCCACGAGGCGTTCGCATCGACTGTGCTCGCGACGCTAAAAGCCTGGGAAGATCCGGCGTTCGCCACGGAACGCCTCGGGTTGTCGAAGCCGCTCGGACCCATCGACCGATCCCGCCTGAATGTGACCGGCTCCTCGCTCGCCGCAGGCCATCCGTTCGCGGCGACCGGCGGTCGCATCGTCGCGACACTGGCCAAGCTGCTGGCGGAGAAGGGTTCGGGACGCGGTCTTATCTCGATCTGCGCCGCCGGCGGCCAGGGGGTCGTCGCCATCCTCGAAGCCGCATGAAGTTGCGCGTCCCGGGACTTCCCGTAGCGACTCCTCTCCGCCGCCACTCGCCCGGCCAACCGTTAATTGACGGGCCCGTGCTCGTTGGAGCAGCGCCTGGCGGCAGGATAGACCTCACGACTTTCTCATCCCGATCTCTGCCAACTCCCTCCCCCCTCGCGGGGGAGGGTCAGGGTGGGGGGTCCGGTAACCGCTGGTCTGGCATCGTCTTCGACGCCACCGGCATCACCGAGGTCGCCGGCCTCTTACAGCTCCACGCCTTCACCGCTCCAGCCTTTCGGCATCTCCGTCCGTCCGGACGGCTGATCGT
>VBIS01000230.1 GCA_005880605.1 Chloroflexota bacterium
TTCGGATTACGGGACGAGCTTCCCACTCGAGCCGTTCCATGGGACGATCGGCGTGGCCCCCGCTGCCTTCGAGGCGCGTAATGTCCTGGTCCCGGAGGCGTTCGGCGGCAACATGGATACCCCGGAGGCGAAGGCCGGCGCAACCATTTACCTGGGCGTCAACGTAGCCGGCGGCCTGTTTTCCCTGGGTGACGGACACTACACGATGGGGGAGGGTGAGACCTGCGGGGTGGCGGTCGAAGGTGCCATGAACACGGTGCTGACGGTTGAGGTCGTCAAAGGAGTGTTCGCCGAGTGGCCGCGGCTCGAGAACGACGACTCGATCATGGTCGCGGGTTCCTACCGCCCACTGGAGGATGCGTTCCGAATCGCGCATACCCAGATCGTGCAGTGGATTGCGAAAGATACCGGGCTCTCGATGATGGACACCTATCAGCTGGTCTCCCAGGCGGCACGCTCACGGATCGCCAACGTCTGCGACGCCAACTACACAATCGTCGCGAAGGTGCCGAAGCAGTTCCTGCCAAAGGACATCCCCTGGATGAACGGCGTCCACCAGAAGATGCGGGACCGCGGCAGGGCGGTGATGGCTGGGCGCCCGAAACTTCCTGCTCGGTCAGGCTCCTGAGCCAGTCGTAGGCACTGACACGCACTGAGCGAGCAGGGCCTCGATTCGCGCCCGCCTGCGAACAAGCACCGGCTCGGCATAGAAGTCATGAGCCCATTCGAGCAATGGACGGGCCTCGGCTGCGCGGCCCTGCGAGAGGAGGAATTCCGCGAGAAGCTCGCGGATGAAGGCGCTGCGTTCACGGTAGGCGGTGGCATCGATAATCTCCAGAGCTTGTTTGAATAGGCCCTCGGCTTCGACCGTGTTACCTTCTCGTCCGGAGACGGCCGCCAGGGCGGCCAAGGCGAGACCGGATGCGTGAACGTCCTCCTTAACGGCACCGCCCCGCGCCGCCTCCGCGTGGTGCCGCGCTGCCGTCAAATCGCCAAGCTTCAGGCAGGTCAGGGCCAACATGTATTCCAACTCTGGAGCGATGAAGGCCATTTCAGACGGGTTGGGGACTGAGAGACCCTGCTCGTACGCGGCGCGGGCCTCGCGGTACGCACCGCTTTCGTACCGGGCTTCACCAAGCGCCTCATAGGCCCGAGCGATTGGGCGCGGGGCTCCACTCTCCCTTGCGAGGGCCGTGGCTTCCAAAGCAATGGCCACCGCCCGCCCAGGATCGGCGAAGTTAATGACGCGGGCCGCGACTGTCCTGCCCAGCGCGGCGTAATACTTGGAGCTTGTCGCTTGGGCGTTGGCGTAGGCCTCCTCCGCATACTTCAGGCCCTGGCCAAGCTTGCCCGGCACATCAACAGTGCAATCGGCTAATCTGCCCAGCAGGTCCGCGAGCGTCGCTCGGTCGCCGTGCTCTCGGACGTAGGGATAGGCGTCCTCGAGGAGGCGGGCCATTTCGTCCAGGTTGCCAGCAAACTCGGCAATTCTTGTCCGGTCAACACGAGCGCGTGCGATGAGCCGTGAGTTGCCTGTCTCCTCGGCAAGGGACACCGCCTCCTCGACGAGAGCGGCACCATGCTGGATGTCGTCATCGCCGAGACGCGCGCCTCGCCAGATCAAGAGCTCGTAAAGGACTTCGGGCGAGCCAGCGAGACGGCATGCTCGAATCGCCTCATCCAGCAGCGTCCGGGTGCCAACCGCTTGCTCGGCCATGGAAGTGGCAAGTGCTAAGAGGGCCTTGGCTTCGGCAGCTTCTGCTAGGGAGACCTCCGCATCGGCGAGGGCATTCACGCAACGACGAAACAGAATCAGGGCGGCGCCGATGTCTCCGAGCGCGTACGCTCGCCGGCCGGCCCCAAGCAGATGCCCGAATGCCCGGTGGGCCAGCTCAGGCGTCTTCGTCCTGTGAAGCTCTCGGCTCAAGAGATAAGCCTGCTCGCTGTGAAAGGCAACGATGTCGCCGTAGGCCTGCGCATCACGATTGATCTGCTCCAGCCAGCGGCCGAGTCGATCGTGCAGGGTGAGGCGGTTCTCCTTCGAGAGTCCTGCGTAAGCGGCGTCATGGACCAGAATGTGCTTGAACTGATAACTGCGTCCCTCGATCAAGCCGGGGGAATGCAGATCGACAATCAAATCTCGCCGCAGAGCCTGGTTGAGATCCGCCTCGAGGTCATTTGGGGTTGCGATGGCGGTGAGGGCGTCGCTGGAGAAGACCTCTCCAATAACCGCCGCCTGCTGCAGCAATCGACGGACCTCCTCGGGCAAGCGGTCGAGGCGCGCCGCGATCAGCGCCTGGACCGTCGGCGGTGGCGGGCTGACCGCGGGCGATGCCGCTCGCCAGTGACCGTCTTCTGAACGGATCTGCCCCGTTTCAAGCAGCATCTTCACGAATTCCTCGATAAACAGTGGATTTCCGGCGGCCTGGCCGCCGATAACGGCGTGAATGCTTTCGGAAAGGAAATCCGTCTGCAGCAGTCCGGCCATCATCCGGCGCGTTTCCTCTGGGCTGAGAGGCTCGAGGTTGATGGCGGCGGCGTTAGGGGCAGGGCGGCCCCACTCCGGTCTCAGATCGAGGAGTTCTGGGCGAGCGAGGCATACCAGGAAAATCGGCGCCTGAGTCGAGTCGGAGAGGTAACCGATCAAATCGAGCAGCGTTGGTTCAGCCCAGTGAATATCCTCGAAGACCAAAGTCAGGGCCTTGTCACCGGCGCGCAGCTCGAAGTACCTGCGGACGGCCCACCGCAGGTCCTGGCCGGCGGCTTGCGACTGTAGAGCGGGAGCGCCGTCGTCGGCCGCTCCTCCAATCAGTACGGCAAGTCGCTCAAGAATAGGCTCCATCGATTCCGAGGATCCCTCGAGGCTGGCTTCGAGTCTTGTTCGAATCTTTTGGCTGATCGCGCGACTATCGTCCCGCGGATTCGTGGCGGTATCGGCGCGCAGCATTTCCTGCAACGGCCAGAACGTAATGCCCTTCCCGTAAGGGAGGCAGCGCCCCCGTAAGACCGTTGAGCCGTTTGTGGCCGAGATGAACTCTGACGCCAGACGGGACTTTCCCGCGCCGCCACCGCCGAAGACGGTGATGCTATACGCCCGCTTGTTCTCCCGGACGCTCTGGTAGGCGTCACGAAGGTCGCTCATCGCTCGCACCCGCCCGATCAAGGGGGCTCGGAAGCCGGCAAGGTCGCCTTCGGCGTGGGGGAGATCGGCCAGGAGGCCCTCCACCGGAAAGGCGTCGACCGTCCCAATGCCGCGTGCGACGATGGATCGCATCGTCCCGCACCGCACTGAGCGTTCGGTCAGCCTGTGGGTGAGCGGACCTATGAGAATCTCGCCAGGTTCCGCCGCTTGTTGGAGGCGGGCGGCAAGATTCACCGTGTCCCCCATGACCCGCCCGGTGACGAAGGCGCCGCCTTCGCCGGCTCCGGTGTCGTCGTGGACCATCGGTACGCCAAAGACGGCCATGACGGCGTCGCCCATCAACTTCTCGACGGTTGCCCCGTGGGTCTGCAACACCTGCTGGAGCTCACCGAATGCTTGCTTGAGTGCCGACCAGACCACTTCGGGATCATGCTGGTGGCCGAGGGCAGCGGATCCCACGACATCGGCGAAGAGCACCGTCACCAGCTTTCGCTCCTCGTTCATGCCGAGATTCTAGGTCGCCCCTTCGGACGTTACGCTTGGAGCCTTGGGCACGAGAACGATGCTGGAGAACGACGACTCGTTGATGGGTCGCCGGGTCGTACCGGCCGCTCGAGGATGCCTACCGCATCGCCCACACGCAGATCATCCAGTGGCTAGCGAAGGACACCGGGCTCTCGATCATGGACACCTATCAGCTGGTATCCCAGGCGGCCCGCTCGCGGATCGCCAACTCTGTGACGCGAACTACACGGTCGTGGCCAAGGTGCCCAAGCAGTTCCTGCCCAAAGACATCCCGTGGATGAACGGCGTCCATCAGTAGATGCGCGCCCGGGCCAAGGCTGTTATGGCGATTTGGCAGTCACGCGAGTCGAACGGGAGTCCGGCCTGGTAGGTCGCCGCTATCCGAATTCGACCGCGACGTAGGCGAGATGTCGCCGACGTTCTCGCCGGCATGCAAACCGAGGCGGCACCCGAGGTCAAGCGTTACCCCATTGACGTGTGAGATGAACCCCTGGGCGGCCATTCGGGCGGCATTTTGGACCGCGATCGCGGCGAGGCAGGCGTTCCAGCGCAGAGGCGGCAGGCCGGCCGCAGCTCGATCCTGATTGATGAGGCCTAGTTGACCTGAGCCGACCGCGACACGCGGCAGTGGGACAGCACCCGTGCGTGGTGCCGAGGCAGCGGCCCCGGCTATCGGTACGGCCGATGTGACGGTCGGAACGGCCGAGACGGTCGGAGTGCGGGGCGGTCGATGCGGGAGCTCGCGAACCTGAGTATTAGGCGGAGCGGCCATCGATTGCGCCGTCAGCGGATGTCCGAATGCGGCAGGCCTCCACGCAACAGCTGCCGCAAAAGCGAGCGCTACGGCGATTCCGGCCATTCTGAACATCAGCAGCCTCATCATTGATGTTAACGGCGTGCATGCCGAAGATATACGGGAAAAAGCACATCGCGCCGTCGCATGGAGGTCCTTGGGGTCGGGTGCCACCCGCCAGCAGGTAGGCTTTAGACCTTAGGAAGTCGGCTTTAGGAAGGGTTATGACGACGATCAGTTCGAGGTCCAGCCGATAGGAGGGACGGTTTGGCGACCCTAGAGGTGGAGCGCTGGTTCGCCGAGAAAAAGCCGCCGACCGAGGCAATCATGCGGGCGGTCCGCGAAATCATTCTCGGCGCCGACCGCCGGATGACCAAATACATCAAGTACGGCAACCTGGGCTTCGGTTATGACGGCGACTTCGCCACCTTCGTCCAGGCCAGCGACAAGAAGCAGGCGTCGCTCATGTTCAATCGCGGTGCGCGGATTCCGGGGAAGTTCCCGCACTTAGAAGGCTCGCATCCGAGCGCCCGGTTCATGCGCTTTGCCACTCCAGCCGAGGCGAAGGCTCGCGCCGGGGAACTCGGCAAGATCGTGGCCGCCTGGGGCTCGCTGACGCCGGCGGACCGAGGGCCGGCAAAGAAGCGATGACTGCACGGCCGATCACCGAAATCGGCGCCGCGGTCGTCGGCACTGGGTTGATCGGCGTGATTCACGTCGAGGCGTTGCGGCGGTTAGGGGTGCAAGTGCGCGGGGTTGTGGGCTCGAGCCATAGCCGAGCCGTTGAACGCGCCAAGGCGCTCGCCCTGCCGCCCGCGTACGAGAGCTTCGAGGCGATGCTGGCCGATCCGCGGGTCGACGTCGTCCACATCACGTCGCCGAATCACCTGCACTATCCGCAGGCCAAGGCGGCCCTGGTGGCCGGTAAGCATGTGATCTGCGAGAAGCCGCTCACCATGAACTCAAACGAATCGGCCGAGCTGGTCCGGCTGGCGGAGGCGAGCGGGCTGATCAACGCGGTCAACTTCAACCTGCGCTTCTATCCGATCTGCCGGCACCTGCACCAGTTCGTCCGGGAGGGCGGAGTTGGTGAGGTCCGGCTGGTGTCAGGCCACTACCTCCAGGATTGGCTGCTGCTCGACACCGATTGGAACTGGAGGCTCGACCCGGAGCTGGGTGGCAATCTGCGTGCGGTCGTAGACATCGGATCGCATTGGATGGACCTGACGAGCCATGTGACGGAACAGCAAATTGTTTCGGTGATGGCCGACTTGAAGACCTTCATTCCCGTGCGGCAGCAGCCGACCGGACCGGTGGAGACGTTCGGCAAGGCTGCGGGTCCCACCACTGTCCGAACGATTACGACCGAGGATTGCGCCACCATCCTCCTCCGCTTTGAAGGCGGGGCGATCGGCAACCTAACGATCTCTCAGATCAGCGCTGGACGCAGAAACGAGCTCGAGTTCGAAATCGATGGCTCCAACGCCGCCGCGGCGTGGAACTCCGAACATCCAGACGAGCTCTGGATCGGTCATCGCGGACGGCCAAACGAGATCCTCCCGCGCGATCCGAGCCTGCTCAACGCAGAGGGGCGTGCCACCGCCGGCTTACCGGGCGGACACAACGAAGGCTTTGCGGATACCTTCAAGGCGCTGTATCGGTCGGTCTATCGAGCCGTGGCGGGCGATGCGCCTGGCGAGCCCGACTATCCGACCTTCGCCGATGGACACGAGTCCATGCTGGTCTGCGAGGCGGTTGCTCGCAGCGCCGGCCAGGGTGCGTGGCAGCCGGTGGACCGCACGTAGGCTCAGCCGGTCGGGTGGTCCTGGATCGTTCCCCGGAGTGGGATCTCGGGAAGGAAGAGCGACACGATGATTCCCACAGCTGCTAGCGCGGTTCCGAGTAAGAAGGCTCGTTCGACACCGATCGAGAGACTGACGCGTACCGCCGTCAGGACCTGGTGTTCCACCGCTGGCGGTAGCTTTCCGAACGCCGCCGTCAGGCCCTGGCTCTGGCCGGCGATCAGTCCCTGAGCGCCCGACGCCGCAGCCTTGGCAAGCTGCGCGCCGCCGGCAACCGGTAGGTGACGGGGTAGCTCGGCTTTCAATGTCTCGATCACGATGGTGGCCATCACCGGGACGCCCATCACGGCGCCAAGGTTGTTGAAGAACTGCCG
>VBIS01000231.1 GCA_005880605.1 Chloroflexota bacterium
GACGATGACGCTGCTTGCCACCGTCCTGACGCGGCGCTGAGGGTTAGCCTTTGACGGCGCCTGCGGTCATGCCGCGCACGAAGTAGCGCTGCATCGCGAGGAACACAACCAGCGGCAAGGCCATCGAGACGAAGGCCGCCGCTGTGAGTAACTCGTACGACTGGCCCAGCGAGCCAACCAGGTTGGCGACGGTCACGGTCATCGGCGCCACGGCCGGGTCCCCACCCAGGAAAACCAACGCCACCAGCAGATCGTTCCATGTCCACAGAAACTGAAAGATGGCGAGCGATGCGAGCGCGGGCACCGACAGGGGTAGGACGAGGCGGAAGAACATGGTGACCGGGCCGGCGCCGTCGATCGACGCCGACTCGAAGAGGTCGTTGGGGAGCGACCCGAAGAAGTTGCGCAGCAGGTAGATCGCAAAAGGTAGCCCATATCCCGTGTGCGCTAGCCAGATGCCGAGGAATGACCCGTTGAGCTGCAGGACTTTGAACGCGGACAAAACTGGGATCAGCGTGACCTGAAGCGGAACCGCGAGCAGGCCGACCAGCAATAAGAACAGCGCATTCCGAAACGGGAATCGCATCCAGGCAAAGGCATACGCCGCGAACGCGGCGATCGCAATCGGGATGACGGTGGCCGGGATCGCGATCGTCAGGCTGTTGAGGAAGCTCGCGAACAGGTTGTTGCTCTGCAGCACGTCGCTGTAGTTCTGCAGCGTGAACTGGAAGGGCGGCGCAAAGGCCGTCCACCACCCGGTACGGTTGACCAGGAAGCCGGGACGGAAGGAGCTGACGAGCAGCCCGAGCGTCGGCACGATCCAGATCGCCGTCAGCAGGAGGAGGGCAATGTGCAGCGGTATCGAGCCGAGGGTGAAGCGGCCACGGACCTTACCTTGGGCGGCAGGGCGGGTCTCGGCGATCGGCGGAGCGGCGACCGGGGCCACACTCATCGGATCGCCTCCTGGAACTGGAACCGGCGCAGGTTGAAGATCAGCACCGGGACAACCGCCAGTAGCAGCAGCATGGCGATCGCCGCCGAGCGAGCGTAATTCTGACTTGTGAACATTTCGCCGTACATTCGCCTCGCCATGACGTCGGTCTGATAGAGCCCATTGGTCATGATGTAAATGATGTCGAACGCCTTGAGCGCGAAAATGACGAGGGTCGTCCCGATGACCGTGAGCGTCGGGGTGAGCAGCGGGACGGTGATTCGGAAGAACAATTGCAGCTCGGTGGCACCGTCGACACGGCCAGCTTCCAGCAGCTCAGGCGGGATGCCCTTGAGCGCGGCGGATGTGATGACCATGGCAAAGCCCGTCCACACCCAGACCGCGGCGAAGATCAAAGCAAAATTGTTGACGCGCTGATCGATAACCCACGCGATCGGCTGCTGATGGAACAGATTCACCCAAACGGCGTTCAGGGTTCCGGTTTGGTGGACGCCCGGAAGATTGGGCTGGTATTGGTACATGAAGCTCCAGATCAGCCCGGCCGCGACGAATGAGATCGCCATCGGCATGAAGATCAGCGACTTGATCGCGCTCTCATATGGGACTCGATCCGCCATCACGGCCAGGATCAGGCCGAACACCAACACGAAGCCCGTGTAGAACACCAGCCAGAGCACGTTGTTGCGAATCGCGATCAGCACCGAATGGTCCCCCAGGACCGCGCCGAAGTTGGCCAGACCGACGAAGCTCTTCCCATCGTTGGTGAGCAAGCTGATCCAGGCTGTGGCGATGCCCGGGTAGATCAGGAAGCCAGTGACGAGGAGCAGCGCCGGCCCCACCCACAGCCACGGCCGGACGCGCCCGTGCTGGGCCGGCGGCAGGCGACGGATCAGCCAATCGGTGACAACGATGTAGAGGACGAGGACCACCGGAACGCCGACGACGGCGCCCACCAAGAACGTAATTCGCTGGGCGTCCACGGTGGCCTCTCGCTCTCCTTACCTAATGCCTATTGTCCGCTCGCCCTCTTTTGCTCCAGCCCGTTGAGGATGGTATCGAGCTGACCCGGGTTCTGGATGTAGGCCACGATGCCGTCGAAGAACGCCTGCTGCAGGGCTGCGGTCTGCAGGTCGCCGGCGTCAAACTCCGGCGGGTTGGCGGCCAGGAGCAGCTGGGCCGCCTTCTTCACCTGGTCATCCGGGTAGTTGTCGACCGTGACCAGCTTGTTAGGAGAGATCGCGCCGCCGCGCTTGACCCAGATCTTCTGGGCGTCGGCCGTGGTGAGGTACTTGATCAGGTCACGCGCCTCGGCCGAGTCCTTGAACATGCCGAAGAGATCACCGGCGACAACCTGGGGCCCTGTGTACGCGGGGTTGATGTCCGGGAACCCGAAGAAGGTGAAGTCGGTCCCGGGCTTCAGGTTCGGAAAGTCGTGCACAAAGAAGTCGGTGATGAACGAGGCCTGGTGGTGCAGGTAGCACCCAGGCGGACTTGCGAACATCGGATCGAAGGCGGTGGCGAAGTTCGTCGACAGGACGTAATTCTTCCCGCCGTAGGTTAGGTTCGTGTTGTTGACCACCGAGCCGAATGACTGCCACGCCGCCTTCATCTCCGGCGCGTTCCACGGCTCCTGAGAGGCACCCCATGCCTCGTACTTCGTCGGACCGGCTTGCCGCAGGAAAAAGTCCTTCACCCAGTCGGTCCCCGGCCAGCCCGAGGCGGCACCGCTGGCCACACCGATACACCAGGGGGTCTTGCCGGTCTTCGACCTGATGGTGGTGAACGCAGTCACCATGTCGTCCCAGGTCTTCGGTGGCGTCGTGAAATCAACACCGGCCGCGCTGACGGTCTTGGGATCGTAGTAGATCAGGCCCTTGATCGCCGCCTTGATGAAGATCCCCACCAGGTGCCCGTTCGAGGTGCCCAGCTTGACCCAGTTGGCGCCGTACTGGCTGTTCATCGCGTTCATGTCGACGGCACTGTCGAGCGAGACCAACGAGCCGGCCTTGGCAAACTGCGCCATCTGTCCGGGTCCCGGCAGCCCCGCGAGGTCCGGCGGGTTGCCCGCCTTGACACGGGTGGTCTGCAGGGCATTGATGTCGCGAGTTCCCTCGTAGCTGACCTTGTTACCGGTCCGATCCGTCCACGGCTTGATCATTGCCATGAAGGAAGCCTGCTCGCTGCCGCCCCAGGTACCGATGACATGAAGGGTTTTACTGCTCGAGCTGCCGGTGCCCGGTCCGCAGGCCGCCAGCATTGAAATCAGGACCGCGACCGAAAAGATACGC
>VBIS01000232.1:0-5360 GCA_005880605.1 Chloroflexota bacterium
GCCCGACGACAAGAAACAGACTTAGCGCAAAGAGCCCATATAGGTCCATGGCAATCCGCAACTCGTGGCGCCTTTTTCTTGCCCCGCCAGCGTACGGCAGCCCATCGACGAAGGGGACCGGTTCAAAGTTTTAGGGCTTTTAACGTCGCTCCCGCCGGCCGCTCGTTGCCCGCTGCCCACGCCTATGCCGTGTTATGCCGTCAGGGCGGTACGTGGCCGAGCCGCCTGACTTCTGTCAGGGACTGACGCCGGCTTCGGCGGTCACTCCACAAATTCAAAACTGGCGGGGGCGCGACGGGAACGATCCGTCCGTCGACATCGCCAAGGATGCCGACCAGCGGTTTTGAAGACCGTGGAGCCCACCTGAGCCCATGCACCCCCGTCTCGGGATGAGGCTACAGGACGGCGTCGATCTTCTGTTTGAGGTAGGCCTTGGGCTTGTAGCCGACGATCCGATCGGCGGGCTTGCCGCCTCGGAACAGGATCAGACTGGGAATGCTGAGGACGCTGAACTTCGACGCCGTCTGGGGGTTGGCATCGACGTCGAGCTCGGCGACCGTAACTCTGCCGGCGTACTCGACGGCAAGCTCTTCGACCACCGGTCTCAGCATCTTGCAGGGCGCGCACCAGGTCGCCCAGAAGTCGAGGAGCACCAGCTGCTCCGCCCCGCCAACCGTCGCCTCGAAATTCTGATCCGTGACCTGGACGATGTTCTTACTTGTCAATCTTCCTCCTCGGTCAAGTGCCCGTCTTCTCCTCTGTTTTAGCAGGCGGCGTCGGAGTAGGAGTCGAGCCGCCGGTTTCGGTGGCAGGCTTCGCCTTGGTCTCGGCTTTTCCGTCGGGTTTGGTGTCGACCTTCGGGGCAGCCGCGGGCGTGGTGCTCCCGTCGCTCGACGACCCCCGCGAGTC
This sequence comes from Chloroflexota bacterium, assembly GCA_005880605.1. Lineage (GTDB taxonomy): Bacteria > Chloroflexota > Dormibacteria > CF-121 > CF-121 > CF-13. The sequence goes on from VBIS01000232.1 coordinate 910, forward strand.
GGTCTTGTAGAAACCGCCGCCCTTGAAAATGATGCCGACCGGGTAGAAGACGCGCGTCACCGGTGCCCCACATTCGGGGCACTGGGTCAGCGGCGGTTCGGTGATTCGCTGCTGGACCTCGAAATGATGGCCGCGCGTGCAGCGATATCCATAGACAGGCATTGCGAGTTAACTTATACCCGGATTCAGGGTGGCGGAAAACGACGAGCCTGAGCCAGCCCTCAGTTGATCCAGAGCTTGCTTTTGGGCCTTGGCTCCTCGGACGCCGGGTCGCTGAAGTCGCCCGGCTGCAACAACCCGCTCTGCATCATCTCGGCAACCCGATCGAAGAAGGCTTCGTCCGGGCCTAGCGGGTCGGCTGCCGCCGGCTGGGCGCCCTCCGTAAGGTAGTGCTCAACCGCCGTAGCGATGATCTCGCTTCGGCTCCGCGGGGAGCCAGCGGTGGCGCGGTTCAGCGCGTCGACGAGGGCGTCGGGCATATAGATCACGACGCGCTTCGCACTCATCAGTTCCCAGCATAGTAGCCACGTGTGCTGGGACGGGCAAGACAAATCGACTCACGAAAATGAAACAAAGCAACCGATCAAATGCATGACCATACCCCCCACCCCGACCCTCCCCCGCAAGGGGGAGGGAGTTAGAGAGGGAACGAGGGGATCCGGATGGTGGCATCGAGTGGGTTGAATACGATGCCGGATGCGGGCTTGGGATAGAAGTAGGTCGATTTCTGGGGCATGACCTGGCCCGCCCTGGCGACCTCGACCACGTCACTGACCGCCGGGGCCCGCAGCAGAAAGGCGGCTTGGGCGGCTCCAGACTCAACTCGTTGGAAGACGACGTCGACATCGCGCGAATAACTCAGATAGCGCTCCTGGTCGAGCTCCGACGCGGTGAGACCCAGGCCGCGCTGGAGGATCGCCTCGTGGAGGACCGACACGTCGAGCCGGGAGACCGGATCGGGAGCCCCGCTTTGGTCGATATCGACGGTGTAGTAGCCCCCACCCCGCCCTCCCCCGCCAGCGGGGGAGGGAATCACCCCCCCGATGCGGTGCATGGGAGTAGGCTCCTGCATTGCCGCCAGGAGGGCGGCCCGATTGTCGCGAGGAACGACGCGGTGGCGTGCCGAGAGCTGGCCCAAGAGCTCGGTGGCATCGAACCGGTCGAGGTCGTGGAGGATGCGGTGGGTGGGCAGAATGGTCAGGCCGGGGTCACGAAGGTCCACGAGAAGCATCAGAACGTAGTTGAAGGCCGCATCGGGTGGGGCGTCGGGATGCTGCTCACGCTGGTAGTTGCGGAAATTGAGCGCGGTCTCGTAGCGATGATGGCCGTCGGCAATATAGAGGGTCGAAACATTGAACACCTCGGCCAACTGCGCGAAACGCTGGTCGCCCTCGACCGACCAGATCGTGTGGTGAAACACCGGGCTCAGGTTGGCGATCACAGCGCGGGTTAGCGACAGCCGGTCCGCCTTGGCGCGCGCATGGGTTTGTTCGTGGGGTAAGACTCCGCGGCCAAAGGGCTCGAGTTCGACGACGCCCATGATGCCGAGCCGCGAGCGCGACTGGCGGCTGAGCGGATCGACGAACTGGTGGCGATAGACGTAGATACGAGGGCTTGCCTCACGCCGGAGGATGCCAGCGGCGAGCCAGTCGCGGAAGAAGGTCGCCGCACGCGTGTACTTGTTGTCCTGTGGAGCGTCGGAGGGACGAACCTCTCCGGCGATGAGCCGCACCACGTTGTACGGGTCCTGCTGGTAGTAACGCTTCTGGTCGGCGGGGCTGATGACATCGTACGGCGGCGCGATGACCTGCGAGAGGTCGACCCGCCGCGGGTCATAGAGCACTCCCTGAAAAGGGCGGAGCCTGACCACGGGAGTCTAGAGAGTGACGGACAACACGTCGGCCATCCCGGGAATCCGGCGAATGTCGGCTAGGATCGACTCCGGGACCGGATCATCGACCGAGACGATCATGACCGCGTCGCCACGTGGACGATCGCGGCCCACCTGCATGCTCGCGATGTTGATGTTCTTCTGGCCGAGCAGCGTCCCAATGGCGCCGATCACACCGGGGCGATCCGCGTGCCAACTCATCAAGAAGGTGCCCTGTGGCACCAGGTCGATGCGGAAATCATTGAAGGTCACGATGTGCGGCTCGTTGAGCAAGAGCGTGCCGCCGACCCGGCTGGTGCCGTGGTCGCCAACCGCCTGCAGGCTGATGAGGTTCGCAAATTCGCTGGCGCGGGCTCCCCGCTGCTCCACAACGGTGATGCCGTGGGCTACCGCGACCGCCCTGGCGTTGACCGGATTCACGCGCTCCGCGCTGAAGCGGCTGAGGAAAGCCGTCAGCAGCGCCGCGGTGAGAACCGAGCAATCGTAATCGGCGATCTCGCCCGCGTAGTCGACCTGCAGGCGCGTCGTGGGTTGCCGTCCGACCTGGGCGTAAAAGTGTCCGATGCCCTCGGCGACCGGAATGAACGGTCGCAGGAACGCCATCGCCTCGGGCAGCGCGACCGGGGCGTTGAGGGCAAATCGCGGGTGGCCGCCTTCGAGTACGGCGAGCACCTGGTCGGCGATCTCGAGCGCCACGCTGATCTGCGCTTCCTCCGTGGAGGCACCCAGGTGCGGCGTCGTCACCACCTGCGGCAGCGACAGCAGCGGGTTCTCGCCGGGCGGTTCCTGTTCGAAGACGTCGAGCGCGGCGCCGGCGACGTGACCGTCACGCAACGCATTCCACAGCGCCGATTCGTCAACGATGCCCCCGCGAGCAACATTGATGATGCGAACGCCAGGCTTTGCCGCCGCCAGCGCCCGGGCGTCGACCAGGTGATGGGTTTCTTTGGTCAAGGGCACATGCAGCGTGACCAGATCTGCCTCCGCCATCAGCCGTTCGAACGGCATCAGCTTGACGTTGAGCTGCGACGCGCGTTCCTCGGAGAGCATCGGATCGCTGGCAATCACCCGCATGCCGAAAGCCTGCGCGCGGTGCGCGACCTCGCGACCGATGCTGCCGAGGCCGACCACTCCCAGGACCTTGTCTCGAAGTTCGTTGCCAAGGAAGCGCGACCGCTCCCAGCGGCCCGCCTTGACCGCCTGGTCAGCTTGCGGAATGTGTCGAGATAGCGCGAGCATCATGGCCATCGTGTGCTCGGCCGCCGCGATGGTGTTGCCGGAGGGCGCATTGACCACGAGGATGCCGGCGCGGGTGGCGGCCGGGACGTCGATGTTGTCCACGCCGGCGCCCGCGCGCCCGATCACCTTGAGACGGGCGCCCGCCTGGATCGCCGCTGCATCGACGCGGGTCTCGCTGCGGACGATCAGGGCCTCATACTCCGGGATCCTCGCAATCAGCGCGGCAGGGCTTTGCTTCAGCTCGACGTCGACATCCGCGTGGGCGCGCAGCCGGGCGAGACCCGCCTCGGCGATCGGGTCGGCGACAAGGACGCGAGGCACCGGCTCAGGCGACGAGGCTGGGCTCGGACGACGCCAACGCGCGCTGCGCAGCGGTCCACGCCGCGCCGCGCGTCACCGGATGCCCATTGGCTTCCAGGCCTCGCTCGAGTCGCTCAACGGTCGCCGCCACATCCTCGTCGTACACGGCGCCCAGGTGACCGATGCGGAAGATTTTTCCGGCAAGCTTTCCCTGACCCTCGCCAACCACGAGGCCAAGATCGCGCCAGGTCTTCAACACCGTCTCGGACTTCTCGCCGCTCAACGCGTCAGGGAAGTACAGGGCGGTGACGGTCGGCGACGCCGTGTCCGGGTCGGCCGCCAGCAAGCGAAGTCCCAGTGCGCGCCCTGCGGCGCGGAATCCCGCGGCGATACGGAGGTGCCGTTGGAAAATCTTGGAGAGCCCCTCTTCGCGCATCATCGTCAGCGATTCGCGTAAGCCAAAGAGGATGCTCATCGCCGGCGTGGTAAACGTCATGCCTTTGGCCTGGAGCTTTTGCGCACGCGCCCAGTCGAAATAGAAGCGAGGGGCACGGGCGCTCGCCTGCCGCTGCCAGGCGGCTTTGCTGATGCTCAACATGGTGACGCCGGGCGGGAGCATCCACCCTTTTTGCGACGCCGTAATCGCGACATCCACGCCCCAGCCATCAACCGGGAGTTCGATCGACCCGATCGAACTGACGCCGTCGACGATCAGCAACCGCTGACGCCGCTTGACGACTTCGGCCAGCGCCTGCAGGCGGTTGGTGACACCCGTCGAGGTCTCGTTGTGGGTGATCAGGACGCTGGCGACGTCCGGCTCCCGGCCAAGCAGCTCATCGAGGTCCTGCGGGTCGGCGGCTTCGCCCCAGGGCAGCGCGTAGCGGACTACCTGGGCCCCAAACGCTTCGCCCAGATCGGCGAAGCGATCGCCGAAGGCGCCGATCGTGACCACGATAATCCGCTCGCCCGGGGAGACGAGGTTCGCCACGGCGCTCTCGAGGCCGCCAGTCCCGCTTGCGGG
>VBIS01000232.1:5545-8309 GCA_005880605.1 Chloroflexota bacterium
GCACCGCCCGGCGGATCGCTGTGCGCATCACGAACCAGAGGACCATGACGCCGCCGATGATGAGGCCCCATCGCGTGGCGGTTGCGGTGCGCGCCGCATCCGCGGCTGAGGCCGCTTCGGCTTGCCGCTGCGCCGCCGCCGCCGCTTCCGCGTGCGCGATCTGGATGCTGGTCTGCTCGATCTGCGGATCGGCGGCGAGCATTCCCTGCAAGATTCCGGTGGCGATCGCATCACGGAAGTCGTTCTGCAACAGCAGGCTTCGCTCGCGTGGATTTGTCAGGTACGCCGGCTCGACGGTGGCGGTCGGGATGTCGGAATGCACCCAGAGCTCGGGCTTGGTGATCACGCCGTCGTCCTGGATCTGATACCGGTTCAGGGCCTGCGTGAGCCCGGCATCGATCGCCTGTGCGAACGGAAGGCTATCCGGCTTGGGGTAGAAGACCGCGGCGCCATTGATCGATGGGTCCCCATCGTAGGCGTTGACGTGCAAGCTGATGAACATGCGGGCGCCCGACGCATGGACCCGGTTCCAGCGCTCCGAGATCTCGACATACTCGTCAGTGGTGCGGGTCAGGACCACCTTCACCCGCTCCTTCCGGAGCAGCGTGCGCAGCCGGAACGCCAGATCGAGAGTGATTTCCTTCTCCATGACGGCGCCGACCACGACCCCTGGATCCCACAGCTGGGTCGGATCGGTGGTCGGGCTTCCCCCGTGCCCCGCATCGATCGCGACCACGTAGGGCGAGGGCACGACGAAGGAAGGCTCTGACGCTGCTGCCCGAGCCGGTAACTGGGACGTAAGCAAGACGGCCCCGGCCGCGAGCACGACCGGGAAGCGCGGGGATCGCAACTGATCGCAGTATACGGCCCGAAATTAAGAAGTCGTGAGAGACCCCACCCTGCCCTCCCCCAGAGGGGGAGGGAAAAATCGGCGCCTTAGCGCTGGTCGGCGGTGTAGGGCAGCAGCGCGACGTGCCGCGCGCGCTTGAGCGCGACCGCGAGACGTCGCTGGTGACGCGCGCAGGTACCGGTCACGCGACGGGGCAGGATCTTTCCCCGCTCGCTGACGAAGCGGCGCAGACGCGAGACCTCTTTGTAGTCGATGAAATGGACCTTCTCCACGCAGAAGTTGCAGACCTTCTTGTGCGGCTTGCGGTCCCGCTTTTCAGTCGGTGGTGGCATGGGGTGCTGTCAGGTGCTCCTTAAAACGGGATGTCTTCCGGGTCGACGTCGCGCGAGGGTTCCTCGCCATGAGCGGCCGGCGCGGCAACCGCCGCCTCAACCGGCTCGGCCGCGGACGGCTGCGACTGGCCGCGGGGCTCGAGGAACTGGACCTCGGTGGCATTGATCTCCGTGGTCTTGCGCTTCTGGCCGTCCTGCCCTTCCCAGGAACGAGTCTGGAGCCGGCCCTCGAGATACACGAGGCTGCCCTTGTGCAGGTACTGGCCGCAGATTTCCGCGAGGTTGCGCTTGCCGATGTTCCAGACGACGATGTTGTGGTAGTCGGTGTATTCCTTCTTCTCGCCGTCGGGGCCCTGGCCGTAGCGGTTGGTCGCGAGCGAGAAGGTGGTCACCGGGGCGCCGCTCGGCGTGTAGCGCATTTCCGGATCGCGGGTCAGGCGGCCGATCAGCATGGCTTTGTTCAGGTTCATGACTTGCCCTCTTCTTGGCGAACCAATAAATGACGGAAGACGGTGTCGGAGATCTTCAGGATGCGGTCGACCTCTTGAACTTTGGCTTGGTCGAGGTCGAACTCTTCGACGACGTAGTGCCCTTCCCGCTGATCGTTGACCGTGTACGCAAGGCGCCGCTTACCCCAGGGGGTGACCTTCTTCACCTGGCCCCCATTCGTCTGGATCAGCTGGCCGACCTTCTCGATCTCCTGCTGGACCTGCTGGTCATCAAGCTCCGGCTTGACGATGTACATGAGTTCGTACGCTGACAAACGCTACCTCCTTTCCTATGGATTTGCTCCGTCTATAGCCTCGCGGCGGCAGCGGAGCAGGAAAGCTTCCGTAGTCTACCAAACCAGCCACTGGTGAACCCAAAAAAAGCGGCCGCCCGAAGGCGACCGCTTCGCGGAGGGAAACCGAACGCTATTTCCGCACCTGGCCCGACTGGATTTCGCCCGACCATTTGCCGGTCGGCGCCGGCCGTTGCTCGATGAACTGCTTGAAGCGCTTGAGGTCCTCCTCGACGCTTCGCGGCGTCGCCTGCACCAGCTTGTCGCCCGCCTCTCCGGCGATGCCCGCAGGCGGGTCGTAATCGAGGGCCAGCTTCACCATCGTTCGACCGTCGATCGGCTGAAACTCGACCTTGCCCTGGTTCTTGTCGCCGGTGGTGGCTCGCCAGGCGATCACCTGATTCGGCTTCTGCTCGACGATCTCCGCCTTCCAGCGGCGCTCGGTGCCGGCGACCTTCGCCTTCCATTCGAGGTGCTTGTCATCCAGCTGGCGAACCTCTTCGACGTTCCCCATGAACTTCGGAAAGTCCTCGAACTGGGTCCATTGTGCGTAGACCTGGTCGACTGGTTTTTCGACTTCAATCGACTTTTCCACATGCGCCATATCTGTATTGCACCTCCACCTATGGTTGGCCTTCGTGGTTCTGTCTACGTATATTATACCCCAGATGTCCGATTATCCAACCTCAGCAGTATCACATGTGGCTGAGGCTGGGACTGGCAACGATGCGTGCGATCTGCTTGACGTGCGGCCGTTCATGGCCGGCCAGCCACCGCCCATAGAAGAGCACCGTCCGCTCG
>VBIS01000237.1 GCA_005880605.1 Chloroflexota bacterium
GTCCCTGCAGCATGGTGAGCGTCAGCTCGTCGATCCCACCCGCGACGATGCGCCGACGGACCGAGTCCCATGCGTTCCAGTCAATCGGGAGCGATGTGGAGGCGCCGCTCACCTGCTCGTCGAGCCGCCGGCGAAGCTCGCGGACCCCGAGGCTCAGCATCCCCTTTTGATGCAGGTCGTCAACATCGCCGCCCTCAGGCCCGATCCACACGATGGCGTCGCGCCGCGCCTGCTCGACCGCGCCAGCGGCCCGCGATTCACGCATCCAGCTGCGTCCGTGCATGGCATGGTAGCGCTCCTCCTGGAGCATCTTCTTGAGACGGCTGCGCAGCACCTCGACGTTGCCATTCGCGAGGGCTTCGATCATGAGCGTGAAGCCGCTGTCCAGCACACCGTTCGCGGCGACGAAGGCCGTCCAGTCGGTCCAGGGTCGATCGAGGTAGGGTACGTTCGCGTAGCTGCCTGGCTCGTCCGGAGCGTCGGGCGTACCGAGCTCGCGCAGTGACCCGTACAGCACCCGGCTGTGCCCGATATCGTCGAGTCCCATCGCGGCCGCCGCGATATCGGCCTCCAGCGTCGGCGCGGCGATGCACCACTCGGCGTATCGCATGCCGAGCAGCTGCTTGTTGTCGGCGAGGCTCTTGACCAGTGAGTAGAGGCTCAGGCTTCGGCCTCGCCCGGCGCCCAGAGCTGGATGACCGCGGCCTTGGGCACGATCATCATCTCGACCCAGCGCTCTTCGTCATAGGTCGCACGAGCGTACGCCATCGCCAGCTCGTCATCGGGTGCGACGACAGCGCCGACCTGCCGCAACGGTTCGAGCCTGGTCTTGCGTGCGAAGACCTCGTACTCCTGGACTTCGTCGTGGACCCGGACAAAGCCCATTAGACCGAAAGCCCCCAGGCACGCAGGGCCTCGCGTCCCTCGGCCGTCATTCGCGCCGACGACCACGGCGGGTCCCACACGATATCGATGGCGACGGCATCCACCCCGGGCTCGGCCAGCAGCCGCTCCCGGATATCGCCGATGATCATGTCGCTCGCGGGGCAACCCATGGCGGTGAACGTTAGTCGCACGCGAACCGTTCGATCCTCCAGCGCGATGCCGTACACGACGCCGAGATCCACCAGGTTGATCGGCATTTCAGGATCGTTGATCTCCGCCAGCGCCCGCCAGATCCTCTGTTCCTCCCTCCCCCGCTCGCGGGGGAGGGTCGGGATGGGGGCAGCGACATCGTCCCTCCCCCTCTGGGGGAGGGTAGGGTGGGGGCTCATCGCTGGACCTGGAATTTGCTGAAGCTCTCCTGGAAGAGGGCGACCATCTCGGCGTTGCGCGGGCCGCGCTCACGCCAGCGCTTGAGCACGTCATCCCAGGTGCACGGGTCGTTGAAATCCCAGCGCTTTGCCTGCGCGTCAAAGGTGCAGGGGAACGGGTAATCGAGTACATAGTGGCTGCTTTCCTGATGGGCCGGTACCTGGATCCCGATCGATTCCATGAACGGGACAACCGTGGCGAGCCACTGCTGCCGCAGCTGGTCGTTGGTCAGCCCCTTGAGCCGGTAATCCAGCTGCGCGCTGTGTTGCTTGAGGTTATCGGGCAGCCCGAACCACTCGACGGTCAGCGGAAACATCCAGTCGACCGCCCGCTGCAACTCTTCCCTGGCGGCGCCGCCTGCCTGGCTGATGCGCTTGCTCCAGTTGCGTCCGTTGCGCAGGTGAAAGTTCTCCTCGGCCATGACTTTGACCAGTCCTCGTTTCCACGGGCCGTAGGAGCACTGCTCGTGGATATCACCGAGCAAGCAGAAGCCCGCCTGGTCGTACATCGCATTGGCGACCACCAGCTCGGTCCAGCTTTCCAACGGCACATCGAAGGCATACGGATAGCGAAACGCCTTCGGATCGCGCTTGAAGATCAGCGCCTCCTGGCTTTCGCCCAGCTCCTCGAGAATGTGATACGCGATGTGCGCGTGAGCCAGCTCATCCTGGATGATGGCAATCCCGGTCATGAAGGCGTTGACGCTCGGCGCCTTCCGCGCCGCCAGGTAGTACGCCGGCGCCGAGATCAGTTCGGTATCGCCGGAGACGATCAGTGTGTGCTTCAGCTCACGCAGGTAGTCCGGCGTCATCTCGGAGACCGATTCGATCAACTCGCCCCGTTTGAGCAGCCCGTCGAACGCCGCCGAATTGGAGGACTCCATCCGGGTTGATTCTAAGATGGGGCTGGCTTGACCGACTTGATCGAGGCCAACGGGCTTCAGTTCTACGTCCGCGATCAGGGGTTCGGCGCCCCGGTCATCTTGCTGCACGGCTTTCCCGACACCGGCGATCTCTGGCGCAACCAGGTCCCACTGGATCAAGCGGCTCGCCTGAACCAGCTTCTGCTCGAATTCCTGACCTAGGCCTCCAATAACCCGAGCGCCTCGCGGAGCACCGTGCCTTTCGGGCTGTTCTCACCCGGTCCATCTGGCCGGTGGAGGAGGCCGATGAGCACCGGATCACGGCTGGCGACGATGGAGTTGACGACGAACCGGTAAAGGTCGATTGACTGCGTCCGGTCGAGAAACGATGCCATAAACCCGGCAAACGCCGACCGCGATGGATGACCAAGCACCAGGTCGAAGACCCCGACCATGACGGTAGCGTCTTTCTCGTCGCGATATTGCTCGAGCAGGTGGGCGACCAGCGAAACCGGAAGGCTGGTCAGTCCGCGGAGACACTCAGCCCGGACGTCCGACGTTCCCCCGCCATTCGCGATCAGGCCATAGAGCGGCAATAGCTGCTCTCGCATGGCCAGGAGCCGGGCGGCTGTTACCGCCGGTTCGCCCGACATCTCGTGGGCGTCGCTCAGCAGCCGCACCGCCTGGAAACACGCCAGCGAACCGTCGAGGTCGTTGAGCGTGACCAGCGCCGCGGCCCGAAGCTCACTGGCGGCGTCGAACCGGCCGATGATCTCAATTGTCCAGAGGGCCGTCTCGAGCAAGCCGAGATCGTCTGTTGTTGCTCGGCCGCGAAGCGCTCGGACCAGCGCCGTCCGCTGGAAACATCCCGAGTCACGCCGCCGGGGCTCGGCATGGAGCCACTCGTACTTTTGCGCGATGACCTGCCGTATTCGGGGATCGGCGCTGTCGCCCAGCATGCCGACGGCCGATGCGATCGCTTCCGGGTTCTTGGCTCGGCCCAACAGGACCATCCCCAGCTCGACCTGGGGATCTTTATCGGCCATCCCGCGAGACTAGATCACAGCCACCCGGCCCGGGCCGGAAAAAAGAATTGCGACCTGCCGTTACGGTTTACAACTCACCGGTGTTACCCAGCGAGCCTTCATCCCGCTGCCCAGTCCAGACCTACTAGAGTCGTTTCCTTCTCTAACTGGCTTTCTGACAGGTCGCAGGGGGAACGTTAGCGGCTGGGCGAAAAAGCCGCAATACGGAACGTTTGTTCACGAACGCCCGCTCGTTTTCTCCTTCATCCGGCCGCGACGGCGCCTCGCCTAACTCGTAACGGGACCTGTAATGAGCCGTGTCTGGATTTGAAGCTCAGCACCCTTACCGTTTGCGTTATCTGCAGTAGGGGCGTGGGCCACCAGGGGACCCGCACCCAGGTAACGAATTGATGAAAACCAACCGCTGGCGAGGCCGCGCCGGGCAGTCGCTTGTCGAGATGGCGATGGTCTTGCCCATCCTGGCCTTCCTTACCTTCGGCCTGGTCGACTTTGGGCGCGGTTACTACTTCCAGGTCTCGATCACCAACGCCGCCCGGGAGGGCGCCCGTGTTGCCATCCTCAACATCTATACGGGGCCGCAAAACCCAAGCTGCTCCACCTCAAACGCCTACGCCACCTGCCCCGTGCAGACGGATGCGAACATCATCACCGCCGTTTACCACGAGCTGAACTACAGCGCCATCGCACCCCAATCGATCACGATTTGTCCGCCCCACGACTCGACCATCTCCACGGCCAGCTGCCCCGATAGCAGCAACCGAGTGGACAAGTGGGTGTCGGGCGGCGCGGCAGACCAGAACTACTACGTGACGGTCAACGTCAAGTACAACTTTCAGCTCTACACGCCGCTCATGCAGCAGCTGGTGGGCAACCCCGTCCACATGAATGTGTCGGTGCAAATGAGGACGAACTACTGATGGATCGGATCGAGCGCCGGCGCAAGTCGCGGGGGCAGGCCATGGTTGAGTTCGCCCTGCTCGCCTCTCTGCTGTTCCTCCTGGTGATGGGCATTTTCGACTTCGGGCGCGCCATCTCCGTCTATATCAACATCGCTGAGGCGGCCCACGAGGGCGCCCGGCAGCTCGTACTCCGCAGTAACTACGCGAGCACGCCGCCCGATAGCGTGATCATCAATGCCACCCTGGCAAAGATCGGCGGCGGCGGCATGGTGCTGAGGGAGGACCCTTGCCTGTCCAACCCGACACCGTGCACCTCTCCGTCGTACTCGGGAATGGCACCCAACACCGGGTACATCTGGATCTCGCCGAACCGAAGGGTCGTCGATGCGGGCTGAGTACTGACGTGCTCACCGGCATACGGCGCACCCGATCGGGACAGGCCATTGTCATCATGGCGCTGGCCATGGTCGCCATCTGCGGAATGCTCGCGCTCGCGATCGATGCCGGGCGCCTCTACTTCCAGCGCCGGCTGATGCAGGATGCGGTCGACTCGGGCGCACTTGCCGGGGCCCAGAGCCTGGTGGGTACCGTGGCCAACCCGAATGGGCAACCGAACTACGCCCTCTACTACGCGCTGGACGACACCTTTGCGGTCTTCAGCCAGAACCCGGCCAACAATGATCCGAACTCGTCCTTCTATACCGCTCCGATCAATCACACCGTGACCGACACGCAGGGCGGGTACACCATCACCGCCGTGGCCCCGACCGGTTATAGCAATAAACAGGTCGAGGTCACGGTCAGCTTCAACGCGACCGCCACCTTCGTCCAGGTACTCGGCTTCCGCCAGATCGCGATCGTGGCTACGGCCACGGCAGAGGCCGGCACCAACGCCAAGACGTACGCCCTGTTCGCCTACACCAGCGGCG
>VBIS01000247.1 GCA_005880605.1 Chloroflexota bacterium
CGTCGCTTTCGGGCATCTACGCGACGGAAAAATTCCCTGGCCTGGCTGCTTACAACGTCTCGAAGTATGGTGTCGTCGGACTGACCGAGGCGATTGCTCTGGAAGGTCGACCGCACGGCATCACCGCGATCTGCATTAGCCCGGGAGCGGTCGACACCGAGATGTTGCGGCGCGCCAACCCGCAACTCAAGGCGGGCCTGACACCGGCGCGCGTCGCGCAGTTGATCGTCAGTTTGCTCGACGGTCCGATCGATCCGGCGAGCGGTGCCAACCTCCCGCTCTTCTCTAACGCCTGACCTCCTCCTTCCCCTGCCATCAGAATTGGGCGACATTCTTGCGAAAGGCGCAAACCTGCCATATGCTTTGAGGTAGCTATTGGGCAACTCTTCAGGACATGGGAGTGCAGAGTCTAAGGGAGGTGCAAAGTGGCAGGGCGACCGCTTGACGCGTGCCCTTATCCAAAGCCGTTCACGGCGGATTTCAACGACTGCCCCAGCTACCAGACCAGGCACGCCATCGTGGTCGACTCCAATGACCGGCCCCTCCACACCATCTGGTCCTGCCGTCATATGGATACCAAGCAGGTGCCCGGAGAGCCCGGCCGTTACTATGGCGCCTGCCAGCTCGGCGACGCGAAGGGGCGGCAGGGTTGGGTCCACCTGATTGGTCCCGAGCGGGTTCGGAACATCCAGAAGCTTCGTTCGGAGGTCATGCCGGTCGCGCAAGCCTTCGTCGATGACATGGCCGGCCTCAAGACTCGGCAATTGCAGGCCACCCGCTCAAACGCCGACCACGAAGAGGTCCTTGCCGCCATGAGGGAACGGGGGCACCGCTACCTCAAGGAATTCGAGGCCTTCCTCGCCGAGCGCGAGCCGCTGCTGCAAGGGGCCCAGATGCCCCTGACCGCGGTCATGCAGCTGGCCCGGCGCTGGGTCGACGACTTCGTCTCCGACACGTGGGGTCGGGCACAATCCGGCCAGCACTTGCCGGATGACTTGGTCGGATCGCTCCCGGATTCGGTCCGGGTCTTCTACACCCCGCTAGAGCGGGTGTAGCGGACTCTGGATAATCTGCGCAAAGGCTTTGAACAGCGGCCGCGATCGCTGCTGCTGCGCGTCGAGGTAGAGCCGCAACTCCTCGCGCACCTCTTCGGCGCTGCGTTTCCAGACGCGCTCGAGGCTCGGCTCCGCGACTCGCAGCCACGCCTCGACGCCTTCGGCATCGACCTCGAAATGAAACTGGACCGCCCAGGCATTTTGCCCCATCCGGAAGGCCTGCACCTGCACGTCATCACCCGCCGCCAGTAGCTCGGCGCCGTCCGGCAGGTCGAACGTATCCTCGTGCCACTGGAAGACCCGGTCCCCGCTGTGGAACGCCCGCAGCAGCGGATCCATCTGGCCGGCTTCCGTGATCCGCACCGGTTTGAATCCCAGCTCGCGCAGCGGCGCCCGGTAGACGGGGGCATCGAGGGCGCGGGCGAGCATCTGGGCGCCCAGGCAGATGCCCAGCACCGGCATGCCGGCGTCGACCGCCTGTCGCATCAACTGCCGCTGCGTCAGCAAGTACGGATAGCGCTCGGTTTCGTCGGCGTTCATCTCGCCACCAAAAACCACCAGGCCACTGATGTCATCGATGCCCGGCCACCGCGGCTCGGCCTCGAAGGCATCGAGACGGAGGACCGGCACCCCGGCGTCGGCCAGCGCCGGGACGGCGATTCCAAGCGTGTCGTCGCGATCATTCCGAACGCAGAGCACCGGCTTCATCGATTCGCTAGAGGATACCCGCCTATTCGGCGGATGCACCGCCGGGTTGCTCCCGTGCATGATTGGGCCATGAAGATCGGACTCTCGATTGGAGACTTCACCTGGCCCAGCGGCCCGGCCGAACTCGGGAGCACGCTCGGCAAGATCGCGCGGACGGCCGACCAGGCGGGCTTCGATTCCATCTGGGTCATGGACCATTTCTGGCAGATTCGGATGAACGGGCCGGAACATCACGACATGCTCGAGGGCTACTCGGCGCTCGCCTACATGGCAGCCGTCACGTCGCGTGCGAAGCTCGGCACCATGGTGACCGGCGCCGTCTATCGCTATCCGGGCATCCTCGCCAAAACCGTCACCACCCTCGACGTGCTCTCCGGCGGTCGCGCCTGGCTCGGCATCGGCGCCGCCTGGAACGAGGCCGAGAGCCGGGGCCTCGGCATTCCCTTTCCGCCGATCAGTGAGCGATTCGAGCGCCTGGAGGAGACGCTAAAGATCTGCCTCGCGATGTGGGAGGGCAAACGCGGCACGGAGAAGCCACTCGATGGCAAGCACTACCGGCTCGAGCGGCCGCTCAACGTGCCGCAAAGCCTGAGCCGCCCGCATCCACCGATCCTGATCGGGGGCGGTGGCGAGCAAAAAACGCTCCGCCTGGTCGCGCAGTACGCGCAGGCCTGCAACCTCTTCCCCACTCCGGAGCTGCCGCACAAGCTCGAGGTCCTGCGCGAGCATTGCAAGACCGTCGGCCGCAACTACGACGAGATCGAGAAGACCGCTATGTTCCAGTTCGACGTCGGCGACAACGGTGAAAACGTTGGCAAAGTCATCGGCGGCCTGCGCTGGCTGGCTGGCATGGGGATCGAGACCGCGATCGGCAACGTGCCGAAACTCTACGAGACCAAACGCCTCGAAATCATCGGCGAGAAGGTAATTCCCGCCGTCGCCAACCTCGCGCCTACGACGGCTGCCTCGCGAGCGCGCGCCTGACGTGGGCCAGCTTCCGTGAATCGGCCACGACATAAACACGCGTAACCAGGCCATTCCTGACGTTCAGCGCCAGC
>VBIS01000043.1 GCA_005880605.1 Chloroflexota bacterium
GTGATGCATCTGAAAGTGGATCATGCCGCGATCGCGCCACTCCGACGTCAGGTGCGGGTCGGTCAGCATGATCCGGTCGCTGGCGCTCAGCGCCCGCGGAAGATCGCTGCGCGACAGGTACAGGCTCTTCAAATTGTTGAGGATGCGCGACAGGATCTGCCGCTTGGTCGACGGTTCGAGCAGCGCGGGCCGCATCTTCACTTCACCACCGTACATCTCGTTCAGCATCTTCGCGCATTCCTCGCGGGTCAGGGTTCGAGCACTGTAGGCATCGATGAAAACCTCGCCCGACGAACCGGGAGCGTACTTGACGAGAAAGTGGCCCGGCATGCCAACGCCGCGGACCGGCAGTCCCGCCCTCTCCCCCACCGCCACGTACAGTACCGCCAGTGTGATCGGGATCCCGACGCGCCGATCGATGACCTCATTGAGGAAGCTGTTGCGCGGGTCGTAGTACTCCTCGCGGTTTCCTTTGAATTGCAGCTCCTCGAACATATAGGCGTTCGTCTTCTCGACCACGCGGCGCGGCTCGACCTCGGCCCGAATCCGCTGCTTCAGCTCCGTGCCCATGCGGGCGATTTGATTGAGATACACCGCCGGGCGAAGCTCCGGATACTCCTCGGCCGCGATCAGCAAGGCGGCCTCCGCGAGATCCAGGTCCTTCTCCGGCGTCTGCAGCAGGCGCGTGAGCGCGTCGCGTGCCTCGGCCGGCGTCATCGCCACATAGTTTAGAGGGGAACTTTCCGTCGGTTCCTGCGTCTGGAGGGCATGGGGCGCAATCTTTTGCTCGTCGTCATCGCGCTTCTTATCACAGGTTGTGGCAGCCGGGTGACCGGCTCGGCCAGTTCGTCGTCCCCAACATCGACCTTCACGCCAGTGAGCCAGCCCTTTCGCTTGTTTACGCATTGCGGCATCCTGACGACCTACATTGCGGGCCGCACCTTCTACCTGGCGGAACTGTACCCGGCGCGAGTCTCGTTTGAGGGCAACCCAGGCAACCCGGAGGTTTCCGGCAGCATGACCATGCTCTCGCCACACGTGGCCAGATTCTCCGACTCGTCCGGCAAGCAGATCGTGTTCGTCGACCAGCTGCCTGGCACGTTGAACACGCCTTACCCGTATACCGTTCGATTGCTGAGCGGCGGGAATGCGCTCATGGACGAGCCGTTTGCCGGCCGTCGCTGGCACACGACCGAAACCCTGCCCGGCGTAAAGGGTCCCCCGTATGGCAACGGGATGGACACGTTCACCGAGGTCCCCGGCACCTTGACCATCGTTGATGCGGAGGACGCCGTTTTTCGCAGCAACGCAGGCGGGGTCGTGCATTTTACGGCTCTTGGTCCCATTGGCTGTGACTGACCATCCGCGCCATTGGGCTTGGCTGGCGCAGCTATTCTGAGCGTGCGAGTCGATCATGGAAATTCCTCAAACGCACTACGCGAAGAGCGGTAGCCACCACATCGCCTACCAGGTGTTTGGAGAGGGTGCCTTCGACCTCGTGTTGATTCCCCCCTTTGTCAGCCACCTCGAGATGTGGTGGGAGCAGCCGTTGGCCGTGCGGGCACTTCGTCAGCTGGCTTCGTTTGCGCGGGTCATTATGTTCGACAAGCGGGGAACCGGAATGTCGGACCGGGTAGACAATGTGCAGCTGCCGACACCCGAGGAGCGGATCGACGATGTGCGGGCCGTGATGGAATCGGCCGGCTCGACGCAAGGCGCGATCCTCGGTTCCTCGGAGGGCGGATGGATGGCCACGTTGTTCGCCGGGACCTATCCCGAGCGGGTCCGTGCCCTGGTGCTACACGCCGCGTACCCCCGAGCGATCCAGGACGAGGACTTTCCGGAAGGCTGGCTCCCCCGCGAGCGGATGGAGCAGGACCTGATCGAGACCGAGCAAAGCTGGCTCAGTGGGCGGCCGGTCGGCGGGCTGGCAACGGACACGGACGAAAGGGCGACGGTTCGAGCCTGGTACGCGAAAATGATGCGCCTGGGGGCCAGTCCCGGCGCTGCCGTCGCGCTCGCCAAAATGGATTTCGCAACCGACATTCGGGCGATCCTGCCATCAATTCACGTGCCTACGTTAGTCACCGTACGCGAGGGCGACGAGAATCTGCCAGCGAGCCGCTACATGGCGCAACACATCCCCGGCGCAAGGTTTTCGGTGTTCCCGGGCGACGAACACGGTCTCTTCTTTGGCGATCAGGACGCCATTTTGGGAGAAATCGAGGAGTTCCTCACTGGGGTCAGGACGCCCCCATTGGCCGAACGAGTGCTGTCCACGGTGCTCTTCACCGACATCGTGGAGTCGACAAAACGGGCGGCCGAGCTGGGTGATCGCCAATGGAGAGACTTGCTCGACGAACACGACGCCATGGCGCGCCAGCAATTGACGGTTCATCGCGGCCGTCGGGTGAACTCGATCGGCCTCGGGGATGGCATTCTGGCCACCTTTGACGGTCCGGCCCGCGCGATCCGGTGCGCACAGGCGATCTGCGAGGGCGTAACGGCCCTCGGGGTGAAGGCCCGAGCCGGAGTACACACCGGCGAAGTCGAAGTTCGGGGTGAAGATCTCGCGGGCATGGCGGTCCATATCGGGGCTCGGGTGTCTGCGCTGGCCCAGCCGGGCGAGGTGCTCGTCTCAGGATCTGTCCCACCGCTCGTGGCCGGATCGGGGTTGGTCTTTCAGGATCGCGGCGAGCACGAGCTGAAAGGGGTCCCCGGCCGATGGAGGCTTTTTGCCGCTACCTGAGCGCGTCTTCGTGATCGTGGTGGAGTCCGTGGGCGACCGCGACCCCGAAGCGATGCCGTTGCTCAGTCAGACCGACGCGGCCGGCAGCCGGCGGGCGCCGGCCTTCAGTAGCATGCTGCTGGCCACCACGTTCCTGAACCAGGCGCAGCAACTGGGGCACTTCGTCAAGCTCGACTACATCTTCCCGGCCGACGGCAGCCGGCTCCCCGCGGACTTTCCCGAGTACCAGGTCGTCCTGGACCCCAGCCCGCAGGCCTTTTTCCGCGACGCCCCCGCCGGTTAGGCCGGCACAAGCTCGCCGGCCCCTCGAACGTTACATGCGCGTCATCATGCCCCGCTTCAGCCATCGGCTGGCCCTGAAGATCGTATTGCCTTTCGCCGCCCTGACGCTGGCCATCGGCGCCGTCGGCACCCTGACCGCCACCGGTGAGTTGAATGCCCGCAGCCAGGAAGGCTTCGACAGCCAGTTGGTCCACGATGGCTTCGTCACCCAGTCGATGGTCGTGGCGGGCGACAACGAGCGACGGGCGATCCTCCGCCTGCTGGCCAACGGGCCCGGGCTCAGCCAGAACTGGGATAAGACCGCAACACTAACGGCCTGGCTGGAGCGAGCGCTGACAATTCATCCCAATGTGATCGTCGAGGCCGTCGACACCTCCGGCCATGAGATCGTCGGCGTGGTCGGTCGCGGCAGCCTCGCCGATACAGTCACCCAGAATCATGACCTGAGCAGCTGGCCGGGCGTAAGCAACATGCTGAGCGGCGGCGTGGACTCGCTCGACGTGGTCGCCTCCGCGCCGCGCCCGGCAGTCTTCGCCGGACAGCCCGTGCACAATGCAGCCGGCATCTTACTGGGCGCCGTCCTGGTCGGCGATTACCTCGACGATCGGACCGCGACCATTAAGGCGTCAGTGCACGACGACATCACGTACTACGACGTCAACGGCCAGGTGCTGAGCACGTCGTTGAGCCTTCCGCCGGCACAATGGTCCAGCCTCGCGCTCGACTCGAGTACGCGCAGCAGCGTGACTCCAACCAGCGTCGTCGAGCTATCCCGCACGGCGGGGGGCCCCGGAACCGAGATCCTGTCGCCGTGGACGGTGCGCACGGCGAATCTGGGATTCGTGGGGACGACTGCCTCGAGTGCGGGCTTGCTGGCCGACACCAACCAGCTGCGCATCATCCTGGTCACCCTGTTTCTCGCCGGGGTGCTGTTCACGCTGGCGATCGGTATCTGGCTGGCACGGCGCATCACCCGCCCGGTGCATCGCTTGGTCGAGGCGACCCGGTTGGTCAGCGCCGGCGACCTCGAACACCAGGCGCCGGTGACGACCAAGGACGAGATCGGTGAGCTCACCGACTCCTTCAACCAGATGACGCGCAGCCTGAGGGACAAGAGCGCGTCATTGAGGGTCACGATGACGCAGCTTCAGGACACCTACTTGATGACGATCGAAGCCCTGGCCGCGGCGGTCGAGGCCCGCGACCCCTATACGCATGGCCATACCCAGCGGGTCGAGGAGTACGCCGTCATCATGGCCGAGGCCCTCGGTTGCGACGAGGCCGAGGTCAACGCCATCCGCCGGGCCAGCGTCCTCCACGATATCGGCAAGATCGGCATCGAAGATACGATCCTCCGCAAGCAGGGACGCCTGGAGCCCGAGGAGGAGCTGCGCATGCAACGGCATCCCGTGATCGGCGTCGACATGTTGAAGGGCATCGATTTTCTAGATCCGGTGCTCGCGCTCATTCGCAATCACCACGAGCGCTGGGATGGCAACGGCTATCCCGATCAGCTCCGAGAAGACGAAATTCCGATGGGAGCCCGCATCCTGGCGGTGGCTGACGCGCTCGACGCCATGACGTCCGACCGGCCCTATCGCGCGGCCCGCACCTTCGAATACGCCAAGAACGAGATTCTCAAAGGCTCCGCCACCCACTTCGATCCCGAGGTCGTCACCGCCTTCATCAAGAGCCAGCGCGCCATCGAGGAGCTACTCCGCGAGGCGGCCGAGGAAGAGCTCGTGGACCATCCCGAGGCGGATGACCTTGGTGGCTGGCGGCTCCACGTCGCTGGCCGCTAGGCGCAGTTAGCCCTTGGCCTGGGCGGACTCCCAGAAGGCGAGGCCCTTGCGAAGTCGCTCCATCTCCGCCTCGAGGAAGGGGATGTCGACGCCCACCAGCTCCTTCTGGGTATCCGGCACTTCTTGGACGTGCTCTCGCGTTTGGCCCAGGAGCTGCTCCTTGAACCGGATAAGGTCTGTATAGACCGCGCGCCAGTGGGCGATGTCGGAGGCGTCGTAGTTGTCCCGGTTTTCGCCTTCCATCAACCGGCTGAAATCGACGATCTTTTTGAGGAAGTCAGGTGGCTCCATTGCCGACCCATCATAAGGGGTTGTTTAAGCCGCCTTACAGTGGGTACGACCGGACCAAATGGTTTCTGATGTCGAGCTCCTCGACGCCTATTCCCGAGCGGTGATCTCGGTGGTCGAGCTGGTAGGACCGGCCGTGGTCGGCGTTACTGGCGTTGGCACGGGGATGTTGATCACGCCAGATGGCTACGCGCTCACCAACAGTCATGTCGCCAGCGCGGTCAAGGCCTATGAGCTCACCCTGCGCGACGGCACCGTGCTGAAGGCCGAACTGGTCGGACAGGATCCACACACGGATCTGGCTGTTTTGCGGGCGTCGGGCACCGGGCTGCCGCATGCGCGTCTGGGCGATTCGGGACAGCTCCAGGTCGGCCAGCTGGTGGTGGCGATCGGCCATCCGTTCGGCTTTCAATCGACCGTCACGACCGGTGTCGTCAGCGCGCTGGGCCGCACCATGCGCTCGCAGAGCGGCCGCACCATCGAGAACATCATCCAGACAGATGCCGCGCTCAACCCGGGAAATTCCGGCGGCCCCTTGGTCGACACCCGCGGCCAGGTGGTCGGCATCAACACCGCCATCATCGCCATGGCGCAGGGTATCTGCTTCGCCGTGCCCAGCAATACGGCCCAGCGGGTCGTTTCACTACTGATCCGAGACGGCCGCGTGATTCGCTCTTATCTGGGCATCACCGGTGAGACCTGGCCGATCCACCGCCGCGTCAACCGCTACTACCAGCTCGACCAGGACAGCGGCGTCCGGGTTGCCCGGCTCGACCCGAATGGGCCAGCCCACAGCGCCGGACTCCAGAAGGAGGACGTCCTCGTCGCCCTGGCGACGCACCCGATGAAAGGCGTAGATGACCTGCAGCATTTCCTGACCGATTGGCCGGTTGGCATCCCGGCCGAGGCGCAGGTGTTGCGTGGCACCGAGCTGCTCAAGCGCACGATCATCCCCACCGAGCTCCGTAGCTAACTTCTCCCTCACTGTAAGGGCCATTTAAGGAAGAAAAAGAGGCCGCGTCTCTCGCGACGCGGCCTCTTTGTTGTCAGCGCCGGGTCAGGACAGGCCCGACACCGGGAACGCCCACAGGCCACGCCCGTGGGTTGCGGCGAGAATGCTCGCTCCGCCATCAGCGACGACGAGCTGGTCCACCACGACGTTGGGGAGATTTGCCCCCAATCGCGACCAGGTGCCGCCGTTATCGGACGAGACGTAAACGCCGAAGTCCGTGCCAGCCACCAGGTGGCCGTTGACGCGTAGCACGTCGGTAGCCGGCGAGTCGATCAGGTTGCCGGTCCGGTTGCTGACGGCGGCGCCGTTGATCTCGAAAATGTGGCCGACACCTGAATCGAGCGCGCCCACGTACCAGTTACGGGAGTAGCCCGAAAAGCTCAGGTACGCATCGGCCGGGTTGGACGGATTGACGAAGACGCCGGTGATATAGCGAGGCGGTAGTCCGTTGGCGCCGCCCGTGGTGTAGCTATTCACCAGGTGGTAGCTGCCACCGCTGTTGCTCAAAACCACCAGGCCACTCTGGAAGCCGTTGCCGGCTCCGTTCGGGTTGCAGGGACCGCACCAGGCGGCCCAGATGGTGGTGACGCCGTTCAGCGTGGCGGTGCCAATGGCGGTTGTCTGGTGAGCGGCCGGGGCGGTACCGGAAAGCGTCCGCAGGTCGAAGATTCCGGTCCAGTCGCTGCTGTTGGTGTTGAAGCCCTTGACCGAGTCCCAGACCAGGGCGCCACCGGAAACAATGTGGGTGTTCCCGCCGACGACCGCCTGCGTGTAGTCGCGCACGATCGGGGCGATGAAGCGCGCATTGGGGTCAGGTGGCTGGTTGCCGATCCAGGTTTTACCCCCGTCACTGGTTCGCGCTGAGGTCAGCCCGACGTACTCCGTGATCGCGTTCTGCGAATTGCTCGGATCCACAATTGTGTAGCCACCGTCACCGCCGAACACCTGGACGCTCGTCGTCGGCACCGGCGCGCCGGTGTCACCGACCACGGTCCGCGCGCTGGGGAACGTGAGCGACGTCCCGTTGTCCTGCAGGCCGCCGTAGAGGCTGCCATCAGTGCTGCCGGCCGCCGAGTAGTACTGCAGGGTGTTGATGTTGCGGTTCAGGTTGTTCCAGTTGCCCTGGCTGTGATCGCTCATTGACTTGGACCACATGCCGCCGTCGTTCGCGACAAAGACGGTATTCCGGGCGGCATCGATAAAGACGCCGTGCTGGTCCGGGTGGGTCTGTTGGTGATTACAGGTCCCTTCGAATGGCGTGTACGAGAAGCACTGCAGGGTCAGGTTCCAGTAAGGGCCCAGCGTGTCCCAGCTGCTGCCGCCGTTGGTCGTCTCGTAGACCTCTTCCAGGCCAAGGTAGATGTGGTTCGCGTTGGCCGGGTCGACGGCGACGAACTGGTTGTACCAGGCCTGAACCCCCGGCTTGTAGCCGCGCATTGCGGAGCGCGTCTCGGCCGAGCCGCTGCTCGACAGCTTGCCAGAACTCGCGATCTGGTTCCAGGGACCTGCCGGTCCCGACTTCGAGGCGTAGACGCCCGCCAGGATGGTGCCCGAGGCGTTCGGCTTGATGAAGGTGCTCGCGCTCTGGATCACCGCGACCAACGTGCCGCCGTCGGACGAGCGGGCCAGCGAGATGCGGCCCTGCGACTTGGCCGGAACCCAGCCGTTCGGGTTGGCGATATAGGTGAAGGAGTTGCCGGCGTCCTGGCTTTCATAGAGACCGTTGGTGGGCTCACCACCACGCCAGCCGGCGACGGCCAGAAGGTGCCCACTGCCCGGCAGCGTGATCACATCGGTGATCATGTTCCAAACGCGCAGGTTGACCGGGGCCGATGAGCCGAAGACATCGTCGAACTGCAGGATGCGAGTCCAGTTCGCCGCACCCGCCGCGTCGATCCGGTACAGGCCGTGCGACGTCGCGGCGTAGAGATACGAGCCGCTGCGCAGCAGCCGGAAGATCAGCGCGCCGTTGAGGCCGGCCGTGGCGCTCCCGTCGGGCTTGACGGCGGTGGTCGGCATCTGGGTCCAGGTTCCGCCGCCGTCCGTCGACTTCAGGACGCCGATTCCGGCGTATGAATCGCTGCTGGTATTCGCCTCGCCGGTACCGGCGTAGACGGTGTACTTGCCGCGACTCCCCTCCTCGATCAGCAGCGCGCCGATCGACATGGTCCCGAGGAAGTCGCCGACGGGCGTCCAGCTGGCGCCGCGATTCGTTGACTTCCAGATCCCGCCGTCGGCGGCACCAGCGAACACGTCGCCGCTTCCCGCCACAGCCACTGCTGTCATGCGACCCGAGACATAGCGCTCCCCAGACCCTGAGTTCTGGAAGCAATTCGCGCCGCAGCTGGCGCCAATCGGCGCATAGGTGGGACTATCCGTGAAGTAATCCCTGGGCGTCCGCTCGGTCCAGCTACCACTCGCCGTTGACAGCCGGCTTGAGGCGGCACGGAGCGCCGCAAAGGCGTCGGGGTTGACGTAGTTGTTGGGAGCCTCGCGCTGGCTCTGGAACCAGAGGGCCGCCTCGTCGAGAAAGCTGCTCTCCGCCCCGGCGGACGTTTGCGAGCCGGCCGAGGCCTGGCCCATCGTCATCCCGATGACGAGCAGGGCGCCGGTGACCCCGAGCCCGATCTTCTTTCTGATGGTCGATTGCGTGTGTGTGCTCAACTGTCCCCTCCTAGGGCGAGATCGAGGGGCGCCGCATCGGCGCCCCTCTGCGAAAGTTGTCGGTCGCGCTTACGGCGTCGGGTCGGGATAGCTGCCGCCGTAGATGTCGGTGTTGCCGAAGTTTGCGGGGCAGTCCGTGCCGGGTGCTGGCCGCGGGGCGGCGGGTCCACCTTCGACGGCGGCGCGATAGGCATCGATCTTGGGGCAATCGCCCCCATTGCGCACATCGTTCCACACCGCCGAGCCGTAGTCGTTGGTCGCCACGGTGTAGACGTAGTCGCCGAAGAACTCGGCGGTGAGCCCGTTCTGGCTCGAGCCGCGTGCATCGCCGCTTGCGCCCCGGTTCAGTTCAACGAAGGCGGCGGGTGCGCCACCCGCTCCGATGTCCGCGTGCTTGACCACGGCCTGCATCGGTCGCGCAGTGGTCGTGGTGGCCTGATAGGGCGCGAGGTAGGCGTCGTACACAAGGTAGGCGTCCTGGCCACTCGGCGAGATGCTGATGGCGGTGTAGAACGGTCGGTCCGGATTCGCCGACGCGGTGATCGGGCCCAACCAGGTCTGCCCCTGGTCCATCGAATACCGCACCAGTGACTTCTCGTTGTTCAAACCACCGGCTCCGTCGGCCCAGTTGATGAGCAGCTCGTTGGTGGCGCCGGCGCCGCTTGGGGCGCCGTTTGCGATGTCGACGCTGGGAGCCGCCGCCAGGTCCACCCGGGCGCCGGCGATGCCGTCCATCACCGGCCGGCCCAGCGCCGGGTCGAAGACGCCTGGACGCACGACCGGGAAGAGGAACCGAAATGGCTCGAAGGTCTGGCCCCCGTCGAACGACCGAGCCAGCAGCTCGCCGGTCTGGCCATTCGGGCCGGTCCCCATGCCGAAGACGTAGACCACACCAAGGCTATCGGTCCGGATGCTGCAGCCGTCTGGCGGGTTGTTGTTGCTGTTATTGGCTGCGCCGCTCAGTTGGCGCTGCGTCCAGGTTTCTCCTCCGTCCGTTGACCTCACAAACACGAGCGGCGCGGGCGCCGCGTTGCGACTCTTCTCCTGCCCTCGGAAGGCAGCGTCGCAGACGTAGACGTTGCCGAAGAAGGGGCTGCTGGCGGCGTTGTCAGCCCACACCTGCTCCTTGTCGCTGAAAACCGTCGACGACTGCTTGCTGATGACGACCGGCGCCTTCCAGGCGTTGTTATTGCCGGCCGCGGCGCCAGCCACGTCGTCTGTCCGGGAGACCGCGATCGCCTCGAAGCCCTTGAACGTTTCGCTCCGCTTGGCATTGAGATTCGACGTTAGGTTGGCGTAGTAGAGCCGGGAGCCGTTGGCCCAAGAGAAGGTGCCATTTGCACCCGGCTGCGGCCCAAACGCTACCGCCGGGTCACCGTCGGAGGCCAACCCGGCTTCGTAGTACCTGGGCAACGTGCCGATTGGACCGGAATGCGCCGTGCAAGCTGCGGGCCCGAGGCAGTCACGCGCCGTCAGGCCCGAGGTCGTCGGATCACCCGCGTTGCAGGCCTCCATATCGATTTCCTCGTTAGCGCCGGCCACGAGGATATTCGGGCGGCTCGCGTCGACCGCGAGCGCGGGCTCATTCTGCTTATTCTGCGAGAACGGACCTGGCGGACTGCCGACGGTTACCGGTACCGATGTGTCACCGGCAGCGAGCGCCGGCACGGCACCCGCGACGAGCGCGATGCCCCCCGCGATCACAAGCAAAATCTTCTTTGGACGCCATCCCTGGCTTTTTCTTCCCACGCTTATTCCTCCTGCGGTTCTACGGAATTGCGACCGTCGCGATCACCTGCTGCTGATAGTGTTGTCTATTGCTGCCATCGTCATAGGTACTGACCGAGGTGGCCAGGTTGATCGTTCCCGCAAAGTCGTTGCCGAAGTAGTCGCCGATGAAGGTGTCCTTGCCGCTGAACAGCGAGCTGCCGTAGCGCCAGGGAGCGTTCAGCTGCGGATCCCAGGTGTGCTGACTGATTCGGATGTTATGCCCGCGAGGCGTCAAATTCGGTTTGTAAAACTGCACGCTGGTGTTGATGCAGTAGTTCCGGGCACCGTATGGCGGCGGGACAGACCCGCTACCGAAGCGCGGATTGATCGTATCCAGCTCCAAGCCCGAGCCAGCGAAGTCGCTATCGCTGGGCAACTGGCAGGCCAGCCGTCGGTCGTAAAAGTTAACGCTGACTGTCCCGTTTCCAGCCACTGCAAGATTCGGCTGAAACTCGTCGACATCCGTTTTTTCGTTGTCGTTGACTTTGACCGCCGGGGTCCAGTGCACACCGCCGTCGAACGAACCTGACAGAAAGATGTTGTCGTGATGGGTGCTGTAGTCCTCCCATGACATGTACAGGGGGTAGTGCCCGTTCACCAGGGTCGAGCCAACGGTGAACGTATTCGTAATGCCGTCGGTGAAGGTCGTGTTGTCATACGCTTCGGGCGGAATGGTCACGCCCTGGGCACCAGGCACCGCGCGTGGTCCCTGCCAGGTCTTACCTCCATCGGTCGAAAAGTCAACGCCGAGACTGTAGACAGTCCGGGACATGCGGCTTGGGAAGTTCGTGATACTGGTCCATACCACGCCGTTGGCATCGACATGCGGCAGTAGGTAGGTGTCCGACGCGCTGGCGTTCTCGCTGGGCAGTCGTTGCGGCGCCGTCCAATCCGTGTGATGGCCGCCGGCCAGTGCCTTCGCCGTTGAGACGTAGGCCTTGCTCATCTTGCCGGCGAAGCTGAAGGTCACGAACATGGCGTAGATCGTGTTGTAGTTCGGGTTCCTGCTCCCGTCAGGCAGGAACTCGTGGTTGTCAATCGCAATCCACTGCTTGTCCGGCTCCTGCCCCTGGTTGTCGTCGACCAGGACGAAGTCCAGGTCTTGCGGGTAGGTCACGCCAGACTCGGTCTTCCGCGTCGTGATCCAATCGCTGGCGGTCGTGGCCCCGGCGGGCCGCACGGCGACCGTCACGGCCTCCGCCGGCATCTGCGCATTGGGCAACTTGCTCTTCGCGTACAGCTTGCTACCAGTGGCGTTTGCGTACGCGAACTGATACGGCAGGATCAACGAGTAATAATTGCCGTAGCCGTCGAAGGCGCCCACTGGGTCGGTGTTGTCCGAGAAGCCCTCATAACCCGGAATGTGACCCTGGACCGGCCAGGTCTTGCCGCCGTCCCGTGACTCATAGAAACCCAGCACGTGGTTATACCCCTCGGCGCTGGCGAACCACTTGCTCGAAGCGATGATGTGGTTGGGATCCTGGGGATCGACCCGGAGGTCCGACTCCGAATGGTCGTTGACCAGCATTGGTCCGGGCGCCGGGTAGTTGGCAACACTGCCAGCTTGGTTGGGATAAGCGGTCAGCCCGATGTCCTCGCCCGTGTTCGCCTCAGCTTCAGAACAGGCAGTCATGCCGGTGTAGCCGCGCGCCTGGCCGACGGTGAAGAACGGTACTTCCGGCCGGTAGCAGCTGACTTTCTGGGTGGTGGCGGAAACGTTAGTAACCCCGTGGATCGCGTAGCTTTGGCGGTAATCCTCATCTCGTTGGGTCCCCGGCGGAATGTTGCCGACGCCCGATCCGGCGCCAGCCTGAAGCGGCACCATAGCAAACGTCGTCGCCAGGAACACCGGGATGCTGGCGGCCAGTAAGCGACGTGTTTTCAACGGCGATCCCTCCCTTGTCACCCGATGGCGGCCATCGACCGCCCTCGCCCTAGGTGCTTCAAAGCACCATAAGCGATTAAGTTTCGGAAAACAAGGGACGGAAGTCGCCAAACTTCCGACAGTTGATGGCGGGGATTTCAGGAAACCTGATAGCAGCATTTCCCCGCGCACAGGTCTGCCGGGCTCGGGAAGGCAAAGCCGGCAGAACCTGTAGAAAGTGAAGCGACCCGTCGTTACGGTTGATAACCCGCCGGTGTGACCCAACGAGCCCTTACCGCCGCCCAGTCCAGCCGTTTCCGGAAGGACCT
>VBIS01000253.1 GCA_005880605.1 Chloroflexota bacterium
GAAGACCGAAAGTGCCGGCGGTACGTAGCTGGCCATCCTTTTCGAGGAGATAGACCCCACAGGCGAGTGCGCTTGTGGTTTCGACGACGCTCTGGGCCAGGACGTCAAGGGTGGCGTTGAGCGAGCGGTTGATGCCGAGGCGGGTCGCCGACTGCGCCAAGGTCACCGCTTCCCGCCGGACTCGCCGGGTCTCGGTCACATCCTCGATGATCCCGGTCAGCAACCGAACACCCCGCAAGTCCAGCGCCGTGTGGTGCAGCACCACCTCGCGCTCTTGCCCCTCCCGACCCAACAGGGTCATGCTTCGACGCCCGGGCTGGTCGACCGCGCTCGAGGCAAGGAACGAGCACGCTTCCTCGCGCTCGCGCGGCACGATCGAATCGATCACTTTGGCCCCGATCAACTCATCGGCCGGCCGGCCGAAGAACGCGCTGGCGGCCGGGTTGACGTAGACGTAGCACCCGGCCGCATCCGCGACGACGACCGGCGTGGGCACCACCTCGACCAGGGTGCGAACGATCTCGTCGGTGGTGGGGAAGGCCGGCGTCTGCGTCACGGGCACACGCGTTCCTTTCGTGAGCTAGCCGCGCCCCAGGTCGGTGGCGCTCACCAGGCCCTTCTCGACCGCATAGAGCGCGGCCTGGGTCCGGCTCTGCAGTTGGAGCTTGCCAAGAATGTTGCTGACGTGCGTCTTCACCGTCTGCTCTCCGATCTTGAGCTCCCGGGCGACCTGCTTATTGGCCTGGCCCTTGGCGAGCAGACGAAGCACGGCGGTTTCGCGCTCGGTCAACACCTCGGGGCTGCCTGGAATCTGCACCTCACGCACCAGCCGGGCGGCGGCCTCCGGGGACAGATGCACCTGGCCGGCAGCCGCCGACTTCACCGCCTGCCGCAGTTCGTCGGCCTGGGTGTTCTTCAGCAGGTAGCCGATGGCTCCGGCGCGAATCGCGCCGGTCACCGCCGCGTCGTCCAGCACGCTGGTCAACGCAATCACTTCGACCTCGGGCAGCTCGGCCCGAATCTTCCCGGTGGCGGCGACTCCGCCCATGCCGGGCATGAGGAGATCCATGAGGACCACTTGGGGATGAAGCGCATGGGCAAGCTTGATCGCCTCTTCACCGGTGTCGGCCTCGCCCACGATCTCGAGCTCCGGATCGAGGGCCAGGAACATCCGGAGACCTTGCCGAACCACGCTGTGGTCGTCGGCGATCAGCAGCCGGACCGTCCCCGTCGCTCGTTCTTCGCCCGTCTCCGTCCGGACCACTCTGGCTCTAGGGTAGGGCTTCCTCGTGTGTCGTGCAGCACCATAGCGGAGCGGTCGGGCCCCGCCGCAATTCAATTTCCCCCAAATGGGGGATGTGAGGTCCCCCACAGATATCGGCCCGCCATGCTGCCGAGGAGCGGCGCTTTGTCCAGGACCGGCCGCGAAAATCAGTGGTGAGATGACGGAGAGCGGTTGGCCTTCGAGCTACAAGCGGGTTTGGTTCATCACCGGAGCGTCGGATGGCATCGGGCGCGCGCTCACGGAGGCGGTGCTGGCTCGGGGCGAGCGGGCGGTCGTCACCGCCCGCCGGCCGGAGCGCGTGCGCGAACTGATCGAGCGCTACCCGGCGCAGGCCCTGGTCGTCGAGCTCGACGTGACTCGACGCGAGCAGGTGCAGCGCTCGGTTTCTGAGGCCAGCGATCGCTTCGGCCGCATCGACGTGCTCGTCAACACCACCGGGCAGTTGTTCGATGCCAACGTCTTCGGACTGGTCGATGTCACGCGCGCCGTGCTTCCGTTCATGGAGCGCGTGTGTCGCGGCCACGTCATCAATGTTTTGTCTATCGCGCCTGGCAGGCTTGCGGTCGAAGGATTCTCGGCGGCGCTCGCCAAGCAGATGGCTCCACTCGGCATCAAGGTAAGCACCTTCGAAAGCAGTGCCAACGGGCACCATCCCGAGGAGTCCGCCAGCGTGGCGGAAGCGATCATGGCGGCGGTCGACGACAACGAAGAACCAGACATCAGAGGTTAGGAGGTCAAATCGTGAACAATCTACAAGCCAATACTCGGGCGCTGAAGAAGGTCAACGGACAGGCGTGGGCACCGCGCTGGTGGGCTGTGCTG
>VBIS01000254.1 GCA_005880605.1 Chloroflexota bacterium
CTCGCGGCCGCGCTCGTCCCGAAAGGTTCGAAGCTGAGGGCGCAGCCGGTCGACCACGCTTCGCAGCCCGGTCAGTCCGGACCAGGTTGACATGTCGGCGACGGTGGCTGGCCCGAAGGCGGCGAGGTAGCGCAGGATCAGCGCGTCAATCGAGGGCTTGCGTGCGAGCGGCTGGCCGAGCCACAAATCCGCCGGCACCCAGGTCGCCTGCGCCGACTTTCCCCAGACGCCACGTGGCGGCACCTGCACGATGGCGATGAGGTGACGGACGGCGTAGGCCAGTGAGATCGGGTCGCGATCCGGCCAACGCTCGTGGAGGAGGGCGCCCAGCTCTGTCAGGGTGCGTGGCTTCTCTTTCATGAGCTTCGTGGCATGACGGATCAGGGGTTGCAGCTCGACACCGACGAGGTTGCGACCGAAGGGCGATGCCTGCAAGCCGCGTCCCAGGACCGGCGAGAACAGGGGACGCAGGTTGATGCAGTCGCGGGCGGTCACCAGGTGGATGGTGTTGCGCATGATGCCGAGCCGCACGGCGCGCCGTTGCGTGATCAGATCCGCCAGTTGCTCCGGCTTGAATCCGTCAAGCCGAGTCCACAGGCCAACGTACGGGGCGTTCGGCATCTGCGCCTGCATCCCCACCAGGTGCTCGATCTCGTCGGCAGCCGAGGCTTTGCGCCGGCGAAGTAAATGCTGCCGCGCGAGCAAGGCACGGTTCAGGGCGCGCTGGTTGAGAACGGTTGGAGGCAAGGTGGCTATCGGCTTGAGGCGGCGCGTATCTCGGCAACGTTCCCGACGACGAGGATCACCACCAGCGCGGCGAGCTGCATGACCGGTGTCGTCCGCAATCCGATGAATGTCGTCAGGATGGCAAGAAAGCCCATGAGAAGCGTTCCCACCGCGCGCCGGGCGTGGATGAGCCACCGGAAGAGCGCCAGGCCAGCCAGGTAAATGGCAACGCCGGCGGCGAGGAAGACGGCCGCCGATACGGTCGACGGCTCGTCGTAACGGACGACGGCCAGCTTGAGCCCCGCGGCAACGAGGACGATGCCGCCGAGGATCGGGATGAACGCATAGCCAAAGGCGTTGAGCGCGAGCCACGGCTTACGGCTCCCTGCCGCGGTATCGAGAGCCGCTTCGGCGCGTGCCTCATCGCCACTGAAGTAGAGCCACCACAGCGCCGCGGTCAGGGCGAGGCCCAACAGCGCCGCCACGATTCGACCCAGGGGCAGCTCGATTACTCCAAGGCCGATTCCCACCGCGACCACGGATTCTCCGAGTGCGATCAGCAAGATCAGGCCATGCCGTTCGACGAAATGGCCGGCCCGAATCGTAAAGGACGATTGGGGGATGAGGAACGGCGTGATCCAATGCAGGACAAACCCGAGGGCAAACAGCAGCACCCGGATCCCACCGGGGGTGAAGCCGGCGACGAGCAAGAGCACCGCGGTAATGAGATTGAATGGCCCCAGGCGGGTCACCGCCGAGATGATGTGCTGTCGGGATGACTGCATGAAGAGCCCGGTGTGGACGAGCGTGACGACGAGATACCCGATACCGAACACAATCCCGCCATTGCCGAAGGCGGTGGGAATGGCGAGCGCGATCAGGAGGAATCCGCCCATTCCTAAAAGCAAGAGGAGACGCACCGCAACCGCGCGTGGCGGTACCGCATTGGTCAGCCAGGCGTAGCCGCCGTACATCCACCAGACGTTGCCAAAGAGCAGGAACATCTGGAGGAGGCCGGCGAGCGTCGGGTCGCGGAGCAGCAGGCTGGTCAGCTGGGTGATGGTGAAGACGAAGACCAGGTCGAAGAACAGCTCGAGCGAGCTGACCCGCGGCTCGCTCGACGGGACGGCGCTATTCACTGGTGCCGAGCTTACCCTCCGCACCCGTGCCCCTTAAGCTTCACCTGAGATGAAGGACGTGCGTCACCTGCTCGAGTCGCAACGCGAGGCCGAGCGCCGGTTCGTCGCCGAGGCCGCGAGCGAGCGCGATTTCCCTCACGGATGGTCGGCGGGGCTGTTGATGGCCCACATTGCTGCCTGGCGGGAGCGGCTACGGGGCTCGTTGATCGAGGCCAGTCGTCATGAGCCGCCTTCCGAGCCGCCCCTCGACATCGACGCCGTCAACGCGGCACAGCTCTTAAGGGACGCCGGCATCTCGCTGGAAGAGGGAGCGGCTCGCGCCGAGGCGATGCTGGTGGACCAGATCGACCTGTGGGCCACGTTAGGCGACCGGCCGTTCTCCTGGTTCACCGCGAAGACCACCGGCGAGGCGCTCGTTCGCAACAGCTACATTCATCCACGCAACCATCTCGGCGAGCATTACCTGGAGCGCGGCGATCGAACGCGCGGACCCGAGATCTTCGAGGAAACCCTGGGCGAGCTCCGTCGGGCCGAAACGCCGGAACACATCCTGGTCCCCGCCATCTACAACCTCGCCTGCGCTCGGGTGGCGCAAGGTCGGCCGGACGAGGCGCTGGAGCTCCTCGCCGAGGCCTTCTCGATGCGGGACGTCCTACGGTCGGACGCCGCGGCGGATCCCCGGCTGGTGCCACTGAAAACGAATCCGCGTTTCCAGGCTCTGCTCATCGGCTGAGCGCCGTCGGCCGTGCCCGATACGTTCGATCCACCGGCTGGCTCGAAGTTTATGGTTATTGAATGCCCAATGACGAGCGACGATATCGCCTGCGCTGGGTCGACGTCTTCACCGATCGGGCCTTGGCCGGCAACCCGCTGGCGGTCGTTCTGGGCGCCGATGGGCTGTCAACCGGGCAGATGCAAGCCATCGCTCGGGAAACGAACCTCTCGGAGACGACGTTTGTCTTGCCCGCTGAGACGCGTGAGCGTGCCGCGAAAGTCAGGATCTTTACGCCGCACGTCGAGCTGCCGTTTGCCGGCCATCCGACGGTTGGTACCGGCTGGGTGCTCCTCGACGAGGGACTGGTCAGTTCGGATGCCGCCGCGTTCACGCTCGAGGAAGGCGTCGGGCCGATTGCAGTGCGGGTCGATCGCGGCGGGCCAGCGATCGTGCTCTGGATGTCGC
>VBIS01000255.1 GCA_005880605.1 Chloroflexota bacterium
CCCTACCCAGATCGCGATGCTCGCCGACCCGAAGCAGGTCAACGGACTGCGCAACGTCGCGCACTTCGAGGTAACACCACGCGCCACCTCGCAGGGTCAGCCTTTCATCTATCGCTCCGATGTCACGAACCTCTTCCAGTCCCAGTCTGTCGCGGCCACCAACGTCACGGTCACGATCGCCCAACCAACGGGTAGCCCTGTTCGGTTCAACTCGTCCTCGACCCCATCGCTCGCCTCCCTGGCGCCGGGCGCATCGGTCACGGTAACGAGCAGTTACCAGGTGCCCGTCCCGACAGCGAAGGGAGCGACGGAGACTGACGCTGCCTACGTGACGCGGCTGCGAGGAATCGAGGGCACGGTGCTCAACGCCACCGCCACAGCGAGTGGGACGTCGGCCGGCGGGACGGTCACAGCCTCGGCTCCGTCGGTCAGCACAACCGAGGATCTGCCGATCATGTCGATCAGCAAGAGCGGTCCACTCACGCCGGTCCCCGCCGGCAGCACGGCAACGTACCCGCTGGCACTGCAGAACACCGGCGGCGCCCCCGCCAGCGGGATGGCGATTACCGACACCGTGCCCAGCGGCGCCACCGGAAGCGTAAGTGGTATCCCGGCCACGCTGGCGCCCGGCGCTGCGTCGAGCGGCACGAAAGCGACATTCCTGGTGCCGGTCAACCAGAGTGTGGGCAGCCTGACCGACACGGCCAGCCTGACCTGGCAAGACGCGAGGGGCAATGTCTACGGCCCGGTGTCGAGCTTGTTTACCACGCAGGTGCAGGCCGCCAACAAGCTCAGCATCACCGGAGACGCCGGCCCGAATCCGACGGGAGCGACCGAAGCGGTCAAGGCGACGCTCGTCGACCTGAACGGACAGCCAATCGCTAACCAGAACGTCTTCCTCAACGTTACAGGCGCAAATACCCAGCAATCGACGGTCGCCACCGACGCCTCTGGCATCGCGACCTTCAGCTACCTCGGCGCCAATGCCGGCACGGACACGCTGCAGGCCTCGACCAACAACGGCCTGCAGTCGAACACCCTGAGCGTCACCTGGTTCACCCCGATCCAGAAGGTATCCAGCACCGCCGTGCAGGGCAATTTCTATGCGGAGCCATCGAACCCGCAAAGCTTTGTGGTAACGCCGCAGTCGGTCCCCGACTTTGGCCAGAGTTTTCCGACGATCAATTTCAATCCGCTCGCCGGCACGATTCCCCACAGTCCCGCCGGGGCGCCGACGGACCAGACACGGCCGTTCACCGACGTGACGACCGACATCAACGGCAATTACAACGGCACGATTGTCGCTCAGGGCAACAACCTGCAGGCCGGCCAGGGTAATCTGACCAACTTCGACGCGGTGTTCACCGCCAACCTGATCGTGGCGCAGGCCGGCGATGTCACGTTCAACTTCTACGCCAATGACGGTTTCCTCTTTGGCGTTGGAAACGGTGCGACGCGGGTCAGCGGGGTAAACGAGAACCCGCCCGCCTCGAACCTGTCGGCGATCCAGGGGTATCCGCTGGTGGGGGCCTTTAACCTCCCCGGTGCCGGAACCAGGCCGGTCACGGTACACTTCCCCGCCCCCGGCACGTACCCGTACGAGCTCGACTATTTCGAGTCGAACGCCGACGCCCTCAGCCTCACGATGAGCGTCGCCACCTTTACTGCGCAGACGAATCCCCTCTCCATCTACGTCGGATACGCCGACGGGCTTCGGGCGGCCGGCAGCATTTTCCCGTTTCCGTGGATGGGATCGCCTGGGGTCAATTTCATTGGTTGCTGCCCGTCGTTCGATGCAGGTG
Organism: Chloroflexota bacterium; assembly: GCA_005880605.1. Lineage (GTDB taxonomy): Bacteria > Chloroflexota > Dormibacteria > CF-121 > CF-121 > CF-13. Next base: position 1,803 of record VBIS01000255.1, read on the forward strand.
CGATCCGGTTCGATAACAGCTCCAGCAGTGCCATCGTCCTGGATTCGGTCACCGTTGATATCGGCGGCAACCATTTCGACCTATGGGGCAGAAATCTGACCGTTCCCGCCAACCAGATTCTGATGCTGTCGCAGACGAACCAGTTCAATTTCGATACATCGGACTACTCCGGTGCCGGCTGCGGCGGCAACAACGGCGTGATCCCAAAGGTCAACGTGACGATCGCGGGAGTGACGACGAGTTACAACGATACGAATCAGATCCTCAATACGTTTGGCTTTGACCTCGCCTGCCAGGGAAATGAGTCGCAGTCCTGGCAGCGGATCGGCGGCGGAGGCTCCACGATCAATGTTCCCCTCCCACCTGCCACGACCCTCGCGCTCACGCCGACCACGGTGTCGGGGAATACGGTCGGCCAGACGCAGACCTTCACGGTCGCCGCGATGGATGCCACTGGGCAGCCTGTCACCAACCTACCGGTGACGCTGACGATCGCCGGCGCCAACGGCGGCACAACCCTCAACGGCACGACGCAGGTCAAAGGCACCACAGACAGCGCGGGCCTGGCCAGACTGAGCTACGTCGGGATCAACGCTGGAACCGATACCGCCCAAGTCACCGCCGTGGTGATGGGCCTGCAGGCGCTGTCCAATACCGTCAGCGTGCCGTGGGCTCTCTCCCCGACGCCGGGCGGCGGCACGGGACCGGCCCCAGCCATCACCAGCCCTTCGCCTCCGGACGGCACGATGGTGACCAAGCCAGTGCCGATCAGTGCGACCTTCGCTCCTCCCGCCGGCCAAAGCATCGCCTCCTGGAGCGTCACCTACCAGGAGCAGGATCCGTTGGCCCCCGTCGCCCTCGCCAGTGGGACCGGGACGCCACCCGCCACGCTCGCGGTCTTCGATCCCACTCTGCTACCGAATGACACGTATCTCATCACGATCTCGGCGACCGCAAGCGGCGGCGGCACCCAGGTGCTGACCACAAGCGTGGTGGTGGCCGGCAATTTGAAGCTGGGCCGCTACATCACCACGTTCGAGGACCTGAGCGCTCCAGTGGGTGGCTTCCAGATGCAGGTTCGCCGAGTCTACGACAGCATCGACAAGCATGCTGGCGACTTCG
>VBIS01000256.1 GCA_005880605.1 Chloroflexota bacterium
GTTCCACTCAACGCGTCGGCCGGCATCGTCGGATGGCGCAAGAAGCAGGCCAGCAAAGCCGAGAGCAGCCGGTGCTCGTCCTCGGGTCGCTGGGTCCACGCGGTGACCAGGTAGGAGAGCTTGAACCGGCGTGGCGGCGGCCGGCGCTCCGTGATGAGGCGCGGGTCTCGCGCATCGCCACGAATGTCCTCCCACATCACCTCGCGCCGCTCGAGGTCCTCGCGGATGTCGTACAGGTAGAGGTCGACGGTGGGCGTATTGCGACGCGACGACCACTCTTTGGTTGGCGCATCGAAGGCGACGTCGGCTTTTGATCCGTTCAGGGCATCCCGTTTTACGAGGGCGCGCAGGGACTCATCCACATCCTGGATCATCGCCGTCTAGCGTCGGCGTCGCCGGCGATCTGAGCAAGTCGCGTGGGGGCAGTCATTGGGGTGAAGTTCCTGCCTGAACGGGCAACCTCGGGCTCGACCGCGCGTCCCTTCGGGCATCCCGGCTTACCCGTTCACTGGCCCGCTCGCCCCTTGTGGCGCACCTGCCCCGATGCGACGCTCGCAAGGTTCCTGACGGCACATCAACCAGGAGGAGATTGCCCATGCCCAATTATTTGTCGCCCGGCGTATACGTCGAGGAGGTCGAGGCAGGCTCACGCCCCATTGAGGGTGTTGGCACCGCGACCGCCGCATTCGTCGGCCTGGCCGAGAAAGGTCCGGTGAACGCGCCCACGCTGGTAACCAACTGGAGCCAGTTTGCGCAGACGTTCGGCGGCTTCCTCGAAGGGTCGTATCTCGCGCACTCGGTGTACGGCTACTTCCTTAACGGCGGCGGCTCCGCGTACATCGTTCGCATCGGCGCCAACGGCCACGCGCCATCCGCCCAGGCCTAGCTGGCAAGCGCGAAAGATAAGTCGCTCGCCGGTTATCGCGTGCTGGCGTTAGAAGGTGGCCAGCCCGGCAACGACATTTCGGTCGAAGTCGGCGAGGCGTCGCAGCCAACCGAAGACACCTTCAAGCTGATCATCACGCGTGGCAAGGATCGCGAAGAGTACGACAACGTCACGACGCGCAAAGGCAAGAACAATGTGGTCACTGCTGTCAAGACCGCGTCGAAGCTAATCCAGCTCGAGGAGATCGGGACCGCCGGCGCACTGGAGAAGGTCCCCGCCCCGGGCAAGGTTACGCTTCAGGGCGGCGGCGCGACGATGCCTGCCCGGGTCACCCCGGACGAGTATGTAGGCAATTCCGCCGACCGCACCGGATTCGCCGGCCTGGAAGCAATCGACACCGTCACGATGCTCGCGGTGCCCGACCTGATGGCCGCCTATCAGCGCGGCATGATCGACTCCGAGCAGGTGAAGGCCGTCCAGCTGGCAATGATCGCGCATTGCGAGTTGATGGGCGACCGCGTCGCGATTCTCGATGCTCCGCCCGGCCTCAACGCCCAGCAGATCCGCGAATGGCGCGTCGACAAGGCCGGTTACGACTCCAAGTACGCGACCCTCTACTGGCCATGGGTCAAGGTGTTTGATCCGCTCGCCGGCCAGGCCAACTTCGTCCCGCCGGGTGGCCACATGGCGGGCATCTGGGCGCGCAGCGATGACACCCGCGGCGTGCACAAGGCACCGGCCAATGAAGTCGTGCGGGGCGCGATCTCCCTCGAGCTGCAGGTCACCAAGAGCGAACACGACCTGCTGAACCCGCAGGGGATCAACGTCATCCGCGCCTTCCCCGGTCGCGGGATCCGGGTCTGGGGCGCACGTACGCTCTCCAGCGATCCGGCCTGGCGCTACATCAACGTCCGGCGGTTGTTCAACTACATCGAGGGCTCCATCCTGCTGGGTACCCAGTGGGTGGTCTTCGAGCCGAACGACATGGCGCTCTGGGAGCGGGTCAAGCGGACCATCAGCGCCTTCCTGGTTCGCGTCTGGCGAGACGGCGCCCTCTTCGGCGCGACGCCGGGCGAAGCGTTCTACGTCAAGTGTGACGGTGAGAACAACACGGCCGAGACGATCGACGCCGGCCAGCTCATCGTCGAGATCGGGATCGCGCCGGTGAAGCCGGCCGAGTTCGTCGTGTTCAAGATCGCCCAGTTCTCGGGCGGCACGTCACTCAGCGAATAAGGAGGGATAAATGGCAGGCGGTATTCCGAACGTATCGACCAACGATGCCATCGCGGCGCGTAACTTCGCCATCGAAATCGACGGCACGACCATCGCACAGTTCACCGAGCTGAGCGGCCTGACGTCCGAGATGGACGTTACCGAGCTGAAGGAGAACGGCCCCGACGGCAAGATGATCATCAAGAAGATGCCGGGGGCGCACAAAACCCCGACGCTCACGCTAAAGCGCGCGAAGAACGTCTCGATGGACCTCTATAAGTGGCACAAGGCCGCGCTCGACGGCAAAGTCAAGGAGGCGCGGAAGAACGGGTCAGTGATCCTCTACGACTTCGAGAACGGAGAGATCGCTCGCTGGAACTTCGTCAACGCTTGGCCGTCCAAGCTGTCGACCGGCGCCCTCAAGGCCGGTTCCAACGACGTCGTCACCGAGGAAGCCACCATCGTCATGGAATCCTTCGAGCGGGTGAAGTGAGTCCGGTATCCAGCATGGCGGAGGTCGGGCGTCCGACCTCCGCTCAAACTCTGCACACGGAATTCGCCTTTGTCCTGCCGCGCGGCTACGTCGACGAGACCGGCACGATCCACCGCGAGGGGGTGATGCGGCTGGCGACGGCGCGCGACGAGATCCTGCCGCAGCGCGACCCGCGGGTGCGCGAAAACGAGGCCTACCTCACGGTGCTGTTGCTATCGCGCGTGGTTACCCGGCTCGGCTCGGTGCCACAGGTGACCTCCGGCACGATCGAAGGGCTCTTCGCCTCCGACCTCGCCTTTCTGCAAGATCTCTATCGGCGGATCAACCAGGAGGGGCACACGCAGGCGGCGGTCACCTGTCCGGACTGCAAGCATCAGTTCACCGTGGACATGGCAGGTGGTCGCCTGGGGGGGTCGTGACGTACGCGACCGACCGTCTCTTCGAGGAGATCGCGTACGTGGCATATCACCTGCACTGGTCGTTCGAAGAGATCCTCGACCTGGAGCACCCGGTGCGGCAGCGGGTCGTCGAGGAAGTCGCCAGCATCAATCGGCGCCTCGCCGAAGAGCAGGAGAGCTGAGCTGTGTGGCCCTTTCAACGCAAGACTGAGGCGCCGGCCGACTCGGGACCGCGCCCGGTACCGGCGCCTGTGATGCGCC
>VBIS01000257.1:0-4691 GCA_005880605.1 Chloroflexota bacterium
CACTAACCAGCCATTTCGTTTGGCGCTCGCCTAATGACGCCAGGGGGTGATCGATGCGACGACGCGGTTTGATGCGCCCGGTCACCTTATGCGGGGGCATAGGTTGAGCGCTCGGTCCCCTCGCTCCTTGCGCCGGATCATGGCCGTGATCGGCAGTGGCCTTGTGCTGGGCAGCGCGCTCTCCGCGCTGCCGCCGCCAACCCGCGCCCTGGCCGCCCAGAGCACCAAGCTGGTCGTGATCCCGCTCGAGAACAAGACCTACGACGACATCATCAACAACCCGCAAGCGCCCTACATCAATCAGCTCATCGCCCAGGGAACGCTCTTTACGCGATACACGGCCGTGGCCGACGGCAGCAACCCCAACTACCTGGCGATGACGAGCGGCCTCACCACCGCGCTGGCGCCGCCGTCCCCCAACATCTTCCAGGCGATCGACGCCTCCGCCACGGGGCTGACCTGGAAGGAATACATGGAATCGATGACCGGGACATGCGCCGCCGGATCGGCCGGCACCGTGCCGGGGAGCGTCGATCAGCTCTACTCGGCCGACCACGACCCTGCCTATGCCTACCAGGGCAATACCACCTGCAGCAGCAACGACGTCCCGCTCACCAGCAGCAGCTTGAGCGCGGCGAATCTTCCGAACTTCACCTACCTGGTGCCCAACGAGTGCGACGAGATGCATACCACGGTTGCCGCCGGCCAGACGTGTCCGGCCTTTTTCGGTCCCAACTCGGGCACCAGCCCGACCAACATGGCGGACAACTGGATGTCGCAGGTCATCCCATCGCTGCTGGCGCAGCCGAACGTGACCGTGCTGCTCACCTGGGACGAGTACGACTCGAATACCGGCGCCAACGGACTGTGGGAGCACGTCGTCACCCTCGAGGTCGGAGCCGGCGTCACCGCGGGCGGCATCGACGGCAACGCCTACAGTCACTACAGCCTCGAGGCCGGGCTGTACAAGTACTTCGGCCTCGGCACCGCCCCCAACAACGGCGCCACCGCGACGCCGCTCCCGATTCCGGCCACCGGCGGGCAGCTGTACGGCGGGCCGGCCAACGCCATCACCAGGGAAAATACGATCCCGGGCACCACCTCGTGGGTGCTCGGCAAGACATCGGACGGAACCAATCAGCAGATCGACGGCTACGCCTCGGCGACCAGCGTCAACGTTGGCCAGCCGATCACCTTCTATGTCAGCGTCAACCCGAGGCAGAGGTTCACCATGGACTTCTACCGATTCGGGTACTACCAGGACCAGGGCGCGCGCTTCATGCTCCAGGTGCCAAACCTCCAGGGGGTGGTGCAGCCAAGCTGTCCGATGGACGCCACGACGGGAATGACGGCCTGCAACTGGGCGGCCAGTTACCAGCTGACGGTCCCAACCACCTGGGTCAGCGGCGTCTACCTGGTCAAGCTGACCAACGCCGCGCTCTTCCAGAGCTACATGATCTTCGTGGTGCGGGACGATGCCCGCCATTCGGGGCTGCTCTACCAGGTGCCCTTCGATACCTACCAGGCGTACAACAACTGGCCCAACGACCTCCCGGCCGGATCGACCACGGGGATTCCGAACACCGGGAAGGACCTGTACGACCAGGACAGCTCGACGACGCTCACCGGGCTCGGCACGCAGCGGGCGGTGCAGGTCTCCTTCGACCGGCCGTTCGCGGAGGACAACGGCTCGGGCGCCTTCCTCAACTACGAAGCCAACGACGTCGCCTGGTTGGAGCAACAGGGCTACGACATGGGCTACACCACCTCGATCGACGTCGACCAGTCACCAGCCAGCCTGCTGAATCACAACGGGTTCATCTCCGGTGGGCACGACGAGTACTGGTCGATGGGGATGTACAACAACGTCGCCGCGGCCAGGGACAGCGGCGTCAACCTGGCCTGGTTGAGCGCCGACGACGTCTCCTGGCAGGTGCGATTCGCCCCCAACGCCGCCGGAAAGGCGGACCACCAGATGATCTGCTACAAGAGCGCCACGCTCGACCCGGTGCAGAACAACACGATCACGGTCCACTTCCACGACCCGCAGGTCAACCTGCCGGAACAGCTGCTGGTGGGTGGAAACTCTGGCGGTCAACAACTGGGCTCGAGCAGCGCCACGCCGGCGCCGATGATCGTCCAGAACGCGTCGAACTGGGTCTATGCCAACACCGGCGCCGTCGAGGGCCAGAGCGTTCCCAACGTCGTCGGCTACGAGATTCAGACCTACAACCCCGTCTTCCCCGCACCGACGGCAGCGCCCGGGACCTTCCAGCTGCTGTCCAACTCGCCGATCATCAACAGCAACAACGCGACCGTCTATCACAACGCGACCATCTACCAGGCGGGCAGCGGCGCCTGGGTGTTCAACGCGGCCTCGATCGAATGGGGCTGGGCGCTCTTCGACTTCGGGTTCTCCTTAGGCGGAGACGATCACCCCGACTACGCCAACTCGTTCATCCAGATCATGACCGCCAACGTCCTCAACCGGTTCTCGGCGGGGACGTCGCCCTTGCCGGCCGCGCCGACCAACCTCAGGGCGGTGCCGTCGACGACCTCGGTCAGCCTCACCTGGGCGGACCACGATGCCACGGCCACCTACGAACTCGACCGCAGCACCGATCCCGCCTTCGGCAAGTTCACGCTGATCACGCTGCCCGCCGGCGCCACCAGCTACGGCGACGCCGGGCTGGCGCCGGCCGTCTATTACTACCGGCTGTTTGCCAGGAGCGCCAACGGTGAGTCACCGTACGTGCTGGCCAATGCCTCCACCGTCTCCTATTCCTCGCTGATCGCCGGGCGATCGAGCCTGACCGCGCACTGGCGGCTCGGTGAGACCTCGGGGACGACGGCGTTCGACACCACGGGAACCTACAACGGGACCTACGTCAACTCGCCGACGCTGGGCGCAGCCGGCGCCATCGCCAACGACCCGAGCACGTCGGTCGCGTTCAACGGGACCACGCAGCGCGTCACGGTGCCGACCCTGCCCACCGCCGGTGACTTCTCGATCGACGGCTGGACCTACCTGACCAACGCATCGATCAACAACAACACGCTGTACGGCGGCAACGCCAGCACGGTGCAGTTGCTGCCCCGTCCCGGCACCGCCGGCTTCCCCACCGCGGCCTATGCGGCGATCACGCTCAACGGCACCCTGTACGTGTTGCAGCCGATCAGCCCGGCGTCCAACATCAACACCTGGGTGTACTGGGTGCTCACCCGCCACGGCGCGACGCTGACGCTCTATCGCAACGGGGTGCAAATCGCCCAGCGAACCGACCTTCCGGCGACCGCCACCGTCAGCCTCAACGGGTATATCGCCAACGAGAACAACGGGAATTACTACCTGGCCGGCAGCGTGCAAGACGTGGCCGCCTACAACGTGGCGCTGGCCAGCGACGAGGTCGAGAACGCCTACGTGGCCGGCTTGAACGCGGTCCCGCCACCGCCCCCGGCGGTCTATCCCGTCGCCCCCACCAACCTGACGGCCGTTCCCTCCGCGTCGACCGTGCGCCTGACCTGGACCGATGGCGACACCACCTCCAGTTACTGGCTGTATCGCGGCACCGACCCGAACTTCACCAACCCCGTGACCATCAGCATGCCACCCGGCACCGCCAGCTATACCGACACCGGGCTGGGCCAGGGCGTGGTCTATTACAAACTCGTCGCCTCCAACACCGGTGGCAACTCGCCGGCCCTGCTGGCGAGCGCCGCCACCACCTCCTACACGGCGCTGGTGGCCGGGCGGACGGCGCTGCTCGGGCACTGGCGGCTGAGCGACACCACGGGCACCACGGCCTGGGACACGACCGGGACCTACAACGGGGTCTACGTCAACTCGCCCACGCTTGGATCGCCGGGCGCGATCGCCAGGGACCCGAGCACGTCGGTGACCTTCAACGGGAGCACGCAGCGGGTCAACCTGCCCACCCTGCCATCCGCCGCCGGCGACTTCGCGATCGAGGGCTGGACCTACCTGACCAACGCCTCGGTGAACAACAACACCATCTTCGGGAGCGGCACCCTGCAGTTCCTGGCCCGACCGGGGACGGGGAGCTTCCCGACCGCGGCCTATGCCGCCGTGACGTTGAACGCGACGGTCTATGCGCTGCAGCCGACCAGTCCTGCCTCGAACATCAACGCGTGGGTGTACTGGGTGATGAGCCGGCAGGGCGGCACCCTGACGCTCTACCGCAACGGCGTGCAGATCGCGCAACGGACGGACCTGCCCGCCACCGCAACCACCAGCCTCAGCGGCTACATCGCGAACGAGAGCAATGGGTCCTATTATCTGACCGGCAGGGTGCAGGACGTCGCCGTCTACACCCGCGCCCTCAGCAGCGGTGATGTCGCCAACGGGTACACCGCCGCAACCAACGGGCTGGCGCCCGGATCGGCGTCCGCCTCGACCACGCCGTACTACAACGCCGTGCGGTCGGAGCCCTCGCTGCTCGCGTACTGGCGCCTGGGCGAGTCGTCCGGCACGACGGCGACCGACGTCCTGGGCCGGTCCAACGGAACCTACGTCAACTCGCCGGCCCTTGGCGCTGCGGGTCCAATCGCCAATGACCCCGACACCGCGACAACCTTCAACGGGAGCACCCAGCGCGTCAACCTCCCCCTGTCGCCGACCGTTACCGACTATTCGATCGAAGGCTGGACCTACTTGACCAATGGGACGGTCA
>VBIS01000257.1:4764-6241 GCA_005880605.1 Chloroflexota bacterium
CTCTACCGCAACGCGGTGCAGATCGCCCAACGGACCGACCTGCCGGCCACCGCCACCACGACACTCAATGGGTACATCGCCGCGGAGCCCAGCGGCGCGTACTACCTGACCGGGCAAATCGATGAGGTCGCGCTCTACACCAGCGCGCTCACCCCGCAGGCCGTCACCGGCCACTACCAGGCCGCCTTGAACGGTCCGACCCCGCATCCCACGGCGCCGCCCAGCGCCACGGTGACCCAGCCGCCCAACGGCGCGACCTACGGCGCGAACTGGCCCGGCTCGGTGACCGGAACGGCCTCGACCAACTCGGGCTTCTCGCTGACGGGCACGTCGGTGGCGCTGTTCGACACCACCACCGGCAAGTGGTGGGGTGGCTCGGCGTTCAACCAGTCGAGCCCGACCTACCTCGCGGCCTCCGGGACAACGAGCTGGTCGCTGAGCTTCGCGGCCGTCAACTTGACCTCGGGCCACGGGTACACCGCGACCGCCCAGGCGACCGACAGCGTCGGCAACACCGGCACCAGCGCCGCGGTGGGGTTCACCTACAACACGGCGCCACCCAACGTCGCCATCGGCTACCCGGCGAACAACGGGATCTACGGCGCCAACTGGACGGGATCGATCAACGGGACGGCGTCGTCCACCTCGGGCTTCGCGTTGACGAGCGCGTCGGTGGCCGTCCTCGACACGACCACCGGGCAGTGGTGGGGTGGGTTCGGGTTCAACCGGGTCATCCAGACCTTCGTTCCCGTCACCTCCGGAATCAGTGCCTGGTCGATGGACCTAGCCGCCGTCAACCTGACCTCGGGGCACGGCTACACCGTGACCGGGCAGGCTACCGACTCGCTGGGGAACACCGGCACCAGCACCACCCGAGCATTCAGCTACAAAACGACCGCGCCGAGCACCGCGATCGCCTGCAATGGGACCGGCTGCTCGAGCGGCTGGTACACCGCCCCGGTCAGCGTGACGCTCGCGGCGACCGATAACAGCGGTGGCGCTGGAATCGGCGGCATCTACTACACCACCAACGGCAGTGCGCCGACCACGTCGAGCCCGCGATACACGGGCGCCTTCACGGTCTCGACCACGAGCCTGGTGCAGTTCTTCTCGGTCGACAATGTCGGCAATGCCGAGGCGGTGAAGTCGCAGCCGGTTCAGATCGACACGGTCGCGCCGGCCACCAGCGCGGCCTGCAATGCGGCGGCGTGCTCGGCGAGCTACTACAACGCGCCCGTCAGCGTGACGTTGCCGGCCACGGACAACCCCGGCGGCTCGGGGGTCAGCGCCACCTACTACACGACCGATGGCAGCACGCCGACCACGTCGAGCCTGCGCTATGCCGGAGCCATCACACTGGGCGGCACCGGCACGGTCCGGTACTTCTCGGTCGACAGCGCCGCCAATAGCGAGGCGGTCAAGTCGCAGCTGGTCCAGATCGACACGACCGCGCCCACAACCACGACCGCCTGCAACG
>VBIS01000061.1 GCA_005880605.1 Chloroflexota bacterium
AGACGTGGCGTGGGCGCTGGGATAGCTTCTGCCTCGTCATACCCAACTGGACGGTGCAGCTGCCTGGCGGCCGCTATCGCGGCGATGACCCCGACGGCTTCATGCCCAGGGACCAGATCGTCAGTCACCTGGTGGCATACGCGGAGAGCTTCCACGCGCCGGTGCGCGATGGCGTGACCGTCACCAACCTTGAGCATGCCGATGACGGCACGTTTCTTCTCCGCACCTCGTCTGGAGAAATTCGAGCCAGGCAAGTCGTGCTCGCGTCGGGTGGATACCAAAAACCACACCGGCCAGCGGCCGCGGCTCAGCTGCCGGCCTGGGTCCACGCCATCGATGCCGAGGATTACGTTAATCCGGCTGCGCTGGCACCGGGCAAGGTGCTCATCATCGGCAGCGGTCAGACAGGCTGCCAACTGGCCGAGGAGATCTTCGAATCGGGCCGGGATGTAGCGCTGGCGTGCGGTCGTGCCCCGTGGATTCCGCGCCGGCTGGATGGTCGCGACACCATTGCCTGGTTAAACGAAACATCCTTCTTTGATGTGGGGTTGAGCGATCTTCCGAGCCCACAGGCGCGGCTCCTGGCCAACCCGCAGATGAGCGGCCGCCTGGGCGGTCACGACTTGAACTTCCGAACGCTGCAAGCGCAGGGCGTCCAGTTGCTGGGTCATTTCATTGGCGTCGCTGACGGCCGAGCCCACTTTGCCGCCGACCTGGCTGAGTCGGTCGCGTTTGGCGACACGCGGTTTGCCGATGTCTGCGAGCTCATCCGCAAGGCCTGTGCCGCCGCATCAATACAAGCCCCCGAGATGGCGCCGCCGCCGCCTTTCAGGGCCGACGCGCCGGAGGTCCTGGCGCTTGCGGACGTCGGCACCGTGATCTTCACGTCCGGTTTCCGGCCTGATTACGCCAGCTGGGTACGATTTCCGCAGGCGTTCGACGACGGGGGTTTCCCGATCCAGCAGGACGGCTCGAGCGCCATCGTCCCCGGACTGCATTTCATGGGCGTCCATTTCCAGCGCAAGCGCAAGTCGGCGACGTTGCTTGGGGTCGGCGAGGACGCGACCGTCCTGGCCGAGAGGATCGCGAAGCGCTAGAGGACGGCCTCGTCGGTGGCGAGCTGATCCAGGATCTCCTGGCGCAGCGCGGTCTCGTCTCGCTCGCGGATGCTCTTTAGGTTGCGGAAAGGGCGGTCGAGGCCCATCCGCCCATGAATCACCCAGGCGCCGCCCTGGGCGAAGGCCATCAGGTTGACCTCATAGAGGCGGCGCCCCTTGTTCTTCCAGGCGAGCGTCCAGCGCGGCGGACGGCCCTGGTAAGTCACGCGACCGCGGCCGCCCAGCTTCTCGCGGTTGAGCGCGGCGAGCTGCTCCTGGACCATGGCATCGAGGGCGGTCAGCAGCTGAAACAGGCGTTCGCGGTAGTTGTCGACGCGCCCCTGGAGGTTGAAATCCGCCTGGGTGACCGGCATCTCGGACCATGATACTTTCTCCCCAAGATTTCCACAGATTGGGGATAAAAGTTGACCTTGACACAACATGTTGTGGAGTCGCACAATAGGGCGGCCCCGGATGGAAACCGCGATCGATGTCCAGCTGCTGACGCACACGCCCGACCCGGTCCGGGTGATGTACGTCGCGTTCCGGACCTGCTACTCACGCTTCACGCCACAGGAGATCTGGGCCGACATCGAGTCGGGCAAGATCACCCAGGAGAAGATGAAGGCCTTCATCTTCGACAAGTTGAAGAGCGGCCATTCCTCGCCACGCACCCAGGTGTATTTCACATTCGCGGTCAGTGGTCTTTCCCGCTCCGCCAGTCACCAATTGGTGCGCCATAACAACGGCATCACCTTCGACCAGCAGTCGCAGCGCTATTACGCCTTCAAGGAAGCCGACTTTCCGTACGTCGTGCCGGAAACGTGGGAGCAAGCCGGCCTTCGCGATGAGTACCTGGCGTTCATGCACCGCGTCGGCGAGCTCTATGACCAGGCGCTCAAGGCGGGCGTCCCCGCGGAGGATGCCCGCTTTCTCCTTCCCAACGCCGCCTCGACCAACCTGACCTTCACGGTGAATTTCGAAGAGTTCCTCCACATCGCCGATCTGCGCCTCTGCTGGCGGGCGCAGTGGGAGATTCGGCACATGTGGGCCAGGGCCCGCAACGCGCTCAAGGCCAAATTCCCGGAGCTGGCCAAGCCGGTGCAGCCGAAATGCGGGGACCAGCGACTCGGCTACTGCGATGAGCCGATGGCGGAGTACCTCAAGTGTCCACTCGGGGCCCGCCGGATCCGGCTGCACAAAGACGAGATCGTGGCGGCAGCAAAGGCCGGCCGGACGCTGGAGTCGAGTCCTCTCACCGAAGAGGACCTATCACTGCTGACTCCAAAGCCGGAGTTCGAGAAGGTCCTAGCCGGAACAAATTAGTAACTACGCTTGACAGTTTGACAAGCCAGACTTTATAGTCTGGCAATGACCAAGCCTGATCGGCGTGAAATCTTGAGCCGGGTCGCCGCCGGCACCATCACTCCCGAAGAGGCCGCCGCCCAGCTCGATGCGATAAACCAAGGCGAGGGCGACCAACAAACCATCCACCGGGTGCGAATCGTCAAACGGCTCGGCGCGGCTGAGATCATCGGGGACCCAGCTGTCCGCGATGCGGTTGCCGAAGGGCGACACCGCGTACGCATCGATGGTGACCAGATGATCATCGAGGGCGAGACCGGCGACGAACCGGGCAGCTTCATCACCAGGACATGGTTTGGATTTCCTGAACACATGAGTGGCGATCGCCTTGTCGTCAGGGTCAACCCGTCACTCGCGATCGATCTGCACCTCCAGGCTGGCAGCGGCCGAATCCGTGGTGTCGAGGGGCCGATCCGCGCCGATATCCAGGCAGGGTCGGCGACGATCGACGGTTTCCGCAACCCCCTCAATCTCACGGTCCAGGGTGGCTCTATCCAGGCGACCGGGCGGCTGGCTGATGGCGAATCACGAATCGCATGCGACGCCGGATCGGTCAACCTCCACCTGGAGCGTGGCAGCAGTGTGCGGCTGAACGCCCGCGCGCACATGGGCAAAGTCAGTCTGCCGGGGGAGGCAGGCGCGCGCGGTGCTCAGGATGTGACCATTGGCGATGGCACGGCGTCGCTCATCATCGAGACCAACATGGGCTCCGTCAAGGTGACCGCCGACCAGTGAACGACGAACTTCGATCCGCGCCGCGCGACTGCCCGGTGTGCGGCGGGAAGTTGGCGCTGACGCGGCTCAGCTGTCGCTCGTGCGGAACGGAGCTCTCGGGCGGCTTTGAAACGTGCGAGTTCTGCTCGCTCGGTCGGGAGGATCGTGATGTGTTGCGCGTCTTCCTGGCCTCGCGGGGAAACATGAAAGATCTCGAACGGCATCTGGGCGTCAGCTACCCAACCGCCCGGGCACGCTTCGATGCCTTGCTGGGCAGGCTCGGCCTGAGCGAGAAGGCGGAGCCCGATCCCCGCCTGCAGATGCTGGAACAGCTTGCGCGCGGGGAGATCGATGTTGATGAAGCCGATCGCCGGCTTTCCTGACAGGAGGCACCATGACCAACCTCGATGCGATGTGCCGGCAGACGTTTGACCGGCATCAAGAGCGCCTGGCCGAGGCGGCGCGCCGGCGGCTCGTCTCGAGCCGGTCCGAAGATTTCGTCACCCACGCGTCCGCCCGGCCATGGCGCGTCGCGGTCGCCGGTTGGTTGCGCAGCATCGCTGATCGGCTCGAACCGATGGCCGAGCGGCCCCAGGTCGCGATGCTCCGCGCGGTCGCCCACCGCGAGATCAGCGTCGACCAGGCGCTGCGGTTGCTCGACGAGCGTAAGGGACATCGCTCGGCCATCGTCTGACGCGTTAGGATTTCCCCGTGCGACCCGCATCGGCGACAGCCACGCTCGCGCGTTACTGGATTCCGGAGCGATCGTTTCTGAGCGACCTCGGCCTTGTGGTCGGGTTCAGCCTCTTCACTGGGCTGATGGCGCACGTCGCCATTCCGCTGCCCTTCACGCCGGTCCCCATCACCGGGCAGACGTTTGCGGTTCTGCTGTGTGGCGCGCTGCTGGGATCGCGGCTGGGCACCGCGTCGATGCTCCTCTACATCACCGAGGGCATGGTCGGACTGCCGGTTTTCGCCGTCGCTCCGGCTAATGCCGCGACCTACGGTTACCTCGCCGGCTTCGTGGCCGCGGCTTTCGTCGTGGGATGGTTCGCCGATATGGGATGGACGAAAGACCTGCCCCGTACGGTCGTCGCCATGATCGCTGGAGAGGCGGCCATCTACTTTTTCGGACTGCTCTGGCTGGCGCACTTCGTCCCTGAGTCGAAGGTGCTCGACTTCGGCCTCTTCCCCTTTTTGATCGGGGACGCGATCAAGCTGGCGGCGGCGGCGGTCGTCGTCCCCGCCGGGTGGCGCCTCAGCCGCAACCGATGATCGCCTATTGCGTCATCGCCCTGATCGAAGATCGCGGGCGCGTGCTCCTGGGCCGACGTGACATCGAGCCAGGCCGGGGATTGTGGGGACTGCCCGGCGGGTACGTCGACTGGGATGAACATCCGGAAGCCGCGCTGGTTCGCGAGTGCAGCGAAGAGATGAAGGTCGAGGTCGAACCGCTCGAGCTGCTACCGGTCCAGCACATCGTCGTGGACGACGAGGGGATCGTCTTCCTTCCATACCGCGCACGGTTGATCGGCGGTGAGCCCGCGGCGGGTGACGAGGTGCAGGAGGTTGGGTGGTTCAAAGCTAGTGGCCTGCCGCCCATCGCCTTTCCCAGCCATCGCCAGGTGCTCCAGCGCTGGATGCGGGACCTCGCGACCCGCGGCGTCGCCTGAGGCCAACCGTCATCGCACGCAAGAGCATCGTCACCAAGACGGGGGATGGGGGAGAGACCGGCCTGCTTTATGGCGGCCGTGTCTCAAAAACCGACCCGCGCACCGAGGCCTATGGCGCGGTCGACGAAGCGATCTCCGCCCTGGGAGTGGCGCGGGCGCTGATCAAAGATCGCGGCCGGCACGCCATCGTCCTGCGGGTGCAGAGCGAGCTCTTTACGGTCGGCGCCGAGCTGGCCACGGACGCGGCCGAGTACGACAAGCTGCAGCAGCATTTCATGGTGGTGACGCCGGATGTCACCAGCCGGCTGGAGGCCGAGATCGACGACCTCGAGCGGCGGGTCCCGCTGCCGGATGCGTTCGTCATCCCGGGTGGCACCCCGGCAGCCGCGGCCCTCGACGTGGCGCGCGCCGTGTTGCGTCGCTCCGAGCGACGCATCGTTGGCCTGCAGCAAGCTGGACAATTGCGCAACCCGGAGGTGATGCGCTACGCGAATCGGCTGTCGGACCTACTCTTCATGCTGGCGCGGGCGGAGGAAGGTAGCGCGATCAAACCGCTGACGGGACGGCGCGTGGCCCGCACGCCTTTAACGCCAGCCCGCACTCGTCGCGCACCCAAGCGTCGGCCTCGCGGCTAAGCGCCTCCTCCAGGGCGGCATGCGCGGTCGTGCCGCCGAGCCGGCCTAAGGCCCAGGCCGCGTGCCCGCGGACGAGAGGCTCCGGGTCGTTGAGCGCGCTCGCCAACGCCGGCACGGACCCACGATCGGCGACGTTGCCGAGGGCGATGCACACATTGCGAAGCAGTCCCGCGCGTCGCGTTCGCCACAACGCGCTCTCGCGAAAGCGGCGGCGGAATCGCGCGTCGTCGAGCGTCAACAGTTCCTCGAGACGGGGCCGTGCCTCGATGCCTGGCCCGAAGGCGGCGAGCGCCGTCGCGTCGGGCGCCGCCGGCCGAGCATTGACCGGACAGATCTCCTGACACAGATCGCAACCGAAGATCCAGTCGCCGATCATCGGTCGAATGTCGAGTGGGATGATGCCGCGGTGTTCGATCGTCCAGAAGGAAATGCAGCGGCGATTATCCAGGACGCCAGGCGCAACCAGGGCCCCGGTCGGACAGACGCGCAGGCAGGCATCGCAGCCGCCGCAGCTCTTCTTCAGCGGGGCATCGGTCTCGAGCGGCGCCGAGGTGACGATCTCCGCCAGCAGGACGTTGGATCCGATCCCCGGCACCAGCAGGTTGGTGTTCTTGCCGAGCCAGCCGACGCCAGCCCGCGCTGCCGCCGCGCGGTCGAGCATCCACCCGTGGTCAACGTAGGTCTTGGCCGTGTAGCCTCGCTCGCGCAGCATCGTAAGCAAGGGCTGCATTCGTTCGACCAGGACCTCGTGGTAATCGCGGCCTAGCGCATAGGAGGCGATTCGGCCGCGGGGGCCCCCACCCTGCCCTCGCCCCGAGGGGGAGGGAAATTCTCCGGTGGCGGAGGGAAATTCTTCAATCGAGGAGGGTGAGTTAGCGGCGGGGTATGGATAGGCCAGCGCGATGACGGTTCGGGCGTCCGGGGTCGATCTTTGGGGATCGGCGCTGGCATGGACCCGCGCCTCGCTCCACCAGGTAAGCCCATCCATGAGGCCGTCGGCGGTGCGCCGGGCGGCCGCCGCCTCGGCCTCAGCGAACGGGTCCGCGCTGGTAATGCCGACCGCGCTGAATCCCAGGGCTTTGGCCCGGCTCTTGACGGCCTCCGTAAGGTCCATTTGGGTCTAGCTTAGGGTTGATTCCGGTAGTAGGATTAGGGGCAATGCAGGGGAGTGCAGTGTGGCGGGAGCTTCAACTGCTATTGAGCCTGAACCTGCCGGACACTGCCTACTACCTCTGGGAAGGCACCGCGGTTTGCTGCCACTGCGACGAGCAGCGGCTCGTGATCGGCGCCCCTACGGAACAGTCAGCCCGACAGCTGGTGCAGGCCTATCTGCCGGTCGTCCGGCGCACGCTCCAGGCGATCCCGGATGCGCCCAAGCGCGTTTCCGTCGTGGTCACCGCCGGCCCGCTCGCGCACGCCTAGTCTGGCGTCGCCCGAACGGCGCCGCCTGAAGGCGGAGATCTTCGGCGATGTCCAGGGGGTCGGCTTTCGCTATTTTGCCCAGTCGCACGCCCGCCGTCTGGGCCTTGAGGGGTATGTCCGCAACCGCTACGATGGCGCCGTGGAAGTGGAGGCGGAGGGCAGTGCCGATGCGCTCGAAGGGTTCCTCGACCTGCTTCGGCAGGGCCCGCGCGCGGCACGCATCCAGGATGTCGCGGTCGCCTGGTTGCCCGCTCGCGGCGACCTGGGTCCGTTCGGCGTGAGAGGATGAGCGAGATGAAATTCGCACGGCGCATGAGCGAGATCGGGACCGAAACCGCCTTCGAGGTGCTGGCCAAGGCGCGCAAGCTGGAGGCGCAGGGGCGCAACATCGTGCATCTCGAGATCGGCGAGCCCGACTTTCCCACGCCGCCGAATATCGTCGAGGCCGCCGAGCGCGCGCTCCGCGATGGCTTCACGCATTACACGCCGGCGGGCGGCCTGATGCCGGCTCGCCAGGCCGTTGCCGAGTGGATCCGCCGGTCGTACGAGGTCGAGGTCAAGCCCGAACAGGTGGTCATGGTGCCCGGTTCCAAGAATGTGCTGCTCTTCACCATGCTCGCGGTGGTGGACCCCGGTGATGAGGTGATCGTTCCCGACCCGGGATACGCGATCTACGGGTCGGCGGCGACCCTTGCCGGTGGGACGCCAGTCGGCATTCCCCTTCGTGAGCGTAACGACTTCCGACTCGACATCGAGGAGCTCAAATCGAAGATCACGCCTAAGACGAAGTTGATGGTCATCAACTCCCCGCAGAACCCGACCGGGGGCGTGCTATCGACCCGCGACCTCGAGCAAATCGCGGAGCTCGCGATGAAGCATGACTTCTACGTGCTGACCGATGAGGTCTACGGCCAGATCACCTACGACGGTCACCATGCGTCGATCATGACCGTCCCGGGGATGCTCGATCGCACGATTTATTCGGACGGGCTGAGCAAGGCGTACGCGATGTGCGGCTGGCGCCTCGGCTTTGCGGTCGCGCCCCAACCGCTCGCGCAGAAATTCGAAACGCTGATGATCAACAGCAGTTCCTGCGCGGCGGCCTTTACCCAGATGGCCGCCATCGAGGCGCTCTCGCCGCGCTCGGACGCCTCCGTCCAGGCGATGGTCGCGGAGTTCAAACGGCGCCGCGACCTCGTTGTCGATCGCCTGAATCAGCTGCCGGGTGTTCACTGCCATAAACCACTGGGCGCCTTCTACGTCTTTCCGAACATCACGGGGACCGGCCAGAACGAACGTGAGCTGGCGGACCGCATGCTGCTCGAGGGCGGTGTCGCCGTGCTCGCCGGTTCGACCTTTGGCGAGGCGGGCACGGGGTACCTGCGGCTGTCTTACGCCAACTCGGTCGATCAGATCGAGGAGGGCCTCAAGCGGATGAAAGGAGTCCTGGAAAAGACCGCAGCGCCCGCCTAGCCCGATGGCGACCCGAGCCGCCCCCATCCTCGAGCGCATTCTCGAATCGAGGCGCGCGGCGATCGCGGAACTCAAAGCTGGTGGCACGGCTGCTGGGCTTTCCCGATCGGTCGCCACCGCTCCGCCGCCCGCGGATTTTCGCGCCGCGCTGGTCGGCGACAAGGTGGCATTGATTGCCGAATGTAAGGAGCGGTCACCTTCGGGTGGTTGGCTGCAGCGGCCCTATGACCCGGTCGGGCTGGCGCGGCGATACGCGGCCAACGGGGCCGCGGCGATCTCCGTGCTGACCGAACCGGAATTCTTCGGGGGAAACCTCGCCCACCTCCAGGCCATCCGCGCGGCGGTCGCGGTACCGCTCCTCTGCAAGGACTTCATCGTCGATGCGGTGCAGGTCCTGGCGGCACGTGCGGCGGGCGCCGACGCGGTGCTGCTGATCGTGGCGATTCTCGACGATGCTCGCCTGCGCGACCTGCTGGCCGTGACGCATGGCTACGGCATGCGAGCGCTGGTCGAAGTCCACGACGAGACCGAGGTCGAGCGGGCGCTGCAGGCCGATGCCGCGATCATCGGCATCAACAACCGGGACCTGACGGCGATGGAGACGGTCAAAGACACGACGACGCGGTTGCGTCCCTTGATCCCGGCCGGCCACCTCGTGGTCAGCGAGAGCGGCATCGACAGCCGCGCTGATATCGATGCGCTCGAACGCCTGGACGTCGACGCAGCGCTGGTCGGTGAGTCGCTGCTGCGGGCTCCCGACCTCGAAGCTAAAGTCCGCGAGCTGAGCGGGCGATGACGAAGATCAAGATCTGTGGCAATACGCGGGCCCAGGATGTCGAGCTCGCGGTCGAGCTCGGCGTCGACCTGCTCGGGTTCATCTTCACCCGCAGTAAGCGCCAGATCGGCGTCGACGAGGCGAAGGCACTCATCGCCACGGTGCCGAGCGGAGTGGAACGCGTCGGCGTCTTCATCGATGAGTCCCCGGAAGAGATTGCAGCGGTAGCCACGGCCTGCGGGCTGACCGCGATCCAGGTCTACCGGCCCCTGACCGGAAAGGATCGCGCGCTTGGCCTGCTCAACCTGCCGGCGTTTCGCGTCCAGGACAGGGAGGACCTGGGGGCCCTTCGGGTCGAAAAGGGGGATCATCCGCTTTTCGATACCTGGGCGGCGGACCGCATCGGCGGAACTGGGCGAGCCTGGGCATGGTCACAGGCCAGTACGGTCGCCCGTCAGCATCCCGTGGTTGTATCCGGCGGACTGACGCCCGACAACGTCGACGACGCCGTGCGCGAGCTCCATCCCTGGGCGGTCGATGTCTGCAGCGGAGTCGAAGCCGAGCCTGGGCGCAAGGATCCCGCGAAACTACGGGCCTTCGTCGCCGCAGTGCGCGAGGCCGATAGAGGGTGAGCACAACTGAGGGCCCCCACCCTGCCCTCCCCCAGAGGGGGAGGGAAACCGTGACGGGCCCGGATCAACGCGGCCGCTTTGGTCGGTACGGCGGGCAGTACATCCCGGAAACCCTGATGGCCGCCGTCGAGGAGCTGGCGGCCGCGTTCCACGCCGCGCACGAGGATGAGGCCTTTGCGCGTGAGTTCGAGTACCTCTCGCGGACCTTCAGCGGACGGCCGACGCCGGTCTATCGGGCCGATCGCCTCACCGACCAGGCCGGCGGCGCCGAGATCTGGTTCAAGCGCGAGGACCTGTGCCACACCGGCGCGCACAAGATCAACAACGCCCTGGGGCAGGTCCTGCTCGCCCGCCGGATGGGAAAGCAACGGATCATTGCCGAGACCGGTGCGGGTCAGCACGGCGTCGCGGTCGCCACCGTGTGCGCGAAATTCGGGCTCCAGTGTGAGGTCTTCATGGGCGTCGACGACATGGCACGCCAGGCGGTCAATGTCTACAAGATGCAGCTGCTCGGCGCCACCGTGACGCCGGTGGAGAGCGGCAGTAAGACGCTGAAGGACGCGACCAACGAGGCGATCCGCGACTGGGTAACCAACGTGCGCAGCACGCACTACGTGATCGGATCGGCGGTCGGTCCGCATCCCTACCCGTTGATGGTGCGCGAGTTTCAGTCGGTGATCGGGCGCGAGGCCCGGGCCCAGATGCTCACCGAGACCGGGCGCCTGCCCACGGCGGTGGTGGCCTGCGTCGGTGGTGGCAGCAACGCCATCGGGATCTTCGCGCCCTTCTACGACGACCCGGTCCGTCTGATCGGGGTGGAGGCCGCGGGGCGTGGCCTCAACAGCGGGGCCCATGCGGCGTCCATCACGGGCGGCCGTCCCGGCGTACTGCACGGCTCGTTCAGCTACCTGTTGCAGGACGAGGACGGCCAGGTGATGCCGACCCATTCGGTCTCGGCGGGGTTGGATTATCCGGGGGTCGGCCCCGAGCATGCCTTCCTCAACGACCAGCACCGGGCGGAATATGTCAGTGTCACCGACGAGCAGGCGCTCGCGGCCTTCCACCAGACATCGCGGCTGGAAGGGATCATCCCGGCGCTCGAGAGCTCGCATGCGATTGCGCACGCGATGCCGCTGGCCGCGGAGCTGGCCGCGAAAGACATCGTCCTGGTCAACCTGTCCGGTCGGGGCGACAAGGACCTCGATATCGTGCGAGGTTCGAGCGGCGGGTGAGCCGAATCGCCGCGACGTTCGCACGGCTGCGGGCCGAGCGCCGACTGGCGGTGATCGCCTATCTCACGGTCGGCTATCCGCGGCCCGATGCCACGCCCTCCCTGGTCGAGGCGGCGGCCCGCTCCGGGGCGGACGCCATCGAGCTCGGCATTCCGTTTTCGGATCCGCTCGCCGACGGGCGGACCATCCAGGCCACGTCCCAGGTGGCCTTGAAGGGGGGCATGACGGTCGCGCGGGCGCTGGAAGCGGCACGGGCCGCGCGTGCAACGACCGACGTGCCGCTGCTTTTCATGACGTATCTCAATCCCATCCTCGCTTTCGGCCTCGAACGGTTTTGTCGGGCGGCGTCCGACGCCGGCATCGATGGCCTGATCGTGCCGGACCTGCCTCCGACCGAGTCCGCCGACCTGCGTCGCGCCGCTGACGCCACCAAGCTCGACCTGGTGTTCTTCGTCGCGCCAACCAGCAGCGAGGTCGGGATCGAGGCAGCCTGCCGGGCAGCGACCGGGTTTGTCTACGGCATTGCGGTCACCGGCGTCACGGGGGCGCGGGCTCATCTCGACGAGGGCGTCCTACCGCTGATCGCCTCGGTCCGCCGGCACACGACGCTTCCGGTGGTGGTGGGCTTCGGCATCTCCAAGCCCGAACATCTAGCGGCGCTGGAAGGGTTGGCCGACGGCGTGATCGTCGCCAGCGCGCTGCTGGATGCCATCGCCAGGTCCCCGCAGGACCCCGCGACCCAGGTCAGCCGCTTCCTGCGCGAATTGCGCTCCGCACCCGCCCGGTAGGTCCGTCGCAAGCCCCTCCCTGGGCCCGCGTCACACCGTCGGGTGATGGCCAAGGTCCAGGATGCCCCCTCACCCGAGGGGGATGCTGAGGAACGCCGCTTGATCGATCGGAGCGCGGCCGGAGATCAGGAAGCCTTCCGCCAGCTGGTGCTCCGCTATCACCGGCTGGTGATCAACGTGGCCTTCCGCGCGCTGGGGGAAGTCGCCCTGGCCGAAGACGTTGCCCAGGACGTCTTCATCAAGGTCTACAAGGCGCTCCCCGGTTACCGGCACGATAAGCCCTTCACGCACTGGCTGCACCGGGTCGCGGCCAACGCGGTCACCGACGCGCTGCGGCGCCGACGGCCGATCGTTTCGCTCGACGGCATGGAGCAGCTGCCCGCCAGCCGCGAAGCAGATCCCCAGGACATCGCCACGCGCCACGACATGCAACGCGCCGTCCGTGACGCGATCGCGAGCCTGCCGTCGCACTATCGCGATACCATCGCCCTGCAGGCATTCGGCGAGCTCAGCTACGAGGAGATCGCCAAGACGCTCGACATTCCGCTGGGCACGGTGATGTCGCGCTTGAACGGCGCCAAGAAGCTGTTGCGAGAGCGCCTCGGAGCCCTCGCCCATCCAGACGAGGAGGCGAATACGGCTTGAATTCCCACCGTTTGAACAGTCAGGGGCCGGAATCCACATGTTGAGTCACACAACGACCCGCGATTGGCTGATCCCGTACGCCGACGGGATGCTCGCCGCGGACGAGCGTCGCCGCATCGACGGCCACATCGCCGGTTGCGCCGCCTGCGCCGCCGAGCTGCGCGAGGTCCGCGAACTCAACCTCCTGCTGGTCACGTTGCCCCCAGCACCCCCGGTCGCCTTCGCGCCCTTCTGGATGAGCCTCCAGGCGGTGCTCCCGCAGCGCCGCGTCCTGCGCATCCCAGGTTTCTCCATCTACCGCCGGGTCGGCCTGGCGCTCGCCGCGGCGACCGTCGCCCTGCTGGCCGCCGCCGGTTCCGCCTTGGCGGCGCCGTCCGCGCTGCCGGACAACCCGCTCTATCCCGTCAAGCAACTGGAAGAGAGCATCCGGCTGACCTTCACCCCCAGCAACGCTCGGCTCATGGTGCAGTTGCAGCTGGCGAGCGAACGGTTGCGCGAGGCGCAGGCGATGGCGAACGACCACAAGCCGCTCCTGGCCGAGGCCAGCCTGCGCGCGTTCCGCATCACGATCGACGATGCTGCGGCCTCACTCAAGAATCCAGCCAACCCGCAGGCGACGAGGGCAGCGATGCAGGCGCTTCGCGCAGACCTCGCCGCGGTCGAGCAAGCCAACTCGGGCCGCGCCGACGACGACGCAGAGGTCAAACAACTCGTCCTCGCCGCCACTGACGAACTCGACCGGATCGATCAATCAGAGGGGCTCACTACCCAACCGATGAGCGCCGTCGGCGAGCACGCCGGCACCGCAGAGGCCACGCCCGAAGCCACCCCTGGGCCCACGCCCCAGCCAGTGTCACGGCCAACGCCGTCCCCGAAACCATCAAATGGCGACGGCGACAAATCATCGGTCGAGCACTAACCGAACTAGACTTTTCCCGTGAGTGCTCGCGAGGATGTCCTCGTCGTTCCGAGAGACGTCCTGTTTGCCGGCAGCGAGTGGACGGGCTTTCGTGCCACGGACCTGGATGACCTGCTGGCCCGGGTCCGAGCGAACTATCGCTTTCGTCCCCGGCAGGAGGTCGAGGAGGACGCCACCGAGCCCCAGATCATTCCCTATGTCGTCTTTCGCCATGACGACCGCTACTTCCTGACGCATCGGCTGCGGCGTTCGAGCGAGCGGCGGCTGCGGCACCTGTATTCCCTGGGCGTCGGCGGGCACATCAATCCCGAGGATGTGGAAGGCGCCGCCGACCCGATCGATGCGGGGTTGCGACGCGAGTGGGAGGAGGAGGTCGTCTACGACGGCCATTTCTCGACGCGGCTACTGGGCGCGATCAACGATCAGACCACGCCGGTCGGCCGCGTCCACGTCGGGCTGATCTTCCTGGTCGAGGGCGACCGCCCCGACATCTCGATCCGCGAGGTCGACAAGCTGGCCGGTGCGCTGTTCCCGCTCGATGCCATGCGCAGCTACTACCTGGACATGGAGTCCTGGTCGCAGCTGATCTTCGATTACCTGACGCGCGTTCCGGTCGCGTAGCGCCCCCACCCTACCCTCCCCCAGAGGGGGAGGGGAACTGCGGTCTTAGCTGGTCAGGTCTTTGGCGAGCTCCTCGAAGTTGCGGACGTAGCGCAGCACGTCGTCCTCGGAATGCTGGACCGAGAGCGTCCAGTTTTCCTCGGCGCCGGGCGCCATCAGCACGCCACGGTTGCACTGATAGAGCCACGACAGGTAGGCGTACTTCTTATCGATCGTGAGGTAGTCGCGGTAGTTGCGCACGCGCTCCTTGCGATAGGTGACGCAGCCGCGCGCGGCCAGCGTGATCGGATGGAAGGGCAGCTGGTAGTCGCTCATCACCTTGCGCAGCCCGCCCTCGAGTGCCTCGGCGAGCGCATCGAAATGGGTGTAGGCCTGCGGTGTCAGCACGGTCAGCAGGGTCGCCTTTGACGCCGCGATCGTCAGGGGGTTGCCATTGAAGGTCCCGATCTGGACCACCTTGTGCTCATCGATGGTGCCCATGACATCCGCGCGGCCACCCACCGCACCGCAGGGCAACCCACCGCCAATCGCCTTGGCGAGCGCCACCAGATCCGGGGTCACGCCGAAGCGCTCCGTGGCGCCGCCGGCGGCGATCGTCGCCCCGGTTTTGACCTCGTCGAAAATCAGGAGTGCCCCGTGTCGGTGGGCGAGGTCGCGGACGCCTGCCAGGTAGCCCGCATCCGGGAGCACGATCCCGATGTTCATCATCACCGGCTCGAGGATGATGGCGGCCACTTCGCCGCGATGCCGATCCAGCGTGCGCTCCAGGACCTGCAGGTCGTTGAAGGGGACGACGGTAACCAGGTCCACCACCGCCTGCGGGGTTCCGGCGCTGTACGACACCGAGACGGGGGCGTCGGCGGGGCCCATCTTGTCCGGCGGCGGTTCGACCGAGACCAGCAGCGCATCGTGATGGCCGTGGTAGCTCGCCTCGATCTTGATGAGGCGATCACGTCCGGTGAAGCCACGCGCCAGGCGCACGGCATCGAGCGTCGATTCGGTTCCACTGTTGGTAAAACGCCATTGCGGCTGCTTGAAGCGGCGCGATAGCTCCTCGGCGACGACGGCGTCGTCGGCCACCGGCTGCGCGAAGTGTGTTCCTCGGGCGGCGCGCTCGGTGATCGCCTTCACGATCAGCGGGTGCGCATGCCCCACCACCATGACACCGAAGCCGTTGTGAAAGTCGACGTACTCGTTGCCGTCGACGTCCCAGATGCGGCTGCCTTTCCCGTGGTCGATGAAGACCGGCTGGGGCGCCGCATCCTGGAAGGATGAAGGCACGCCCCTGGGGATGACCTGCTTGGCTTGCTTCCAGAGCTGATCGGACTTCTGGCGCTTGGCCCGGAACCGTTCCTCCTCCTTGGCGGTCAGTTCGACGACGCGGCCGGGGGCGATCGGTTCGGCGATAGTACTCACGGCTTCCCTCCTCGAGTCTTCTTCACGGCCAGGGCCGAAATCGCGTCGAGTATGCAGCGGTTGGCGTTTTGGGCGGTGATCTCCGAATGATCGTACTGCATGCCGCCCGGCTCGGGGGTGCCCGTCCCCGGCGCGAACCCGGGGTCGAGCACGTCGATATCCACCGAGAGATAGATCAGCTCGGGACCATCGAGCGCTTCGGAGATCGCCTGGTCGATAACCGTCTCGACGCCTCGATCGAGCAGCTCGCCCATCAGGTGCCAGCGCATCCCCTGCGCGCGCATCCACTCGAAGATCTCGCGCTCGGGCCAGTAGCCGCGCAGCCCAATCTGCACGAAGTTGCGCCCGGGGATGGCACCCGATTCGATCAGCCGGCGCATCGGCGTGGCGTGCGAAGCCAGGTTGCCCCAGCTGTCGCGGCCGGTGTCGGCGTGCGCGTCAAAGTGCACGATGCCGACCTTGCCCCGGCCGTAGGCGTCGGCCACGGCGGTCGCCGACGGGTAGGTGATCGAGTGATCGCCCCCGATCACCATGGGCACGATCTTCCTCGAGGCGACTTCGGCGACCCTCGTTCGGATCGCCTCGTGGGCCTGGTCGGTCATCCCCGGGTAGCAGACCGCGTCGCCATAGTCGACGACCTTCAAGACCTCAAAGGGCGCCACCTCCAGGCCGAGGTGCCAGCTGGGCGGTTGATAGTTCGCGACCCGCACGGACCGGGGGCCGAAACGGGCGCCCGGCCGGTAGGTCGTCGAATCGTCCCAGGGTGCGCCGATGACGGCGACATCCGGGCGCCACTGGTCGAGCTCCTCCGGCTCACTCAACGAGCGCGCTTTGAGGAAGGTCGCCGGACCGAGGTACTGGGGACCGTCCACCTGGGCATCGAGGTTGGGGGTTGTAGGCATTCGCCTACAATTCTCGCAGCGTCTTCATTGCACGCTTACGAAGACCGGCTGGGGAGGGAAAAACATGAAACGGTTACCAATCGTTCTGGCCACGGTGGCCATGACGCTGGCGGCGTGCGGTGGGTCATCAGCAGGCCCGGCAGCCTCGAGCTCCGGACCGGCCAAGGTGGCCAGCATCGCGGCGGAGGTTCCGTCGTCGGTGCCGACACCAATTCAGATCGCGACCGATGCGACCTACTCGCCCGACGAGTACATCGATCCCACCACGGGTGACATCGTCGGCTGGGACATCGACCTGGGCAAGGCGATTTGCAAGGTCATGGGAGTGGCCTGCACCTTCAACAACGTCACCTTCGACAGCATCATTCCGCAACTCACCGCCACTAACCCGCGCTACGTGCTCGGCATTTCCAGCTTTACGCCGACCGCAGAACGCGAAGCCAAAGGCATCGACTTCGTCAGCTACTACAAAGCCGGCGAAGGCTGGGTCGTAGCGGCGTCGAGCAGCATTACGGTGAACAGCGCGGCGGACATGTGCGGCCATACCATCGCCGTGGAAACCGGCACGACGGAAGAGACCGACGCCTGGGGATACATCGGCAAGCAGGTTGGGGGCACGGCGATCGCGGGCGCCAAGGACAACTGCACCTCCGCCGGCAAGCAGGACCTCAAGGTCTCCAGTTTTGAGAAGCAGACGGACGCGAACACCGCGTTACTCTCCGGGCGCGCAGACATCGGCTTTCTGGACTCTCAGATCGCCGCCTACCAGGCGAAGGCAACTAACGGAAAGGTCAAGTCGACTGGTCAGGGCTGCAGCGTGTCCCCCTATGGCATCGCCATGGCGAAAGGCAGCCCGGTGGAAAAGGCAGTCCAGGATGCCGTTAAGTACTTGATCGACAACGGGTATTACAAGACGATCCTCCAGACCTGGAGCGTTACCGACGGGGCGATTGCGAGCTCGGACGTGAAGATCAATGACAACAACTCGATCGGCGCGACCTGCGTGCCCTAAGCAGGTAATCGCGAGCCCGCGTGGCTAACGCGGTCGGGCTGCGGCCGGAAGCGATCAAGGCGGTCCCGGTTCGACATCCGGGGCGCTGGGTGGCGGCGATTGTCGTCGGGGCAATCGCCGCCTACATCTTCTACACGGTCGTGACCGCGATCCAGAACGATCACACCGCCCAGGGCTCTGGCTGGGCTGCGGTCGGCCACTACCTTTTCAACACCCTCATTTTCAAAGGGATTCTTGTCACCCTCGAATTGACCGTGCTCGCGATGGCCGTCGGTATCGTCCTGGGCGTGATCCTTGCCGTAATGCGCTTGTCGCCCAACCCGGTGATGTCCTGGGTGAGCTGGCTGTACATCTGGTTCTTTCGTGGCACCCCGGTGCTGGTGCAGATCTTCTTCTGGTTCAACCTGAACCTGGTCCTCAAGAGCATCGACATCGGCATTCCCTTTACCTCGTTCTGGCTGCATGCGAACACGAATAGCTTGATCCCGCCATTTATGGCCGCACTCCTCGGCCTCGGCTTCAATGAGGCGGCATACATGGCGGAGATCGTCCGCGCCGGCATCATCTCTGTGGAGCATGGCCAGACGGAGGCGGCCCAGGCCTTGGGGATGAACCGGGGTCTCGTCATGCGGCGGATCGTATTGCCGCAGGCCATGCGGGTCATCATTCCGCCGACTGGAAACGAGACCATCTCGATGTTGAAGACCACATCTCTTGCTTTCACGGCCTCGGTGACGGAGCTGTTTACCCGCCAGCAGCAGATTGCGACCGCGACCTACGACGTCCTCGAACTCCTGATCGTGGCGAGCATCTGGTACCTGGTCATGACATCAATCCTTACCGTCGGCCAGTTTTACATCGAGCGGCATTTCGGCCGCGGCTCATCGCGGGGGACGACAGCGACTCCGTTTCAACGGTTCAGACGGATGTTGTTCACGTTCCACGCGCCGCCGCCAGCGCCTCCGGAGTTGGCGCCAGCGGCCCCGGCCGTCCCCCGCAGCGAGCACCGTTGACGTGAGCAGCCCGGCCATGGTCAAAGCGGAAGCGGTACAGAAGAGCTTCGGGCGACTCGAGGTGCTCAAGGGCATCGACCTCGAGGTGTCCCCAAAAGAAGTGCTCTGCCTGATCGGCCCGTCCGGCTCGGGCAAGAGCACCTTCTTGCGATGCATCAACCATTTGGAAAAGATCGACGGTGGCCGGCTGTCGGTGGACGGCGAGCTGGTCGGTTATCAGCAGCGGGGCGACAAGCTTTACGAGTTGCGCGATGCCGAGGTTTGCCGCAAGCGCTCAGAGATCGGCATGGTCTTCCAGCACTTCAATCTCTTTCCCCACATGACGGCGCTGGAGAACCTCACCGAAGCCCCGATCCGGGTCAAGAAAGAGAGTCGCACGGTCGCCGTCGAACGCGGCCGCAAGCTGCTCGAGCGCGTCGGGCTTGGCGAGAAGGTCAATGCCTATCCGAGGCAGCTCTCTGGTGGCCAGCAACAGCGGGTCGCGATCGCGCGGGCGTTGGCAATGGAGCCCAAGCTGATGCTCTTCGACGAGCCCACGTCGGCGCTGGACCCGGAGTTGGTGGGCGAGGTGCTCGACGTCATGCGCGGTCTAGCGGAGGATGGGATGACCATGGTCGTCGTGACGCACGAGATGGGATTTGCCCGCGAGGTCAGTGACAACCTGGTCTTCATGGATGGCGGCGTCATCGTCGAAGCCGGCAAGCCCCGTGAAATTCTGAGTAGTCCGCAGCACGAGCGGACGCGCGCCTTCTTGTCGAAAGTGCTCTAATGCCCCCATCCGTAAACGCGGGAGGGGATCATCGGGGCACGTCGATGCAGGGCCGGACGATCGTCGAGCCGCCGAGCGCGATGTGCGGCGCCTCGCGGGCAATCGCGATCGCGTCGTCGAGCGAGTCGGTGTTGACCACCATGTAGCCGTAGATGTCGGGCGTAGCGAGTGGCACGTCGCCAACGGACGAGCTGGTCACCGCCTTCGCCCGTTGCTCCAGGGGTGCTCCGGACTCGAGCGCGCCGCGCTGGGCGAGCGACGCCATATAGGCACCCCACTTTTGGTTGTACGCCTGGGTTTGCGCATCGCCCGCGTTTGGCTGGCCGGACAGCCCGATCATCAGGAACAGAAATTTCGCCATGATGTCCTCCGCTGCTATTTTCGGGATCGGGTCTGCTTAAGGTCTTTGAGAATCTCGCGTGATGCGTTGCGGCCGTTGATGCCGCTGATGCCACCACCGGGATGGGTCCCGGAGCCGCAGAGATAGAGATTCTTGATCGGAGTCCGGTAATCGGCGTACCCAGCAACCGGCCGCCAGGAAAAGAGCTGGTCGAGCGTGAGATCGCCGTGCATGATGTTGCCGCCGATCAGTCCGTACTCCTGCTCCATGTCGTAGGGACCGAGCACCTGGCGATGCTCGACGGCACCCTTGAGGTTACGGGCGAAGCGCGTATAGCCGTCGACGACGCGATCGGCGTACGCCTCGAGTTCGTCGCGATGCGGTGCATTCGACCAGCCCGCCGGGACGTACTGCGTGAAGCAACTCATCAGGTGCTTGTCCGTCGGCGCCAGCGAGTCATCGACGATGGTCGGTAGCACGCCGTCGGAATAGGGCGCCGCCGAAGGCCGCCCGTATTTGGCGTCGTCGAAGGCGTGCTCCAGGTACTCCATCGAGTCGCAGAGCTGGATGAACGAGCGCGCCGCGGTCATCGAATCGTCGGGATCGAGCCCGTCGAAGCGCGGCAGTTCGCCCAGGGCCAGGTTGACCTTCACCGTTCCGGAGCGGGTCTTATAGCGATCGATGGCGCGAACGAAATCAGGCGGCAACTGGTTGGATTCGACCAGTTCGCAAAACGTGATCTTCGGATGCGCATTCGAGATAACAGCACGCGCGCGGAGCTCGGTTCCGTCCGTGAGCGACACGCCCACCGCCCGGCTGTTCTCGACCAGGATGCGGCCGACCGGGGCGCCGGTGCGAATCTCGGCGCCGTGCTCGGTGGCGTCGTCGGCGATCGCCTGCGACACCGCGCCGGTGCCGCCGCGCACGAAGGCCCACTCAGCCATCTGCCCATCGACCTCACCGATGTAGTGATGCAGCAGCACGTAGGCCGTGCCCGGGGTGTACGGTCCGCCGTAGGTGCCGATCGCGCCCGAGACACAGCGTGCGGCCTTGACCTGCGGCGATTCGAACCACTCATCGAGCAGCTCGGCGACCGACAGCGTCATGACCTTGACGAAGTCGCCGGTGGTCTTGACGTCCAGACCCTTGAGCTTCCAGGCGAAGCGAGCCAGCTCCAGCAGGTCCTGCGGGGACTTGGCGCCAACCGTTGGCGGGGTCATCAGCAGGAGCGGCCGCACCAGCTGGGCGATCTTCGCCAGGTAGGCGGAAAAGGCCGGCCAGGCATCGGCGTCCTTCCTTGAGAACTTCCCGATCTCGCCCCGCGCCTGGGCCGCATCCTTGGTAAGCAGCAGGTGCGAGCCGTCAGGAAAGGGGACGTAATAATCCGCCGCCAGCGGGTAGAGGGTCAGTCCATGACGATGGAGTTCGAGCTCGCGGATCACCTCGGGCGGCATCAAGGAAAGCACGTAGGAGAGCGTCGAGACGGTGTAGCCGGGCCAGGGATGCTCGCTCACCGCGGCGCCGCCGATGACCTCTCGACGCTCTAAGACGAGGGGTTTCAGTCCGGCGCGCCCCAGGTAGGCAGCGGTGGCCAGCCCGTTGTGACCGCCGCCGACGATGATCGCGTCGTACTCAGCCGGCATCCGGCCGAGTATATCCACGGCTGCCGAAACGTTGGTCTGAGGGGTATCACCGGCCGTAACTGGCCGCGTGGTCCTTGACAAGTCTTCGCTTCAGGTTCAGATTTGCGGTCAGGCTCTGCCAAAGGGCCAAACACGCAAAGGAGGGTAAGCATTGGCTGTCTTTGAGGCGGAGCCTAGTGTCCTTGCCGAAAAACGCAAACTGCGCAAATCGCTCTTCCGGTTCGACCTGATCTTTTTCACCGTCTGCGCGATTCTCGCGATCGACACGATCGGGCAGTCTTCTTCCTACGGATCTCAGGCGATCTTCTGGCTCGTCATCTCGGCGGCGACCTTTTTGATCCCGTACGGACTTCTGACATCGGAGCTTGGGACGACATTCCCGGTGGAGGGTGGCCCCTACGAGTGGGTCCGCCTCGCCTTCGGCCACATGGCCGGGGCGATCACGGCCGTTCTGTACTGGCTCAGTAACCCGATCTGGCTGGGCGGCACGCTGGCCGCTACCGCCATCGCGGCGATGGATGCCCTCTGGGGTACGAAGATCGCGGACAACACCGGGCTGTCGATCCTCGTCGGCCTGGCCTTCATCTGGGTGGCCGTCATGATGAACATTCTGTCGTTGCGCTCCATGAAGTGGGTGCCAAACCTGGGTGCGATCGTCAAGCTCGCCTTGTTTGGCGGGTTCGCGGTTCTCGTGATCATCTCGGGCAGCCAGCACGGATTCAAGGGAAGCCTGGGCGGCATGTTCGATGGCCTCGGTCCCGCGTTCATCGGCGTCATCGGCGTCCTCGTCTTTCAGTGGGTTGGTTTCGAGCTGACTAGCAATGCCAGCGAGGAAATGGAGAACCCGCAGCGCGACATCCCGCGGGCGGTCGCGCTCTCCGGGATCATAAGCACTCTCGGGTATGCCGTGCCGATCATCGGCGTCATCCTCGTCCTGAGCAGCAAGGACATCCTGAACGTCAGCGGCTTCGTCGCCGGCTACCAGGCCGTGGTGAGCAATGCCTTGGGGACCGGGGCCGCGAACGTCCTGAACGGCATCGTCGGCGCCGCGGTCGTCTTCGCGCTGCTTTCCAGCGGAACGGTCTGGTTGATGGGCTCTGACCGGCTGATGGCGATCGGCGCGCTCGCGGGCTCCGGTCCGCGCAGCCTCGGATATTTTTCGAAGCGGTTCGGAACGCCCGTGCCTGTCAATGTTCTCTCGGGCATCCTGGCGAGCCTCTTCCTGGCCGCCAGCTTCCTGATCACTGGCGGCAGCCTGAAGAACTTCTTCACCATCGTGCTCGGCCTCGTGATCTCGACCACCACCTTCTCCTACGTGCTGGTCTTCCCGGCCCTGGTGGTGCTCCGGCGCAAATATCCGAACGCGCGCCGGCCCTATCGCGTGGGTGGCGGCGTCATCGGCGCCTGGGTCACCATGCTTCTCTGCGAGGCCTACGTCGTTGGCGCGACGATCTTTTCACTCTGGCCGAACCTCTTCTCGGACAAGGTGACGGGAGCCGTCTCGGTGGGCGGCGTCGACATCGATCGCGGCCAGTATGAGCTGACCGTCTTCGGCGCCACGGCCATCATGCTCGTGATCGCGGTCATCTTCTGGGCCGTCGGTCGCAAGCATGCGATCTACGATCGCTGGCCCGATGAGGGGACAACCGCCGACCGGCGCGAAGTGGCCGGAGTACGCCGAGCGTAAACTTCATCGCGTGTCGATCACGCAAGACCGACCGGTGAGCGCGGGCGAGGATCTCGCCCGCGCTTTCACGTTACCGGCCAGCGCCTACATCGACGAGGCGGTCTTCGAACGCGAGCGCGATCGCATCTTCGCCCGCACCTGGCAGCTGGTCGCCCGTGCCGATGAGCTGTCCCGGGTCGGCGACCTGAAGCCGACGACGATCCTCGACGAGCCGGTCCTGATCACGCACGGCCTCGACGGCAAGTTGCGCGGCTTCTACAACGTCTGCCGCCATCGCGCCGCGCAGGTGGTGCTCTCGAAGGGCAACCGTCGCAGCCTGCAGTGCCCCTACCACGGCTGGACCTACGGTCTCGACGGCCGGCTCCAGGTGGCCCGCGAGATGGACGGCACCGAAAACTTCAACAAGGCGGATTTCGGGCTGGTGCCGATCCGGGTGGAGCGCTGGGGTCCGTTCGTCTTCGCCAATCTCGACGATCAGGCACCCGCGCTGAGTGAGGTCATGGGCGCCATCCCCAACGAGGTGTCAGGGGCGGGCTACGACGTCGAAAAGATGCAGTTGGTCGAGCGGCGCGATTACATCATTGAGTGCAACTGGAAGGTCTACGTCGACAACTACCTCGAGGGATACCACCTGCCGATCGCGCACCCGGGCCTCTTCAAGGAGCTCGACTACGACGCCTATCGGGTGGAGACGTTCCGTTACTACTCCAAGCAGCACGCGCCCATCCGGGAGCTCAAGCCCGGCGAGGAGCTCGGCCGCGACCGGCGCTACATCCGCCAGCCCGGTACCGAGGCCGACGCGCTCTACTACTGGGTCTTCCCCAACGTGATGTTCAACATCTACCAGGACAACATGAGCTCCAACCTGATCCTCCCGCTGGGCGTCGACAAGACGCTCACCGTCTTCGAGTGGTTCTTTGCACAGCCGGGAACCGGACCCGGGTGGGAATCGATGCAGCAGACGATCGCCTTCTCCGATGAGATCCAGCAGGAGGACATCGCTCTCTGCCAGCACGTGCAGCGCGGCCTCAAGTCGAGGTCGTACGACCGAGGTCGATTCAACGCGAAACGCGAGAACGGCGTCTACCACTTTCAGCGGCTGGTTTCCGAGTTCTTGTCGTAGACCACCTGTCCGCCCAGGATGGTGGTCTGAACCGACGCCCGAATCACCTCTGACGGCGACGCGGCAAAGGGGTCGCGGTCGAGGACAACGACGTCGGCCAGCGTGCCCGGCACGAGCGCTCCTTTGACCGCGTCCTCGTGGGCCGCCCAGGCGCTTCCCGACGTGTAGGCGGCCAGGGCGTCGGCCAGCCCAAGTCGTTCGTGGGGGAGCCAGCCGCCGGCCGGCCGGCCGTCTCGGGTGGTGCGATTGACCGCCGAATTGAGGCCGAGGAACGGGTCGAACGACACGATCGGCCAGTCGGAACCGAAGGCCAGCCGCCCGCCCGCATGCCGGATCGAGTTCCAGGGCCAGCCGCGCGATGCTCGCTCCGGGCCGATCTTCGACTGGTAGGAATCGAGCTGGGTAGGCTCGGGGTCGGCGTGATAGGGCTGCATGCTGGCGAC
>VBIS01000062.1 GCA_005880605.1 Chloroflexota bacterium
TGCCGATCAGGGCGACACGCGCTGGGTCGATACCATCAAGGGCATCCTCCGCGATGAATCGAAGGCGCCGGCGATGGCGCTGACGGCCTAGAGCCCCCACCCTGCCCTCCCCCAGAGGGGGGAACATCAGAAGACGGCCCAGTTCACGGTGGAGAGCTGGTCATCGGTAAAGGCCTGGCCGGGCTCCTGCAAATAGAGGTATCCAATCAGCCGCGCGACCTGGGCCTCCTGGTAATAGTGCTGGCGATGATCCTCATAGGCGCTCGAATGGATCGACTGACTACTGTTCCCCTGCGCGGCACTCTCCTCGGCGGTGAGGATCAGGTCATAATTCTCAAGGAACCGTTTGAGCCGGCTGTCACGGTAGAGCACCAGCCGCGGAGGGGCGTTGACGAGGTCCGCCGTGAGCCTGGTGAAATCCTGCCGCATCGCGACGAGTGCACCAGGTGGCGAAGGTCGCTGCGTCTCGCGATCGAGGTCCTGGTTCAGGGTCGCCGCGGCGTTGGTGACCCGGTCGAGATATGCAGACTCGGCGGGTTGGAGGTCGGCAGGCCGCACGTATGGCAGGGCGGTGGGGCCGTGAAGGAAATCGATCACCTCGTATCCGACCTCACCGCCGCTCCCGGCGTCGCGCAGAAAGAAGGCGTTGACCGGCGGCGATTGCCGCGCGCTGTATCGATAGAAGCCGATCCGATGGGACTGGACCTCGCGCAGTTTCGCCTGGCGTTCGCTGAGGCATAGGTCGGCGAAGTCGGTCAGGCCGGGGGCCTGCAGGACGAACAGGCGGGCGTTGGAGATCCCGGCAACGGTTGGATCGGTGGTATCGAGGACGAAGGCCTCGTACAGCGTCGCGTCCTGCTTGGCCGCGGCCAGTGCGTTCGCCATCCCCTGGATGGCGACGATGTCGAGTGGCCGTTGTCCAAAGACGTTGATCTCGATGGTGGTGTCGTCCCGCCAGCAGTGCAGGGCTTGCAATCCGGCGCCGAGTGTCGGGCAGCCGATCGCCTGCTCGCCGGTCCGGTTGGGCCGCCGATCCGCCGAGACGCCGGCAAAGGCCAGGAAGACAATGGC
Organism: Chloroflexota bacterium; assembly: GCA_005880605.1. Taxonomy (GTDB): domain Bacteria; phylum Chloroflexota; class Dormibacteria; order CF-121; family CF-121; genus CF-13. Next base: position 1,072 of record VBIS01000062.1, read on the forward strand.
GACGGCGATCGCCACCGCGATCAGGCCGGCAGCCCAGGCGCGCAGCCCCCGCCGGACCGCCGCCGGGATCAAGCGCCGGCTGAGAACCAGCAGGGCGGCGGCCGTCGGAATGAAGAAGAGGGTGTAGGAGGCGAGGCTGAACACGGTGTCGGCCCGCGCGGTGCAGGGCATGCCGGGATAGGTGGCGCCGGCTCGCAGCGGCGCGATCAGCCAGGCGATCAGCAGGAGGCCAAGGGGCCAGATCCACCCGATCCACCTCACGCGGCGGTCCGGCTTTGGTGCGGCGACCGTCACTGAGCCAGGGAGATGACCGATGGGTGCCGGATCGGCAGCATGTAGTGGATGCCGGGCTCGAGCCGCCCGCGCGCATCGAGCCCGCCGGCCGCCAGGAACCCCTTGGTGCGGGCGTAGGCTTCATCGATCAGCCGATCGCACTGGCTGAAATCGGTCCCCGCGGTTCCGAATTCGACATTGGGGAACAGCAGGGAGATCTCGGCTTGACCGGAGTAGCGCTGATATTCCTCCAGCATCCGCTGGCCGAGCATGATCTGGATGCTCTGCGCCAGGATGCCGGTCAGGCTGTGGTTCGGCGGAATTCGCGGGTTGGAGGTACTGTTGTCGATGGCGACGACGTGGGTCGCCCCCAGCTGGATCGCCTCCGGCAGGCCGACGTTCTCGGCCACGGCGCCGTCGACGAACTCTTCATCGCCGATGCGGTAGGGATTGAAAAGGCCGGGAATGGCGGACGAGGCGGCCACGGCATCCGGCACGCTGCCGGTGGTGAAGATCTCCTTCCGGGCGCGGGTCAGGTTGGTCGCGATCACGGCGCACGGGAGGACCAGTTGGTCGAAGGTCGCCGGCAGATTCATCGCGGCCAGGGTGCGCAGGTAGCGGCTGTCGAAGAAGCTGTTGCGACTGCGGACATATCGATAGGCCATGTGAAGCGGGTTCCGGTCGAACAGATCGCGGTTGCGGATCGAGCGCCAGACCCGGGCGAGTTGGTCGATCGTCTCGAGATCGGGTTTGGCGGCGAGCGCGACGGCATTGAACGCCCCCGAGCTGCATCCCACGAGGCCGTCCGGTTTGATTCCGGCCTCGAGTAGGGCCTTGAGCACCCCGACACTGCAGGCGCCCCGGCTCCCGCCGCCCCCCAGGACAAAGACGAGTCGTCGTTGCTTGTCGCCACCGAGCGAGGTCGGTGTCCGGCGCCGGCGCCACCAGGACAGCATGGAAGGGGATCGCCAAAATCCAGTTTCCCGCATAGACGTTACGTATGAGATCCCGATCGGAGCATGCGCCAGGGCTGAGTGTAACGGGTCGGTACCAGCGGGCTGGAAGCTTGTGGACTCTGCGTTGTCTGGCTAGAAGAGGGCATCTGCAAGGAGACACGGAACCAGCGTCGTGTTAGTCTTGTAGTATCACCTTTCCGTCCTATGCACTGTCCCTATCTCGAGCAAATCCTACGTAAGCGGCAGGCCTTTCTGCGGGTCTTCCAGGCCGATTGCCACGTCGACCGGAAGGTCCACCGCTTCCACGGCGTCATGAAGTGGCCGACCCCGCCCTGCCTGGGAAAGATGGCGACCTGCGCCCTGTACCAGGAAGCGCGCGCCAGTGAAGATCTGAGGTTGCGCCGCCTCGCCGACTAAGTAACATCGGGCCAGTGAACCCGGATGTGATCGTTGTCGGTGCGGGTGCGATTGGCGCCTCCATCGCCTACCAACTGACGAAAGCCGGTGTCAAGGTGACGGTCTTCGACCGCGGCCAGGTTGGCGGCGGCGCCACCGGCGCATCCGCCGGCATGATCCAGATCAATCCGGACCGGACCACCCCTGCGGCGGTGTCCGCCCTCGGGGTGGAAAGCGCTCGCCTGTTCCCGGCGCTGGTGGCGGAGCTGCGGGAGCGGAGTGGTATGGACGTCGGCTACCGGCCCTCCCCGCTGCTGCACCTGGCGCTGCAAGCGGAGGAAGAGCCGTCGCTGCGGGCACACCGTGCCTGGCAGGCCGACCACGGGATCGCGGTCTCCTGGCTCGATCGCACCGCGGCGCTCGACCTCGAGCCCAGCCTGAATCCCGACATTCGCGCCGCGCTCTACTACCCGAACGACTACCAGCTGTCGCCACTGGTCTTCGCCCGTGCGCTGGCGCGAACCGCTGTCGACCTGGGAGCGATGGTGCGAGAAGGCGCCGCTGTCGACCGGCTGCTGACGGAGGGCGACCGGGTGGTTGGCGTCGCCATCGGCGGTGAGCACGTTCACGCCGGCGAGGTCGTGATTGCGAATGGCGCGTGGGCGTCGGCCTGGTCGGACGCCCTGCATACGCCGCTCCCGGTTCGGCCGGTGCGTGGACAGATGGTCGCGCTGCGCACGATCGGCACCGGGCTTCGGCATGTCGTGAGCTCACTTCAGGGGTACATGCTCACCAAGGCCGACGGCACCACCTACGTCGGAACCACCGTGGAAGAAGCCGGCTACGATGCGCGTCCCACGGCGGCCGGGATCGCCGGCCTTCTCGCGCTGGCGCCACGTCTGGTGCCCCGCCTTGGCGATGCCACCTTCACCGCGGCCTGGGCCGGACTCCGGCCAGGGACCGCCGACGGAAGGCCACTGATCGGTCGCCTTCCCGGCTGGCAAGGCGTGACCATGGCCGCGGGCCATTTCCGGGACGGCATCCTGCTGGCGCCGATCACGGGCGAATTGGTGGCCGACCTGCTGGCGGGACGCCGGCCGCGCCTGCCCGTCGATGACTTCGACCCGGGCCGGTTCCTGGTTCGTGCCGCCTGAGACACCGCGGGCGTTCGCGAGCCGCGCGGACGGATTCCGCCACGCGGCGGCCGGGGGACTCTGGCTGGCTCCGCTCGTCTATCTCGAACACGCCCGTTTCGGCCCTGGCTGGTACGGGAAGGTCGTCAGCTCTGACCCCGAGCGGCTGCTTGCCTGGGCCCAGAGCAAAGCGATCCCGCAGCGCGCGCTGGAGGTGAAGTCGCTGCCCGACCTCGATATGCCGCGGGAGGGACGGGGGCGCCTGCCCGGCTATCACATCGACCTCTGGGGCGCGCGGTTGGCGCTCGCCTACGATCCGGAAACGCTGGCTCGAGCGCGACACCGCGAGCACGCTCCCTCCCCCTCCGGGGGAGGGCAGGGTGGGGGCTCAGTACCGATCGATCGCCTTCATCCCGGAGCCGGTGATGATCAGGACGGCCCCGGGCGAAACATTTAACACCCGGGCGCCGGCGATCGCGGCGGCTGAGGTCGGCTCCATCAGCAGCCCGACCGCGGCTGCCTGGCGCCAGGCGTTCTCAATCGCGTGCTCCGACACCGCGATCCAGCGGCCGCCGCTGTAGCGCACGGCGGCGTAGCTGCGCTCCGCGCGGGTGGGCTCGGGAATTCGAATGCCATCGGCGATCGAGGGTTGCGGAACCACCGGCGAAGGCCGCCCGATGGTCGCACCGCGGACCAGCGGCGCGCACGCCTCAGCTTGCACACCGTGAAGCCGGGGCGCCCGCTCCATCCGTCCGGCGGAAACGAGGTCGGCGAAGCCCATCGCCAGCCCGATCAGGACGGTTCCCTGCCCGACGGGCGTGACCACATCGGTGAGCTTCTCGCCGAGCTCCTCGAACAATTCATAGGCGATCGTCTTGGTTCCCTCGAGGAACGTGTCGTCGCGTGCATGGCCAACGTCATACGCCTCGTGGCCGGCGGCCACAGCTGCCTGGGTGACGGCGGAGCGCGGTCCGGACACCTTGATCAGCTCCGCCCCCAGCGCCTGGATCGCCCGTGCTTTGACCGCCACGATGTCATCGGGTGCGAAGATCCGTGCCTTCATGCCGGCCGCCGCGGCATAGGCCGCGATCGCGGTCCCGGCATTGCCCGAGGAATCCTCGACCACCGTGCGTGCCCCCGCCGCCCGCGCCGCCGTGATCGCCGTGGCGGCCCCGCGGTCTTTGAACGATCCGGTCGGCGAGATGCCTTCGAGCTTCAGCAGCAGCTTCTCGTAGGGCACGATAGGCGTTCCGCCCTCGCCAAGCGTTACCGGTTCGCCCCGAATCGAGAGGTCCGCGCGGTAGCGCCAAAGGCCGCGGCCCGACCATGTTCCGGGCTCAGCGGGCTGAGGCACTAGAGGACTTTCGCGAGGGCTGTGTCGAGGAAGTCCTTCGTCAACGGAAATGGCTCGTAGCTGCTCACGGTGCCGTCACGCGCCACCAGCACACTGACCGGTAAGCCCGTGCTGCTGAGCGCCACACCGTAGGCGTTGGCCGCGCTGGCGTTGGCGTCAAGAAACGGTGCCGGCTGCAGGTTCAAGCCGCTCCAGAATTTGCTGATCGTACTCGCTGACTCATCGCCAAAGTTGATGGCAATCACCGAAAAACCCTCCGCCCGATGCGCCAGGTACTCATCGCGAATCACGGGCAGCTCGTCGCGGCAGGGCACGCACCAGGTTGCCCAGAAGGTGACGAGCACCGCCTTTCCTTTCAGCTGCGACAAGGACACCCGATGGCCCTCTATGTCGGTGAGGCTGAAGTCGGGCGCGGGCTTGCCCACCTGCACCGGGCCGTGCGACGCGGGCGTTGGGTTGTTGGACTCGAAGTGGGAATCGAAGGGTGTCGTCACGGCCACGACCGGAAAGAAATCGTTGAAGACGGTGAGCCGGTTGGAAAAGATCAGCACGCCCATGCCGATCAGGAAAATGGCCGCGACCGCGTTCAGCACGGCATAGGCTCCGCGAACTCGGGTCAGCAGGCGCGTCAGGATCCCGGATAAACCGGCGGCGACCAGGAAGGGTAGGCCGAGCCCGGCTGAATACGACGCGAGCAGCAGCGCTCCCTGTGCCGCCGTCCCGGTGCTGCCGGCGCGGAGCAGGATGGCGGCGAGGATGGGGCCGACGCACGGCGTCCAACCGACGGCGAAGGCGAGACCGATCACGTACGCCGCCCACGGCGCGCGCGGCAGCCGGTGGGCGATATCGAACCGCTTCTCACCCATGAGGCCGGGAATTCGGCCGATCGTGAGCAGGGCGATGCCGATCAAGACAAGCGCCGCTCCGGCGATCTCCAGCAGCAGCGGCCGGTAGGCCTTGAGGTCCGCGCCGATCAGCCCGAAGGAGGCGCCCAGGGCGACGAACGCGGTGGCGAATCCGGCGACGAAGAGCGCCGCCTTGCCCAGTACCTTTAGTTGCTGCCCGAGCGTGGCCTCGGTCCCGGCTGCGGCCGCACCCATGTACGCGATATAGGCGGGTACCAGCGGCAGCACACAGGTGGACGCAAACGACAACAGGCCGGCGACGAACGCCAGGGCCAGGTCGAGGATCATTGAGCCGGCTTAGGCTTCTCGGTCGCGAGCTGACGCACCCAGGCGCGCAGGCGCGTCGGGGCGTCGTCGGTGCAGCATTCCTTGCGGACCAGTCGCTTCATCTCAGCCTGGAAGTCGAAGACCTGCTCGCACGGGGGGCAGTCGTCCAGGTGCGCCTTGACCTTTTTGACCTCGGTTTCGCTCAGCTCACGGTCGATATAGGTGGAGAGCCGCCGCATCGTCTGTTCGCAGTGATCTCCCATCAGCGTGCCCCCACGGCCAATGACGGAGCCTTGGGCCGTCCTGAATATTCCCACAATTTCTTCTGCAGCGCTTGGCGCCCGCGGTGCAGGCGGGACATCACGGTCCCGATCTTGATCCCAAGGATCGAGGCGACTTCTTTGTAGGAGAAGTCCTCGACGTCGACCAGCACGACCACCATCCGCATCGGGACGGGCAATTCCTCGAGCGCACGCTTGACCTCGCCGCCGAAGCCACGGTCCACGATGATCTCCTCGGGCGACATCAGGTGAACCGGCATGCCTTCGCGGCGCATCTGCTCGTAGATGGAGAAGTCCGCGCCGGGCTGATCAATGGGATCTTCGGGTGCCGGCCGCTGGCGGAGCCGGTTGCGGAAAACGTTGGTCATGATCGTGAAGAGCCAGGCCTTTTCGTTGGTGCCCGGCCGGAATCGATTCCGGTATCGGTAGGCTCGCAAATAGGTTTCTTGCACTAGATCCTCGGCGTCTTCCGGCTTTCGCGTGAGGCGAAGCGCGCTTCGATATAACGCATCGAGATGCCTCTCAAAAAGCGAAAAGTCGCTACTCATGGCAACGCCCCGCTGGTCCATTCTATTCCGGCGAATTCGGGCGTCCGGGGATCTCAGCTTGGCGCCGGCCCGCTATTCGGCGGGCCGCCACCAGGCGGCGGACCGTTCGGTCGCGGGCCGCGTCCTCGACCTCGGCCGCGACGGCGCCGCCTCTGCGGCATCTCGCCCTCCCCCCTTGTGGGGGAGGATCGGGGTGGGGGCGTGCCTCGTGGCACATCTCCCTCCCCCCTTGCGGGGGAGGGTCGGGGTGGGAAGTTGCCGCGCGGCACATCTCCCTCCCCCTTTGCGGGGGAGGGTCGGGGTGGGGGGTTCTCGCGTCGGGTTCGGGGTGGACGGTTGCCACGCTGAGGTCGTGCCTGTCCCTGGCTCTGTGGTGGCTGCCCGCCGGGTCCCGATCCATCGCCGCCGCCGCCTCCGCGCCGCCGGCGGCGGCCACGCCGTTGCTGGTCGGGAGTGCTTGGTCTCCCGGTCTCAGCGCCGGCCGTTTCGCGCGGCCGTTCCGGGCGGGCTGCAACCGGCACGATTCGCGCCAACCCGCGCGGGCGGCGTCGTCGGCTGGGCTGTTCGCGAGGACGCGCATCCACCTGCTTGACTCGCTCATCGAATTCCGCCAGCCACTCCTCCATGGGCCGCTTGATCTGGGGTCGCGGAGCGCGTGGTTCCTCAGGCCAGATGCGCGGCCGCTCGGGGCGAACGGCTTCGGGCGGGGGGTCGGCGTCGGTCGGCTCGGGCCCGACCGCGATCTCAGGAGGGAGTTCCGACATCTGCAGAAATCTTAACCGGGGCCTGCTCGCGGGCCGATTGGTCGACCGCCCAAACGGTCAGGAATCGGCGGCGGAACCGCTCGAGCGCCGGTATCACGGCGGGGCCCAACACGGCGATCAACAGCAGATTTCCCACGGCTCGAAAGCTGTCGTACACGAAGGAGGTAGCCAGGTAGAAGGCCCCGAATCGGCGCAGCAGGGCCGCCAGTCCGATCCCCGGCGCCCAGCTCAAGGGCGACGAGCCGGCGGCAACCAGCAGCGGCCATTCCCAGAGGTCCAGGAGGACGCCGTAGGCGAAGCCGGCGGCGCAACCGTACAGGGAGAGCGCCGCGATAGTCTTGCGGGATGAGCCGCGGCCGCTGATCCGTCCCACGTATCCGGCGCCCATGCCGACCCAGCCGGCGGCCAGCATCTGGTACGGCATCCAGGGGCCGAGTCCCGCGGTGAGGACGGCCGAGAGCAGCAAGGTCAGCGCGCCGCTCGCGAAGCCAAAGCTGGGCCCCATGACAAAACCGCCCGCAATGACGAGGAAGAAGATCGGCGAAAAGCCGAGCAATCCCACCACGATCACCAGCCGAAGCGTGGCGTCGATCGCGACCAGCGCCGCGAGGATCGCCAGCAGGCGGGTGGATAGGTGATGCGTCTGGAGGGCCACCGCCAGCGCAACCAGAGCGGAAACCGCGACCAGCGCGCTGAAGAGGAGAACCGGCTGTGGAAACCTCGAACCCAGAGAGAGCGGAGCCAGGAACAGCCCGAATCCGGTGGTAGTGAGCGCCAGCAAGACGACATCCTCGGCGCGCGCCGCTACCCGGCTCCTCATACCGGGACCTCGTCGGGGAGGAGCCAGCCGCCGCCCACGAGTTTGCTGATCTGGGTCGCAAAGACGAGCGAGTCGCTGAGCACGGCGGCAGGCGAGCCGTCGGCATAGATCTCGCCCTCGGCCATCAGCAGTACGCGGTTGGCCGTGCGAGCCGCCCATTCGACATCGTGCGTCGCGATCACGATGGCGGCACCGGCGGCCGCCCGTGTCCCCAAAAACGCGCTCAGAGCCTTTTTGATCAGGGGGTCAAGGCCGCGGGTCGGTTCGTCGAGGAGCAACAGCTCCGCCTCTGCGGCCACGACCGCGATCGCGAGCTGTTGCCGCTCGCCGGAGCTCAGGTCTCGCGGATAGCGACGCAGCCAGGCACGAAAGGGCGCCGCCACCTCAGCCGTCTGGCCGCGCAATTCATCTTCCACCGTGGCGGCGAAGAGCAGGCCATCGGCGTCTTGGGGCACATAGGCGGCGCGGACATCGGCACGGACCGTGCCGCGTTGCGGGCGTAGCAGTCCGGCGATGAGCTTCAGGAATGTGGTCTTCCCGGATCCGTTGCGGCCCATCAGCGCCGTGACCTCGCCACGCCGAACGCGCAGCGACACCCCTCGCACCGCCGGGACGCCGTTGTACCGGTACTCGACGCCCTCGACCCGGCACACAGCCGGCGCCGACCTCGCCTCACGGAAATCTCTCTTCTGAAAATTTCCCTCCCCCGCTCGCGGGGGAGGGTAGGGTGGGGGCTTTGGCAGACGCTGCGCGTAAACGCGGGCATCGCGCAAGCCAAGCGGGATCGGAGACCATCCGGCCCGTAGCGCCAGATCGACGACGGGTGGTCGCGCCCCACCCTCGGCCAGCGCGGTTCGCGGGGATTGATCCTTGAGGACTCCGGCCTCGAGGGTCCAGATCCGATCGACGAAGGGCGCGATGCGTTCGACGCGATGTTCGGCGATCACCGTGGTCATGCCCAGTTCCGCGACCAGCCGCATCACCACCTGCAGGACGTCTTCGGCCGCTTGCGGATCGAGCTGCGAGGTCGGCTCGTCGAGCACCAGCGCCTGCGGGTGCACGGCGAGGGCGGCGGCGATCGCGACGCGTTGGCGCTCCCCGCCCGAGAGGGTATCGATCCCACGCCGGCGCAGGTGGTTGATACCAACCTGGTCGATTACCTCCTCGACGCGCTTTCGCATCAGAGGACCCGGCCGCACACCATCACGCGGCCGCGGAACTCGCCGCCAGTACTGTGGGGGACCAGGCCGTTGAGGCACCGGAGCAGCGTCGACTTTCCGCTGCCGGACGCGCCGCGCAGCAGGATGACCTGACCCGCCTCGACGGCCGCCGAGACGTCGACCAGGGCCGGCCGCTCGGCCTCCGGGTACCGGTAGCTGACGCCGTCAAGCGTGATGAGTGGCATGGTCCATTCGAGAAAGGCCGGCGCTGATCGCCGGCGTTGCCAGCAGCAAGATGGCCAGCAGGCTGTTTACGGTAGGCGCGCTCGGTGTCAGGCCCAGGTAGGGGTTGTACGTTTGCGCGGGCGTCACCACGCTGCCGGCAAGGGCGATCAGCGCGGCGCCGATCACCGCGAGGTCGGCGATGGTCCAGGGTAGCGGACGGTAGCGGGAGCGCCGGCGGCTGCCGAAGCCACGCGCGTCGAGCGACTCGCCGTACTGCAGCGCCCGCTCGAGCGTCGTCAATAGGAGCGGCAGCAGCAGCTGCGGCGCCGACCGCCAGCCGGCACGCTGCCCGCGCAGCTGGCGGGCTTCGCGGATCGATTGCAGCGACGCGACCGTCTTTGGGGCAAACGCGAGCGCAAGGGCGACCGTGGTGCCGGCGCGGTAGAAGGGCCGGGGCAGGATGGCGACCAGGTCGGCGCTGCGCACCGTTATCTGCAGTACGGCGAAGATCGCCACCGTCAGCAGCAGCGCCGCGCCGGTTGAGGCGCCGAAGAGGGCGGCATCAAGAGTCCAGCGACCGCCAATGATGGGGAACGCCGGCAGGGTAAACAGGATATGGGTACCGAACCGGCTCAGAGCAAGGCTGAAGACGATCGGGACCACTGCGAGCGCCAGCCCGATTTTCCAATTCCGAATCTGGTGTCCTCCGCGGTACGCGATGAAGACGTTGATAACGATCAGCAGGAGCAGCGCCTGGAGAAATGGGTTGCGGTCGATGAAGGCGGCGGCCAGCGCGGCCGTCGCCCAGGCGCACCAGGTCAGGGGATGGCGGATCACGGCCTGCGCCTTCGCAGGTTCAGCGCACCCAGTCCGGCCAGCAGGATCGCCGCTCCACCGAGCAGCAACCATGGCCCGATTCCGCCCGTCGGCGGTTGTGTAGGCGGTCCGGTCGCGGTGAGCGCCGATGCGGCCGACGGCGAGACCGAGGGCGCCAGTGCCTTTGGCGCGGGGGACGGCGTGGTTGCCAACGCGGTTTCGGCCGAAGGTGTGACTCTTGCCGCGCTGCTGGCGGGAGGCGTCGTGCTGTGTGTTGGCGCGGCGGCGGTGGGCGCTCGGGGCGGGGGACACACCTGGGTGTACGAGACCGCAGACGGCCGGGTTCCCGTCCCCACGGAATAGGTCCACGCCTCCACGTCGCCATCCCTGACCGTGTACCCCGCGACGCCCGTCGATCGAGCCACCCAACCGTTTGCGGTCTGCGACCAATCTGACCAGTTGGGCCCGGACATCGGACCGAAACACCGATCCGGGATTGGCTGCGGTTGGCGGTCTAGCTGGCACACGGTGTATGAGCCCCCGCCCCAGTCGTAGATTTCCGGCGGCTGACCGGAGTTAACGCCGGCCAGCTGCAACAGCGCGAGTCCGCTAATCGCCTCCTGGGCGAACTCGACGCATTTCAACAGCACGCGCGGACCTGGCCAGGACGAACCGTGCTGAACGATGAGCGCGGCACGATGGATTTGCGCGTGCGCCGACCCTTGCCAAGAGAGCGCGGCGGCAAGGGCCAGCGCCAGTCCGATCAGTGAGCGAATTACGAGCTGCGTGTGTGTCTCCGCGGTCGTAAGACAAAACCCATTGCGAGAGCGATGAGCGCGAAGCCGCCGAGCAGGGGTCGCCCGTCAAGGGGAGCGCCGGTCTGCGCGAGGACGGGCGCAATCGTGGGGGTCGGGTGTGGGGTCGGGCTCGCGCTCGCGGCCGCTGGGCAGGCGAGCAGTGAGACGGCGCTTTCAGAAAGGCCTCTCGCCGTGAGAGGTCGCCGCAGAAACGCGGCTGGCGCGTCGGTAGTGGCAAACAGCTTGCTGTAGGCGTTGGCGATGGCGCCGGCATCCGCCCCGCTTGCGATCTGTTGCCCGACGAGATAGGACTGCGCCTGGTCGAGCTTCGTATTCCAGCCGGCATCGGACTCCAGATGCGCGGCGAGGATAGCCTGGATGGCGAGTTCATCACTATAGATGTCGCTGCCGTATTCGCCATTGGTGCCCTTGGCCGCCTGCAGTTGGGCCGACACCGTGGCGACCGGCCCGGCGTCCGCAACGGAGGCACGGGCGAGCAGCAGCTCACCGTTGGTGCCAACATCGGTGCTGACGGCCGTCGTGAGATAGCCCGCGAGGGACGTTGCCCCGGTGTGCATCGCGGAGGCCTGCTGCCCGGCAGCTGCCAGACCGACCGCGACTTCCGATGACCGGGCGATGGGGTTGCCGCCACTGCCGATCTGGCCGTTGGCCTGTTGCTGGGTGCACTGCAACCATTGCAGGGCTAACTGCGCATTGGAGCTCGTGGTCGTTTGAGCGGACGCGCTCGGTGACGCGAGAAGGAAAAGGGGTAGGGCGAGGAGACTCGCCACGATACGACGTTGCATGTGTACCTCCAGATCTGTGCTGGAGGCCGATCGAGAAGATGCCTGGCACCTCCCTCTCAGCCTCGAAGAGGGTCGTGGTCCCCGACAGGCAGGTCTCCTGGCTCCGGATCATGACCGCTGGGCTCCTTCCCAAGGCTTTTGGCCTCAGTGGATCTCGCCCACGGCTCCCCGGTTACAGTGACGGGTTCGCGCCGGATTCACACCGGCTTTCCTTTTCAGCTCTCGTTGAGCCACCTGTCGGCGTTGTTCACTTGTCGAGGCGCTTGGCCGGCATCACCTCCCCCAAAAGGTGACCGCATTATAGGATGCGGCGGGGGACGACTAGATCAGGCGACGCGCGATTGCTCGAAGTAGGCTTCGAGCTCTTCGATGGTTGGGACCCGGTTGATCTCTTCGGGCTCGACATTCATGAATTGCTCCTGCGCAGTGAAGACAAGCTCGATCAGGTCCGGGATTTTGATGTCGCGGTTGTACGGCACGCCGAACGCGTGCAGCTGCTCGACGATCTCGCCGGATACGGTCGTTCGCTCGGCCAGGTTCATCTCTTCGAGCGCCCATAGGACGCGGTCGAGTGCGTACAGGCTGAGCTTGCGCTTGGCGTCCTCGGCCCGGGTGGCCATAACTCGGAGCGTGGTGCGTTGCGTCTCGGTTTGAATCGATTCGTACATTCTCAGGATGGACTCCTCCGAGGCTGTTACTTGGTCGGTCAGGGCCCACGGTACGAGCCCATTCCCACGCTCGCAAATAACTTTGGTTAAAACATGTAAATAGCGACCCTATGTCACCGGCATGCTTTCGAAAAGGCGCGGGATAATACCCACAATGGCTTATATCGATCCCGATCCGGACCATGGGCCCGGACGCGACGCCGTCGAGCTTTATACCCGAACTTACGGGACGCTGTTGCGGAGCTCCGGCGAGACCAAGCTCAAGGTGCTGGAGCAGTCGCACATCGGCATGGGATCGAGTCTCCATCCCAGGGCCGGCTCCGCGGAGCCGGATACCGGGGCGCTGATCTATGCGCTCCGCCGCCTGCCGGCCTGCATCATCGCCGTCAAGCGGATTGTGCTGGGCCAATCGGCTGACGTCTTCAAGCGGATGCTCAACGTCGACGTCGAGCGCTGGGAAATGCAAAGCGCCCCCGGCCGCCGCCGTCGCTATTACTTCGACGGCAAGGAGACCCTCGCCGTCTACATCGCCAGCCCATCCGACATCGACGATGTCATCCCGCAGCTGGTGGCGCTCCAGATCGAATGGAACAAGCTTCACGCTCTCCTCAGCGCAGAAGACCTCAGCCGCGTGGACAGCACGGAGGAGCAGTTCAAGGTCCTGCAGCGCATGGGTATCTCCGAAGACGATGCGCTGCGATTGGTCGAGATCTGGGGCGACTTGTTTACCCCGCTGCGCCGCATCCAGGCCGAGGAAAAGGATTTCCGCGTCCGCATGCTGGGTGGTAGCCAGATCGGCTACGTCAAGGCGACCCGACGTTGGTGGCAGCCGATCGAATCCCTGATGCACAGGGAGGGGCTGAACGAGCGGCCCGTGTACTTCATCTCTAGCAACACCCACAGCCTCGTGAACCTACTGAGCGGCTCGGCTCGGCGGCATCAACAGGACATCGTCGACTACACGGAGCGGAGCAACAACCTCGAGCTGGTACCCGAGCTCCGCAAACTCCGCCAGGGTCAGTCCCGCGGCAACTGGGACAACTTTCTGTATTACGCCGCGCGCTCCTACTACGCGCAGTCGGCGGAGGCAGGGGAGCGGCGGGCGCAACGGACCAGGGAGGAAGAGGAGCGAGGCATCTTTTTCCTTGTCAGCCAGGCCGGCCTCGACGTGGCGGCCCAGGTGATCGTGCTCGACCGGCTGGTCGCCGGCGACCTCGATCCCAGACTCGGTACGCCCGCATCGGATCGGCTGAAACGAAGCCCCGCGATCCTGATCAACGTCAACTATCCTCTGGGCCTCGGGGCCTACAACGTTCTGCGGGAAGTGGCGGAAAGCGTCGGCACGCTTCGAGGTGTCTACGTGCTTGGCAAGGCCGCGACGCTCAACGGCAGCATCGGCGACATTATGATCTCGAATGTCGTTTACGAGGAGCACTCCGAAAACACCTACTGGCTGGACAACTGCTTCAGCTTCAACAGTGTGGCACCCTTCCTGGTGTACGGGTCGGCGCTCGACAATCAGCGCGCGGTCACCGTGCGCGGCACGTTCCTGCAGAACCGCGCCTACCTCGATTTTTATCACCGGGAAAGCTACACGGTCGTGGAAATGGAGGCCGGACCTTACCTCAACGCGCTGTATGAAGCGGCAGAATCGTCACGATATCCGACGCGCGAGAACATCAACTTCACCAAGCTGCCCTTCGACTTCGGGGTGCTGCACTACGCCTCAGATACGCCCTACACCCAGGCGCGCACCCTGGGCGCGCGTGGCCTCTCCTACTACGGCCTCGATTCGACCTATGCCTCATCGGTGGCGATCCTGCGGAGGATCCTTGCCCAGGAGCAGGTCCTTACAGCCGACGTTGCGACGCCCCGTTGGGCCGACGCCGAAGCCCGACAGGGCGCCTAGGTTGAATGTCCCCTCCCCCTCGGGGGGAGGCAGGGTGGGGGCTTTAGCGGCACCGTAATGCGGCGTTGCTAGCCTGCGGTCAGGTTCCAAAAGTCCTCTCGTCCCCCTCCTCCCCACAAAGGCCGCCCTCCCAGGCGGCCTTTTGTTTGACCTGAGCGATCAGGCGGCGCGCTTGCCCTTGCCAGTGGTCTTCCGTCGTAGGGCGAGATCCTGGAGCGCGACATCGATGCGCCGATCCGACGGATCGAGGTGCTTGGCGACCATCACGTGCCGCTGCGCGGCCACAAGCTCGCCACGCTCCATCTCCGCCAGGCCGAGTTGCAGCGAAAACCCGGGATCGACCGGGCACGTCAACGCGGCGCGCTCCAGGAGAGGAAAAGCTTCATCCCGCATCCCCATCTCCCAGAGTAAGGTCCCCAGTTCAGCGAGGACTTCGGGTACATCCGCGGATGCTTCCAGGGCACGACGGTACGCGAGCCGTGCGACCTCGCTGTGTCCAAGCTGACGGTGATCGCGTCCGATCAGGAACCATGTCTGCCAGGAGCTGGGGGCCAGCATCATGGTCCGCGAGTAGCCGACTCGCGCCTGTTCGCGATCGCCCAGTGCGTCGCACGCCTGGCCAAAGCGGAAGGCCACCTCGGCGTTCTCCGGGTCGAGCCGGCTGGCTTCTTCGAGAACCTCGCACGCCCGCGCGTAATCGCGCAGGCGATGACAGATGGTTCCCAGCCGCAGCCTGGGCACGACCGCGGCGCCGTCGAGCTTGACCGCCGCTCCGTAGCGGGCCAGGGCCTCGCGGACGTTTCCCTCGGTCTCGGCCTGCTGGCCGCTTTCGAGCAGGCGCTCGGTCTCGGGCGTCATCGCCTAAAACAACGCGACGCCCCCAAGGGTCCTACGCCGGCCGTGTATCCATCAGGAAGCTGAGCAGCTCCGGCTCCTCCATCTCCTGGGCCGGAACGAGCGGCGTGTACTGCAGCCGGGTGGCGAGCTTCATCGCCAGCTCCATCTTGAAGTCGACCGGCGTGAAGCCCTTGTCAGTGAAGATGCCCAGCTTGCGGTCGCGGATCACAAGCGCCGCGCCTTGCTTGCGCGCCAGCACCGTCATCACGGACGTCCCGCCGTCGCCGGCACTAACTGCGCCACCAGGCGGGCGAGCTGGGTTGGCTTGAAGGGCTTCTCAACGGTCGCGACGGCGCCCGCCGTCCGCGCCCGCTGCGGCGTCGTCGTGTCTCGGAACTCGGTCATCATCACGACCGGATGGTGGGCGACGAGGCCCGTTAGCAGGACGAAGGCATCCCCGTCCGGCAGGCTCGAGTCGAGGAGAACCAGGTCGGGCTGGAGGGCGTGCGCGGCACCGGGCACCGCCGCGGCGCTCGTCTCCCATCGCACTTCGTGACCTTCTCGCTCCAGCTTGAAGACGATGATCGACCCGATATTGGGCTCATCCTCGACGAGCAGGACGCGTGCCATGAGTTGGGCACTAATGTTAGCGGGTGCCAGCACGATCACCCAATGGTCCAGCCATCTTTCTGGCCCACGGGGCCTCGGGTGACGCGAGCAGCATGCGGCCGTATGTCAAGGCCCTCGAAAAGCGCCAGTTGAAGGCGAGCGCCATCGACCTCCCGGTCGGCAAAGCCGAGCGCGCCGTGCCGGTGTTTATCGAGAAGGTTCCGGCCGGTTCGATCGCTGGCGGCCATTCCTTTGGCGGTCGGGTGGCGAGCATGGCCGCCACCTCGGTGGACTATGCCGCGCTGGTGTTGCTCAGCTATCCGCTGCACCGTCCGGGTCACCCCGAGGATCTCCGTACGGAGCACTGGTCGAAGATCACATGCCCCGTTCTCTTCCTGTCTGGCGAGTCCGACCCCTTCGCTCGTGTCGAGCTCCTCAAGGCGTCGGTCCGCCGGTTGCCACGGGCAGAGCTGGTCACCTTTCCCGGTGTCGGGCACGGCCTGCTCCCGGTGATCGACGCCGCCATGGACCGTGTCGCTGCCTTTGTCCGACAGCTGCGTCCTTAGACTGATCGCATGTGCACCGCGCCCGGCGAAGATGCCGGTCCACCGGCGCCGGCCGCGGTCCGGGAAGAAGAGCGAACCATCCGAGCCGGTGATGGCGCGGATCTGCGAGAGTTCGTGGCTTTCCCCGCCACCGGATTTCGGCGCGGGGCGGTCCTGATCATCCACGACATCTGGGGATACACCGACTTCTACAAGGACCTGGCACGACGGATCACGCAACACGGCCACGCGGCAGCCATGGTGGATTTCTTCGGCCGCCAGGGTGACCTACCCGAGTCGATGCGGGCCCCGGAGCGGACCGGCAGCAAGCCGGATGCGATGGCAGTCGCGATGCAGCGGGCTCAACAGTTATCGGATGAGCGATTCCTGGCCGACATGCAGACGGCGGTCGACGATCTCCTGGCGCGCGGCGCATCGAAGGTCGCCGCCTGGGGATTTTGCATGGGAGGCCGGCTGGCCTACGTCGGGGCCGCGCGCGTGAGCGGCCTGGCGGGCGTGGTCGCCTATTACGGCCATCTTCAGGCGCAGCCCGGGCGGTTATCGCCATTGCAGCTCGCGAGTGACATCCAGATCCCGGTGCTCGGGATCTTCGGCGGCGCCGATGCAGGCATCCCCGCCGAGCAGATCGCGGCCTTCAAGGACGCGCTGAAAACGGACAAGGAAATCATCGTCTACCCGGACGCGCCCCATGGATTCCTTCGCTACGGGGCGACCGAGCACCGGACGGCGATCGACGACGCGCTGCAGCGCACCTTCCGATTCTTCTCGCGAGTGCTCTCGACGCCCAGCTAAAAGGCCGCCGATTTAGCCGCTGAAGCCCTCCGGCAGGAGCACCGGGCCGGCGCTCATTTGGACATACACCTGCCAGCTGTAGTAACCCAGAAAGGCGCGTTCATTGGCGAACATCTGCTGCGCGTAAAGCTGCACGGCACGAACGTAAAGGTTGCTGGGGTTATAGGCGTAGATCGCCCGGCTCATGTTTTGTGGCGCCCCGTGCGCTTTCAGGTAGCGGCCGGCGGCCTGGATCGCATCGTGCGGATTATTGACGTCGCCGTGTCCGTAGCTGGCCCAGGTGGCCGGCATGAACTGCATCGGACCCTGCGCACCCGCCGAGCTCAGTCCTCGAATCCGGCCCATGTTGGTCTCGATCAAATTGATCGCGGCGAGGTACTGCCACTCGACCCCGTAGGCCTGCTGCGCCTCCCGGTAATAACCGAGCAAGACCTCGGGCGCCGGCGGCGCAATGATCAGCCAATGCGGCAGGGAGCTGCGCGACCCATTCAGGCTGTCGATCTGCTGGGCCGCGCCCAGATTGTCCTGGATCGCCGAGCGCGCGGTTGGGGAAACGGCGT
>VBIS01000238.1 GCA_005880605.1 Chloroflexota bacterium
AGATACTTGCTCCGCCACCGGTCGGCAAACGCCGGTGGGTCGACCATCAGCCCGCGCTCCTTCGCGATGGCGGTCATTTCTGCGGCAACCCCGCCCCGCCAGTCGACGACGGTCCCAAAGACATCGAAGGCGAGCACTTTGAGACCGGAATGAGCGCCGTGCTCCAAGACGGCTAGCCCTGCGCCAGCAGCAGGTCGGAGCGATCGATCGCCTCATCGGGGTGTCGCAGGATGTCGAGGAGCCGTGGATCCATCGGCACCAGCAGACCATCGAGGTCGGCCCCGGCTTGCTCCAAAGTTCGGGCCCACGTATCTCGATCCGCGGGCACGTCGACGCGGCGCCAGCGCTTGTGCTCAGTGATCACGCGCTGTCGCGATAAGTGCTGGAGCGTATCCATGCGGCGGTCAAGCTCAATGTTGGGCAGGGGCGCGGAGCTCCGAAGCAGTCCCAGCCGTAGCTGGCCGGTGACTGCTGCGATCGCCGCCAGCGCCAGCAACGGGTCGAGGCCGTCGCCGTCCTCCATCCATATGCTGTCCACGCCGGCGGCTTCCATCGCGCGCGCGTCCGCGAGGAATTCCCCGGGATCCTCGAACCGGGAGGGGAGGATGACCCCGACCTTCATCTAAGCCTGGGCGCTGAAGATGATGACCGCGCGAAGAGCCAGCACGCCAACCAGCACCAGCACCGGGACAATTACCGGCGGCAGCTGGCGCCGCATCGTCGGCCGCCATTCGGCCACCAGAGGCACCAGCGTGCCGATCAGGACGACCAGCCAGAGGATGATCCAGCCGCCGCCGAGCACCTTCGACACGACCCCGCCGAGGGTGATCAAGAACAGGGCGATCAGAATCAGTTCGAGGATGATGAAGTACCGATCGGCCTCCATCAGCTTGCCGTCGGTGACGGCAGCCTCGCGCCGGCCGCGACTCAGCAGCAGGATAGTTGCAGCGGCGCCGCTCAGCCCCGACGCGAGGAATAGCCCGCCCAGCGTCCAGGTATCGCTCCACACCGGCTGATTACTGACGGCGAGGAGAACACCGGTGTAGGCCGCGACGAAGAGCCCAAAGATCGCCCCAATCACCATGAAGACGATTCCAAGCGCACTGTCCATGGTCCGTCCCGCGCCGGCGAGCACGCGCCAGCGCAGATACCCGCCCTCGCCGATGGCAGCCAGGAACATCACAAATGAGAAGAGTCCGAACAGCGTGAGTCCCCAAACGCCCAGGGACATCGGCGAATATGGCTTGAAGACCGGCGTCCCCGTGGCGGAGTCGACCAGCATGTGCCAGAAGCGTGTCGGCTGCCCGAGGTCGATGGTAAGCAGGATGGGGCAGACCAGCAGCAGCGGGAAGCTGATCAGGAAACCCAGTCGCGAAGCCGCGAAATCCGCACGGCCGCCAAACAGTCGCAGCATGGTGCCGATTACGAAGGCCCCGCCGGAGAGCCCGGCGAAGAAGAAGTACAGAAGGATGTACCACTCCCAATGCGGCGCGACGACGAAATGTTCGCCGGGCATCAGCCCCCACCCTGCCCTCCCCCAGCGGGGGAGGGTGATGGCGCCGACCCTCCCGCCGAGGGGGACGGAGATGAGATCTCGCCACGACGGCGGAAGGCGATCAGACCTGCGACTGCGGCAATGACCGCGGTGACGGCCGCTGTCAGGTAGCCCGGAAAGTTGTTCCGGCTTGGCAGGACGGCGCTCTGGGTGCTGGGGAGGCTGTAGGCCTCCGGCTTATCGGTGATCAGGAACAGGGCGTGCAGTCCGCCGTACTCCTGGTTGCCGTAGATGCGCGCCTGGCTCATGCCCTGCTGGTGGAGCGCGTCGAGCCGCTTGGCGGCTGTCTGGCGCAT
>VBIS01000063.1 GCA_005880605.1 Chloroflexota bacterium
CGATGCGCGTCGACGGTGGTCGAATCACGGGCATCCTGGGGGCGAACGGGAGCGGCAAGTCGACGTTGATCCGCATCCTTGCCACCCTGATGACGCCAGACGCGGGGACGGCGTCGGTATTTGGCTACGACGTGGTGGCGCAGCCCGATGCTGTGCGCCGCCACATCAACCGCGTATCGGTCGAGGCGTCGTTCTTCAAAGAGATGAGTCCGTGGGAGAACATGCTGTACGCGGCGCGGCTCTACGGCAGTGGCGGCGCTGGGACGCGGGCTCGAGTGGAAGGCATGCTGGAGCGGCTGGGACTGCCCCTCGACACGCTCGATAAGCCGATGAAGCAGCTGTCGCGTGGCCAGCAGCAGAAGATTGCCATCGCCCGCAGCTTCCTGACATCGCCCTCGCTCCTGCTGATGGATGAGCCGACCACGGGGCTCGATCCGCGTTCGAAGCGCGAGGTCCAGGAGCTGGTGCGAGCCATCCGACGGGATCGGGCCGCCACCGTGCTGCTGTGCACGCACGACCTCGAAGAGGCGGAGGTGCTGTGCGACCACGTTCTCGTGCTCGACCAGGGCCGAGTGCTGGCAGAGGGTACGCCCGCCGAGCTGATCCGGACTCATGCCGGCGAGGTCGGCGGCAGCCTCGAGGATGCATTTATGCAGCTGACCGGGAAGCGGCTCGAGGAAGACGAGGAGGAGAAAGACGAATGATTGGGAATTCCCTCCGCTGGGAGCTGAATGCCTTCGTCGGTTTCATCGAGCGGCAGAAGAACCTTTACCGGCGCTACTGGCTGTGGGAGGCTGTCTGGCTGCTTTACAACCTGGTCAGCGTCCTCAGCATCGGCTACCTTGCCGCTGGCCTGTCGACGCTCGGTCTGGAGAAGGGGCAGGCGGACCTGCACCAGACGCAGCTCTACTTGCTGGTCGGGGCGCTGCTGTGGACCTACCTTTCGCTGGTGTTCTTCGAAATCGCCTTCGCCATTACCTGGGAACGCTGGGAGGGGACCATCGAGTACACGTTCATGGCCCCGATCAAGCGGCTGACGCACCTGCTGGGCATGTCCGCCGCCTCGCTGATTTATGGGATTGCCCGCACCGCGGCCATCGGCGTCGCGCTGGTCTTCTTCTTCAAGCTCGACCTGTCGCATGCCAACTGGCTGGCGGCGGTGGCCATCTTCGCCGCCGCCACGCTGCCACTCCTCGGCCTGGGAATCTTCACGTCCGTCCTTCCCTTGCTCTCACCTGAGAAGGGGGAGCAGATGGCGTTTGCGGTACAGGGGGTCCTGCTGCTGATCTCCGGTGTGTACTACCCGATCACCGTGCTGCCGGCGCCGCTGCACGTCGTGGGCATCCTCTCGCCGCTGACGTACACCCTCGATGGGGTCAGGGAGGCGCTGCTCCACGGGCTGTCGCTGGCAAGCGCTCTTCCCGATATCGGCATCCTCTTGCTGATGGGCATCATCCTGGTGCCAGCCTCGGTGTGGTGCTTCAACCGCGCCGAGGTGCGGGCGAAGCGTCTGGGGTTACTCAAGCGGAGCGGGTAGGCTACCGCCATGTCAAATATCTTCACGCCCGTCGTACATCCCCGGATCGAACAGCGCAAAAAGCAACGACCCGTCAAGGTGGCGGACCTGATGCCAAGGGGCGGCGATCCGATCAGGCGATTCAATCGGTGGCTGGCGGTCAAGGTCACCAACGGGGTCGGCACCATGTGGTGCGCCTATGCGTTCGCGGCCCTCGCACTCGTCTCGCTTCCCGCCGCGATCCTGTCTCGTAACCCTGTCCTGATCGTCTCGTGGATCAGCCAGACGTTCCTCCAGCTGGTGTTGCTGAGCATCATCATCGTCGGCCAGAACGTTCTTGCTGCCGCCAGCGACAAGCGAGCCGAAGCCACCTTCGAGGATGCCGACGCCGTATTGCACACCGCCCTCCAGATCCAGGACCATCTCGCCGCCCAGGATGGCGAGATCGAGAAGATTCTCGGTAAGCTTGCATCCTTCAAGGCAAGCTGAAGGTCTGACCGCTTGGGGGTAGAACGACGCACGCTGGCGATCGCACTCGCGGTTTTCCTGGGCGTCGCCCTGGTGGGGGCCTCGACCTTGGTGAGCACCACGCGCAGCTTCCGCTGGGGACGACGGAGCCGATTTTCGAACCCGATATCTTCTGGCGGCTGATCCGGCTCCGCCTCGATCGCCTGCTCCAGTAGCCCGGCTAGTAGATGAAGCCGAGCAGCCCTCCCATCGAGGTCACCGTTCGGTAGTCAACGCGGTTCCAGCCGCCGCCAGGCACGCCCCACCAGTTCATCTCCGATACCAGGAAGGAGCCGTTGGGGTTGACCGACTCGACATAGGCGACGTGGCCCTGGGGTGAGCTGCCGCTGATGCCCATCACCATCACGGCGCCGACCCGTGGTGTCGGCCCTTCGGCAAAACCGAAGGACCGGGCGTTCCACCACCACTGGTAGGCGTTCCCTCGCCATGGGATGGGGCGCTTGTGGGCGACCCACCAGGTGCAATAGCCGTAGGAAAACCCGTTGGCCGCGCCCGAGGCCGGGCCGGCCGCCCAGGACGGAGCGCTGCTCGACACCCGAGCCGACGCGACTCGGAGGGGAGCGGAGGTAGCAACGGCGCGTACCGCCGGTGGCGTCGGAGCCGGCGTCGCTTCCACGTAGATCATGACGGCGGCCCGTGGCTGCCGCGGCAGCGGATCGTCTGGCTCGACCACGGCGCTGGTCACCGGTAAGGTTGCCACCGACGCCGCGACCTGTGTTGGTTGATGGGGTGCGGCCGAAAGCGCTCCCCCGACGCCAAGCGCGAAAATCGCCCCACGCCCGACAGACCGACGCACGCGTATGCCAACGGTGCGGTTCACGGTCCAACCTCCTTCCCTCAGTTGGATCAGATGCGCCGTCTACGCCTGGCTGTAGAGGACGCGGAGTAAAGAGAGGGAGTCGGACCGTAACGTAACTAGCCGTGCTCAACCCTACTACAAAGGGTCCACACCTTGTCAAGGGGCCGGGAAACGACCCGGCTTTAGAATCAACGGCATGCTCAGCCGGATCGACCACGTCGGGATAGCCGTTCGCGATCTCGACCGGGCGATCCAGACCTACGAACGGCTGCTCGGCCTGCGCGTGAGCGGCAGGGAGCGACTCGAGCGAGAAGGCATTGAGGTGGCCCTGATCACGATCGGCGAGAGCCGGATCGAGCTCATCACGCCGCTCAATCCAGAGTCGAAGGTCGAGAAGTTCCTTCAGGATCGCGGTGAGGCCGTGCATCACGTCGCCTATGCCACCGATGACGTGGCAGCCTCACTGGAACGCGCCGCGGCCGGCGGGGCGCAACTCCTGGATGCGGTGGCGCGGCCTGGGACGCACGGGACCCGCATCGGCTTCGTGCATCCTAAGAGCCTCTGCGGCGTGCTCACCGAGTTCGTGGAGCCCGATGGCAAGCCCGGCACCTAAGCCGTCCGATCGTCCGACGCCGCCGACGACCGATAGTGGTCTGCCGCTGAAGGCGGTCTATCGGGGCGCCGACGCTGGACCGGAAGCGCCGCCGCCCGGCGAGTATCCCTTCACCCGCGGCATCTACCCCGAGATGTATCGGCGCCGGCCCTGGACGATCCGCCAGTATTCCGGCTTCGGCAGCGCCGCCGAGACCAATCGTCGCTTCCGCTACCTGCTCGAACAGGGCCAGACCGGCCTCTCGGTGGCCTTCGACCTCCCAACCCAGATGGGCCATGACGCCGACGCCCCGATGGCGCGCGGCGAGGTCGGCAAGGTCGGGGTCTCGATCTCCTCCCTGAAAGACATGGAGACGCTCCTCCAGGACATTCCCCTTAACGAGGTCAGTACCTCGATGACGATCAATGCCCCGGCGGCGCTCTTGCTGCTGCTTTACGAACTGGTCGCCGAGCAGCAGGGGGTGTTATCGGAGCGGTTGCAGGGCACGGTGCAGAACGACATCCTCAAGGAATACGCGGCTCGGGGCACCTATATCTTTCCGCCGCGGGCCTCGATGCGGCTGACCACCGACCTGTTCGCCTACTGCCACGAGCGGCTGCCCAACTGGAACACGATCTCGATCTCCGGGTATCACCTGCGGGAAGCGGGCGCCACCGCGGTTCAGGAGCTCGGCTTCACCATGGCGCATGCGATCGCCTATGTCGACGCGGCCAGGACGGCTGGTCTCCAGGTCGCCGATTTCGCGCCGCGGCTGTCGTTCTTCTTCGCCGTCTTTTCCGACTTTTTCGAGGAGGTGGCGAAATTCCGGGCGGCGCGCAACCTCTGGGCGCGGCTGATGAGGGAGCGCTACGGCGTCACCGACCCCCGGGCGCAGGCGCTTCGTTTCCACAGCCAGACGGGCGGGAGCACCCTGACCGCGCAACAGCCGCACAACAACATCGTGCGGGTCGCGCTCCAGGCGATGAGCGCCGTCCTCGGAGGGACCCAGAGCCTGCACGCCAACTCCTTCGACGAGGCGCTGGGCCTGCCGTCGGAAATGGCGGCTACCCTTTCGGTGCGGACGCAACAGATCATTGCGCACGAGACCAACGTCGCGGGCGTCGCCGATCCGATGGGCGGCAGCTACCTGGTCGAGGCCCTGACCCGCGAGCTCGAAGCGGGTGCGACCGCGCTGATCGAGGAGGTCGACCGCCGGGGTGGGGCGATCGCCGCGATCGAGACCGGATTCACCCAGGAGGCCATCCAGGAGAGCGCCTACCACTTCCAGCGGGCCGTCGAGGAGGGCCGTCGCGTCGTGGTCGGCGTCAATCGCTTCCAGGGTGACGAGGAGGCAGTCGAGATCGTCAAGATCGGTCCCCGGCACGAACGCGATCAGGTCGAGGGCCTGACGCGGCTTCGGGCGGAGCGGGACTCGGCCGCCATCGAGTCGCGGCTGGCCGAGGTGCGCCGTGCGGCCGAAGGCAGCCAGAACCTGTTGCCCCCCATGCGAGCCGCCCTGCAGGCCTATGCCACCATAGGAGAGGTGTGCGGTGTCCTGCGGGATGTTTTCGGCGAGTATCGACCCGGGTCACGTAGCTAACCGATGGCCAGCCGAGCCGCCCGCGACGCGGCGCCGTCACCGTCCGAACGGCAGATCAACCTCCTGCGGAAGCGCAAGTACGACGCCATGCACCGCGGCGGTGATCCCGATGACAAGCAGCACCCGAAGGGGAAGCTGACCGCACGCGAGCGGATCGAGCTGCTCGTCGACCCCGGGTCGTTCACCGAGCTCGACGCCTTCGCCATGCATCGCACCGAGGCCTTTGGCATGGGAGAGAAGAAGATCGCCGGCGACGGCGTCGTCACCGGCTACGGCACGGTCGATGGCCGGGAGCTCTTCGTTTTCTCGCACGATGCGAGCGTCTTCGGCGGCTCACTGGGCGAGGTGTTCGCCGAGAAGGTCTGCAAGGTCATGGATCTCGCGCTCCGAGCCGGCCGGCCGTGCGTTGGGATCAACGACTCCGGCGGCGCCCGCATCCAGGAGGGCGTCGTCAGCCTGGCCGGCTATGCCGACATCTTCTATCGCAATGTTCAGTCCTCGGGCGTCGTGCCACAGCTCTCCGTGATCGCGGGTCCCGCGACCGGCGGCGCTGTCTACTCGCCGGCGATCACCGACTTCATCTTCATGGTCGAGCATCTCGGGTACATGTTCATCACCGGGCCGGAAGTGGTGCGGGTGACGACCGGCGAGCAGGTGGGCTTCGACGAGCTCGGCGGGGCGGAGGTCCACAACATCAAGAGCGGCGTCGCCCACTTCCTGCACGACTCGGAGGCCGAGGCGTTCAGCGCCGTGCGCCGGCTCCTCTCCTACCTGCCGGGAAGCAACCGCGAGCGGCCGCCCGTGGTCGCCCCCCGCGATGACCCGCAACGCCGAGAACGGATGCTGCAATCGCTGATCCCGGAAAATCCGAACCAGCCCTACGACATGAAGGCGGCCATCGTCGCCATCGTGGACCAGGACAGCTTCCTCGAAGTCCAGGAGCATTTTGCCCAAAATCTCGTTGTCGGCTTTGCCCGGCTCGACGGCGAGGTGGTCGGCATCGTCGGCAACCAACCGCGTATCCTCGCCGGGGCACTGGATATCAACGCGTCGGTCAAGGGAGCACGCTTCGTCCGCTTCTGCGACGCCTTCAACATCCCGCTTGTCACCTTTGTCGACGTGCCCGGCTTTCTACCGGGAACGGCGCAGGAGCACAACGGCATCATCCGCCACGGCGCCAAGCTCCTCTATGCCTATGCGGAAGCGACGGTGCCCAAGCTCACGGTCATCACGCGCAAGGCCTACGGGGGTGCCTATGACGTGATGTCGTCGAAGCACATCGGTGGCGACTTCAATTACGCCTGGCCCGCGGCCGAGATCGCGGTCATGGGCCCCCAGGCTGCCGTCAACGTGATCTTCAAACGGGAGATTGCGGCGGCCAACGACCCGGCCAAAAAGGCGGAGCAGCTGGTCGAGGACTACAAGGAAAAATTCGCGAATCCCTATATCGCGGCGGAGCGCGGCTTCCTCGACGACGTCATCGAGCCGCAGGAGACCCGGCCCACCTTGATCAGGTCGCTCCATCTGCTCAAGGACAAGCAGGCCGAGCGGCCGCATCGCCGCCACGGAAATATCCCCCTGTGAAGTTTCTCGAATACCAGGTGAAAGAACGTTTTCGTGCTGCCGGCATTCCCGTCCCCGACGGCCGCCTGGCGAAGACCCCGGACGAGGCGGCGCTCGCCGCCGGCGCCCTGGGTCCGATCGCCGTCAAGGCCCAGGTCCCGGTTGGTGGGCGCGGCAAGGCGGGCGGGATCAAGCTGGCCAAGACCGCCGCCGATGCCAAGAGCGTCGCCGGCGAGATCCTGGGCATGACGATCAAGGGCTATACCGTCCGGGAGATCTGGTGCGAGACCGCCCAGGACATCACCCGCGAGTTGTACCTCGGCCTTACCCTCGACCGCGATGCCCGCAAGCCAGTGCTGATCCTCAGCGCCCAGGGCGGCATGGAGATCGAGGAGGTGGCGGAGACCCATCCGGAGACGATCGCCAAACTCCACCCCGACCCCTGGCGCGGGCCGTTGCCCTTCGAGGTGCGCGACCTCATCTTTCGGGCCGGGCTCGGTCCCCTGCAGGCGCAGCTGACGCCGCTGGTGGTCAAGCTCTACGGGCTTGCCCGCACCTATGACGCCCTCACCATCGAGATCAACCCGCTGGCGCTCACCCAGGATGGCGGCCTGGTGGCGGCGGACGGCAAGCTCGAGATCGACGAGAACGCGATGTTCCGTCACAAGGACCTCCATGGCACCGACGAATCGGAAGAGGATCCGCTCGAAGCGGAGGCGCGGCGCCGCAGGCTGACCTACGTCCGGCTCGACGGCTCGATCGGCGTCATCGGCAACGGCGCCGGGCTGGTGATGAACACGCTCGACCTGGTGTCACGCGAAGGCGGCCGCGCGGCCAATTTCCTCGATATCGGCGGCGGTGCCAAGGCCGAAGTCGTCCATAGCGCGCTCGAGCTGCTGGCCGGCGATCCACACGTGAAGGGCATCCTGATCAATATCTTCGGTGGGATCACGCGAGGGGATGAGGTAGCGCACGGCATCATCGATGCCTCCCGCGATCTCAATCTCAAGCTGCCGCTGGTGGTACGCATGACCGGCACCCGGGAAGAGGAGGGGCGGCAGCTGCTTCGCGAGGCCGGGATCACCCCGGAGGCCACCGCCACCGGGGCCGCCCGGAAAATCGTCGAGCTGGCCACAGGCGCAGGTCGATGAGCATTCTGCTCTCAAAAGAGAGTCGCGTCCTGGTTCAGGGTCTCACCGGCCGGGAGGGCAGCTTTCACGCCGAGCAGATGAAGGCCTATGGCACGAATCTCGTCGCCGGCGTAAGCCCGGGCAAGGGCGGTAGCACGCAGCTTGGCATCCCGATCTTCGACACCGTGGTCGATGCTCGCCGTGAGACCGGCGCCGATGTCAGCGGCATCTTCGTGCCGGCGCCCTTCGCCGCCGACGCCATCATGGAGGCGGCCGCCGCCGGCATCGGCCTGATCGTGTGCATCACCGAGGGCATCCCGCTTTACGACATGGTGCGCGCCCGCGCCTTCGTCGCGGCTGCGGGGGTCAAACTCATCGGTCCCAACTGTCCGGGCTTGGTGACCGCGGGTCAGGCGAAAGTGGGCATCATTCCCAACCACATCAATCGCGAGGGATCGGTGGGCATCGTGTCGCGCAGTGGCACCTTGACCTACGAGGTCATCCAGGGATTGAGCCAGGCGGGAGTCGGCCAGACGACGTCGGTCGGAATCGGTGGCGATCCCATCCTCGGGCTTTCCTTCACCGAGGTCTTGCGTCTCTTCAAAGACGATCCGGCCACTCGTGCGGTCGTCATGATCGGCGAAATCGGGGGGAGCGACGAGGAAGCGGCGGCGGACGAGGTGATCAGCCCCGGCTTGGGAAAGCCGGTGATTGGCTTCATCAGCGGGCGAACGGCGCCCCCCGGAAAGCGGATGGGTCACGCGGGCGCCATCATCTCGGGCAGCACGGGGACGGCGGCATCGAAGCTGAAAGCGTTGACACAGGCGGGAGCGCAGGTGTGCGACACGATTGAGGAGGTGGTGGCGGCCGCCGCGGCCGCCGTGGGTCAACCGTCAAGCGCCGTCCACCGCTAATCCGCAGCAGACGGCGAACCGGGACGGAGCCGGTGGCCCGTTCCCCACGGCGACGCTTTCGCCGGTCGCGCCGCCTCGGTCTCGCCCTGCTGCTCCTCATCGTCGGCCTCACGATCGTGGCCTACCTGCCACCGGGAAACCTGACGGCGTCGGTACCGCCACCGCGCTACGGCGGCCCGTCCCTGAACTGGCTGCGGGTCAGTCACGGACAGATCGTCGACGGCTCCGGACGCAAGGTGCTGCTTCGGGGTTTCAACGTGGATGCGCTGGTCTCCTACCCGAAGAACCCGCCGGCGCCGCTCGATGAGATGGATGCCACCTTGATGCAGCGGGCGGGGTTCGACGTGGTCCGACTTGGCATCGACTGGGCGCAGCTCGAGCCGGTGCGCGGTCGTTTCGATCAGGCCTATCTGGACCGCGTCGCCAGCGCCGTGGCGATGCTGAACCGGCATGGCCTCTACGTCGTGCTCGATATGCATTTCCGACTCGGGTGGAGCTCCCGATTCGGCTACTCGGGCGCGCCCGGCTGGGCCACGATCGACGCGCCGAACTGGAATCCGCTGCCGCAGTATTCCTGGAGTCCGTCCCTCATACCGGCCGCCATCGCATCCGACCTCTATTTCTGGCTATCGTCCGACTGGAAGGCGGACTTCTACCGCGCCTGGCAGGTGGTGGCGACCCGGTTCAAGGACAACGCCGGCGTCGCCGGGTACGACATCTTCAACGAAGCCCACCCCCTGCCGATCCCGCCACGGATTTTCGAGAAATCCTACCTATGGCCGATGTTCAAAGACGCGATCGAGGCGATCGGCGCGGTCGATTCGAACCACCTCTTCTTCGTCGAGGGCATCTTGTTGCTGTCCCTGGACACGGTGGTGGTCCCGATGAAGGCACCAAACCTGGTCTATGGCACGCACCTCTACGAGGGTTCGCTGATCCCGCCGTTCTTCACCGGCGATCCGGCATTTGTCCGGTCGCGGTTTCGCCAGCGCGCCAAGGAAGCGGCCGAGGTGCCGGCGCCGCTCTGGATCGGCGAGCTCGGTTACGACCTGACGCAGAAAACGGCGGGCGCTTATGCCGACGCCGCCCTCGATGAGGCGGACGATCTCGGGATCGGGTGGGCGTGGTGGCAGTGGCGGGACAACCGCTACTGGGGCATCGTCGACGCGGGCGGCCAGATCGTCAACATGGGTGCGCTCCGTCATCTGGCTCGTCCCTTTGTCATCGCCGCTACCGACGGAATTCATCCAGGTCGAGGTGATGGCGTCCATGGGGCCCTCGCCATCCGCGTCGATCGGGCCCACGCCGATCAGCCCATTGAGATCGGATGGTCCGCCCTCACGCTGAGGGGACCTACGGTGACCGGAACCTGCGTCAACAGCTCCCACTGGGACGCCACGACGGGAAGATTGACGCTTAAGCTCGATCCAGGCACGGGATGTCAGGTCAGCCTGCGAGCAACGTAGCGGCGATACCGGCCTCGGTTCGATACGGTGTCACCAGGACCCAATGGCGCTTTGTCCTCGAACGGATCGCCCCGAGCTAGCCGACTCGGCGGTAGGCGTCCTCGAACAACTTGGCGATGGTTACGTAGCCCTGTGCGCTTGGATGGAACCCGTCGGCGCTGACCCACTCGGGATGCTGACCGATCTGGGCGCCGTTGAGGTGCAGGTCCACGACGATGGCGCCTTCCTGTTTGGCTGCCTGGACGATGGCGGCGTTATAAGCATCAACTGCCGCCGTTAGCGCCTGTGGTGTCGGCACCAACCCGTCGGGGATCAGGCATGCGGGTCCACTGGCCGGCGCCTTCGGCAGACAGGCGCGGTAAGCGGGCAGCTGCCCGAGGTCGGGCATGTTCGCCACCAGGACCTGGGTCTGGCC
>VBIS01000064.1 GCA_005880605.1 Chloroflexota bacterium
CCCGGTACTACCTGTCGTACGGCGCCCCCAGGATTATCTGGCCCGGTCAGCGGTCGTGTTGGGAACCTCGTGAGGCAAGCTCGCCCGTAGTTCGACGAAGCGAGCCCGTAATTCTGCCTGACGCAAGGCCGCCGCGGCCCGCGGGAGTCGCTCCGATCGGACGACGCCGAACACGGCATCCCACCCTACTTGCAGGAGCGCTCCCGCATACTCATCGATCGGGACGCCCTCCGCCAAAGCCGCTGCTTCGATGTAATCCTCAAGGGTCGGATCGACGTGCGCGATAAGCTTCGCCATCGGCTCCACAGGTGACTGCCCGCTTCCCTGCTCGCACCATACTCCATCACGGAAGGCAGGCGCCATCGGCGGGATTGCCGAACCTTTTGCGGTTGGGGCTCGCGCCGGCCCGATTTACTCGGCTACGAAGCGGTAGCCGATGCCCGGGACCGAGTGGATGTAGTGCGGCTTCTCCGAGTCGCGCTCGATCTTCTTCCGCAAGCGGTAGACATGGGCGTCCACGGTGCGGGTCTCGATCTCGACCTCGTAGCCCCAGACTTTGCGCAGGAGCTCGCCGCGGCTCACCACCTGGCCGGCCTGCGAGGCCAGCAGCGATAGGAGGTTGAACTCGGTCAGCGTCAGGGCGACTTCTTTGCCCTCGCGCCAGACCTGGCGGCTGTTCATGTCGATGATGAGGCCTGGGAACTCGAAGCGCGTCTTGGGCAATGCCTGCGCGACCGCCTGCTCGCTTCGGCGCAGGTGTGCACCAACCCGGGCCAAGAGTTCCCGTACCTCAAACGGCTTGGTCAGATAGTCGTCGGCCCCCACCTCGAGCCCTACGACGACGTCGATCGTGTCGTTCTTGGCGGTCAGCATGATGACCGGCACCTGGGTGCCGTCGGCGCGCAACTGGCGGCAGACGTCCATGCCGGACACCCCGGGCAGGTTGAGGTCGAGGATGACGAGGTCCGGCTCGGACTTCTCGATCATCTCCATGCCCTTCTCGCCGGTGTCGGCCTCGAGCAGAGTCAGGTTCTGACCCACGCATGCCATCCGGACGACCTCCCGGGTCGGGGCGTCGTCCTCGATCATGAGAATTGTCTTCGGGAACGGCATTTCGGCGGGTCCTACTCCTTCTCCAAAAAGTTCGTCACTTGCAGCATGAATTTCTTCAGTTCGATCGGTTTCGAGATGTAGCCGGAGCACCCTGCGGCCAGCGCCTGCTCTTCACTCCCCTTCAGCGCGTTGGCTGTCAGGGCGACCACCTTGATACCCGCGGTGGCCGGGTCAGCTTTGAGCTGGCGAGTGACCGCTAATCCATCAACGCCGGGAAGCTGCATATCCATCAGTATTAGGTCGGGTCGGAGGTGGCGAGCTTTCTCCAGGCCCTCCTGGCCGTTCGAGGCGGTGTCCACGCTGAAGCCGTTGCCTTCCAGGACCATCCGGGCGAGGTCCAGGTTGGAGGGGTTGTCCTCGACCACGAGCACCCGGTTCCGCTTGCTCGGCCCGGGCCGAAGCGGGAAGTCGACGGTGAAGACGGTCCCCTTGTCGGCCTCGCTGTCGAACGCGATGGAGCCGCCGTGCAGCTCGACCAGCTTCTTGGTCAGCGCCAGCCCGAGCCCGGTGCCGGGATACTCCCGACTGCTGGAACTCTGGACCTGGTAGAAGGCGCCGAATATCTTGTGCTGGAGTTCCTTGGGGATGCCGATGCCGCTGTCCTGGACGCTGATCCGCAGGACCTCCGCCTGGACGACGGCCCGGAGGCCAACCTTCCCGGTTGGGGGGGTGAACTTGATGGCATTTGAGAGGAGGTTGTAGAGAACCTGCTTGAACTTGTTCTTGTCCGCAATCAAAAGCGCATCAAGCGGCTCGACGCTCGAGATGATCTCGATGTCCTTCTTCATGGCCAGTGAGCGCACAACGTTGAGCACCTCGCGGACGGCGGAGTCGACCCCGAACTCCTCGTAGACGAGGTCCATCCGGCCCGCCTCGACCTTGGTCAGGTCGAGGACGTCGTTGATCAGCGACAGCAGGTGGCGGCCGCTGTTGTAGATGTTGTCGAGACAATCCCGGCGCTGCTTCTCGGTGATCTTGCCCGCCAGGTCGTCGCGGAGGAGCTCTGAGAACCCGAGGATGGCGTTGAGTGGGGTGCGCAATTCGTGGGACATGTTGGCCAGGAACTCCGACTTGAGCCGGCTGACCTCGGCGATCTGGGCGTTGGCGGTCTCGAGGTCCCCGAGGTGTGCCTGGAGCTGCTCGTAAAGTCGCCCGTTCTCGATCGCGATCGCGGCCTGGTTGGTGATGACCTTCAGGATGGCGGCGTCGAGCTCGGTGAACGGGTCGACGCGCTGCCGCGAAAGGGTCATCGCACCCACTACCCGCTGGGTCGTCGCCAGCGGCTGAACCATGAGCGATCGCGGCGAGCGGCTCTGGTCGAGGATCTTGAATCGCGGGTCGAGGGTGGCGTCGGCAATGTTGAGCGTTTCGAGCTGTTCGACGGCGTAGCCGAGGATGCCCTCGCCGAGGACGAAGCGGGCGATGTGCGGCACCATGTCGCGGTGCGGGTAGGTAGCGGTGGCGGTCAGCTCGCGGCTGCCCTCGTTGAGCAGAAAGACGGTGGCCGCCTCGAACTGCACCATCTGGGAAGTCGCCCGCAACATCGCGTCGATGTTGTCGTTGAGCGACAGGGAACCGGTGAAGAGACCCCCGAGCCGGTTTAGCAATTGAATCTCGGGGTCGGCGGTCACGTGGGCCACATTATAAGTCATGTTTTTTGACACAACGGCTACTGCTGTTGTGGGCTTTCGAGACTGCAACGTGACGCTCCGTGACTTTCTTTCAGCGCAATCGACCGGGCCATGGCGTACGGAAGCGGGCTAGCAGTAGCATGACGCGACGTGAAGGCTGTCCGCTTCCACCAGCACGGCGGGCCGGAGGTCCTACGGTACGAAGAGGTGCCGACGCCGGCGCCGGGGCCCGGGGAAGTCCTGATCGGGCTGCGAGCCGCGGCGCTCAACCACCTCGACCTGTTCGTCCGGACCGGCCAAACCCCTGGCGTCGCTCTCCCTCACATCGGTGGTGCCGACGGCGCCGGGGTGGTGCTGGCCAACGGGCCGGGCGCGGCGCGCTATTCGGCGGGCACCCGGGTGTTCTTCGACCCCGGCCTCAGTGACGGCGTCTGCGACTACTGTGCCCGGGGCGAGCACAGCCTCTGCGATCGCTGGGAGATCCTGGGCGAACATCGGGACGGCACCTTTGCCCAGGCGGTGGTCATGCCCGAGATCAACCTCCGGCCGGTCCCCGGCGACCTCAGCTTCGAGGAGGCCGCCGCCTTCCCGCTGGTCTTTTTGACCGCCTGGCGAATGCTCATGACCAAGGCCCGCGTGACACCGGGCGAGAGCGTGCTCATCCTGGGCATTGGCGGCGGCGTCGCGCTGGCCGCCTTGCAGATTGCCAAGCACGTGGGGGCCCGAGTCTTCGTTACCTCGGGGAGCGCCGAGAAGCTGAAGCGCGCCCAGGCGCTGGGCGCCGACGTCCTCATCAATCACCAGGAGACCGATTTTTCGAAGGAGGTCTGGCGCATCACCGAGAAACGCGGCATCGACGTGATCATCGATAACGTCGGGGCCGCGACCTGGGACCGGAGCATCCGGGCGCTGGCCAAAGGCGGTCGGTTGGTGATCTGTGGCGCGACCAGCGGGCCGAAGCCCGATGAGGACCTTCGGCGGCTCTTCGTCAAGCAGGTGACGATCTATGGATCGACCATGGGCACGCGCCACGACTGGGAACAGCTGAACCGGCTGCTGGCCGCGAAAACCCTGCGTCCGATCGTCGACCGGGTCTTCCCGCTGGAGCAGGCATCGCAGGCGCAGACGCTGATGGAGGGCCAAGGCCAGTTCGGCAAGATCGTGCTCAGCATCCGCCCGCTGTCTTGAGCCGGCGGGCGCTTGTCACCCTGGTGGCGCTGACCCTCGTCGGATGCGGGCAGCCAACCGCCACGACCGGACCAACCGCATCCCCGCACCACACGCCGACTGCGACCCCGAAGCCCACCCCACCGCCGACGCCAACGCCCCTCCCCCCACCGCCCAACCTGCCCGGCGCGGGCGGCATCAACGTAGTGGCAGGCTTTTCCGCCTATAGCTACGCGAGAAGAGCGGGTACCACCACCTCCATGGCGTTTGGACCCGACGGCCGGCTGTACGTCGCGACCCAGGGCGGCTCGGTTGAGGTCGTCGCATCGCCCGGCGCCGCCCCGCAGACGTTGGTTTCGGGCCTGCCGATTGCGCTGGGTCTGGCCTTTCGAGGCAGCGAGCTCATCATTTCCGTCCGAGGCAGTTTGCGCAGCTACCAGCTGAGCAACGGCCGCCTGAGCGGCGGCCACGTCGTGGTTGCCGGCCTGCCGGTCGGCCGTCATCAGAATGACGCGGTCCTTCCGATGCCGAATGGAGATGTCCTCCTGGGGCTCGGCTCGACCTGCGATGTCTGCAACGAGCCGGACTCGCGCAACGCTAGCGTCCTGCGCTTTCACTCAGACTGGAGCTTTGCCGGCTTC
The DNA here is from genome assembly GCA_005880605.1 of Chloroflexota bacterium. Lineage (GTDB taxonomy): Bacteria > Chloroflexota > Dormibacteria > CF-121 > CF-121 > CF-13. Next base: position 4,553 of record VBIS01000064.1, read on the forward strand.
GCGGTGCGCGGTACCCGAAATCCCTACGGACTTGCACTGCGAGCCAGCACGGGCGATGCCTACGTCATGATCAATGGCCAGGATAACCTCGGGGCTCAGCCTGCCGATCACCTGCTGCGGGTGGTTGACGGTGAAGACGCGGGCTGGCCGCGCTGCTGGCCGGCGTTTCCCGATGGCAGCCTTCACGGCAATTGCGGCGGCGTCGCGCCGCCGGTCGCGGTCTTCACGCCGCATAGCTCGGCAGATGGCGTCGTCATCTACGACGGCGGCGAGTTCGGTGCTGATTATGCGGACAACGCCTTCGTCACCGAGTGGGGCGCGAACGCCGGCGGCCCGATCGGCCGGCGCGTGCTGCGGGTCGTTCTCTCAGGGTCGGGCGCGAGCGAGCACGGCCAGGTCAGCGATTTCGCCACCGGGTTCTCGCATCCACTGGCGGTGACGGTTGCGCCGGACGGCGGCCTGCTCGTAGGCGATTACGGCACCGGGCAGATCGTCGAGATCTTCCGGACCAGCTAGGCGCCCCCACCCTGCCCTCCCCCAGAGGGGAAATTGAAAGAAGGCGCCAACCTAGGGCGTCGCACTACGTATCGGCCTAGTCGATCGCTTCAGACACATGACGGACTGGCTGGCCCAGGGCGAGGCGAGCGCCAGCCAGGGCTACCTCACGTCGGAGAACCGCCCGCTACACCGTCCCAGTCGCGAGTGGTACGGGCAGGTGATGCCGGGATCATGGGCGCCGAACATCGATGCCGATGGCGTCGATGGCAAGCTCACCGGTATCGTGGCCATCCATCGGCATGACCCCGCGTTCGACGAGAACGTCTTCCTGGCCCAGGTGCAGCGGCTCTTCTTCGCGGTGCTCGAAGCCTGGACTGCCCTGAAGCCGGCGCTAAGTCAGGGCGTGATGGCCTGCCTGATCTGGGAACAGCAGAAGGCGCAGATCAGTGCCTATCACGGCAATGGCTGGCGCAACGCACTCGACGGCCTGAGCCTCACCAGCGCCGTAGTGGCCGGCGCGCTGTCGGACAGCGGCTTCGACACGGTGACCGTTCGCCTCAATGCCAACTCTGCCGACTACGACCTTGATGCTGGCGCTCGGGTCATCAGCGGCGACACGAATCGCTGGGACTGGACCGAAGACTGGATCTTTCAGCGTCCATCGACGATAACGACCGGTCAGCCGGGGACCATCACATCGCAGACCTGCCCGAACTGTGGCGCATCAGTCACTGTCGACATCACCAGCATCTGTCCTTTCTGCGATGCAGCGGTGATCAGCGGGCAGTTCGGGTGGTTGCTGACGCGGATCGATCGGGTCTAGCGCGCTCCCCCCTACCCTTCCCCGGAGGGGGCGGGAAAAATAGGCGCTGAAAACAGAAAACCGACCATCGCTCAGTGGTCGGTTTTCCTGCCCCGTTAGGGCCGTACCCGCCGGCAGGCGAGCGGATCCATTCTCTCACCGCCGAGGTCTCTTTGGGCGGCGATCTGCGAATTTGATCGCGCGGCACGCTCCACAGTTGTAAGCACCGCTATCACCTTATATACTAGTAAAGGCGCCGCCCTGCCACCGGAGTTCGGATCGTTTCCCTCCGGCAGCAGCCGGCGCTACAGCGCACCGGCCTCCCGCAGACTGCGGAAGCGTTCCGCCGATACCACCAGGTGATCCAGAACTTCCACACCGAGTAACCGGCCCGCCTCGAGGAGATGCCGGGTCACCGCCAGGTCCTCGGGACTTGGGGTTGGGTCACCGGAGGGATGGTTGTGTGCCAGGATGACCGCGGCAGCCCCCAGGGTCAGCGCCGGCCCAAAGACCTCGCGCGGCTGGAGCGCTGCAACGTTCAGCCCGCCCACAGCCACTTTCTCGCATCCGACGGGCTGGTTGCGCGTATTTAGATAGAGCACGGCGAAGCACTCCTTCGGACTGCTGCGCAGGTCCTGGAACTGGAGCAAGGCCTCCCTTGGTGAGGTGATTGCGGGCGCGGCACTGTCGGCCGGAATATGCCAGCGTCTGGCCAGCTCGCGAACCATCAGGAGCCGGCGGACTTGTGCCGGCCGAAACCCGTGCCGTCGCGCCGCGTCCCGCAGGTCACCCGGCTGACGCTCGACAATGCCGCCCTCGGCCAGCAAGGCCTTCACCCCAACCAGGTCAGCTCGCTGCCCGAGCAGTGCCGCCAGCAGACCTGGCTCGTCGGGCGCAGCCACGCTCCCATTATACTACATATCTGTGTATATGCCGTCGCTGGGTTAGTGGCGGCTGAAGAGGGCGATCAGGACGACAACAACCACGACGACGACCAGGACCGCGACGACCACGCCCACCATCACTGCCGTTCGGTTGATGGTCGTGTCGGTGATGGGCGCGTCGACCGACATCGGCGGTCCCGGTTGAATCGGCGAGCCGGCGCCGGGCGGCAGCGGCGAGCCGGGTGCCATCGGGTCCGGCCCGCGGCCCTCGCGAGTTGGTGGGTCCAGCTCGCTCATCCCTGCCACTCCGACGCTTGCGTGATATTGTCGAGGACCCAGCCGAACTGCCCGCTGGTCACAGTCGCCTTGCAGTAACTGCACACGCCCGATTCATTGATCGACAACGGCGCGCCGCAATTGGGACACTGCGTCACCTCGGCGCCTTCACCCGCTTTGGTGCGCGCCGCCCCGCTTCGAATAAAGGTCCAGTACTCCGTGAAGTTCTGGCTCTGCCGCGAGCCGTAGATCACCTTATTGGCCGTGGTGTCGTCCACCTCGTAGTCGGCGGCGCTGGCATCGATGCGGACCGTGATGGTATCGAAGTTGGGATCGGTCTGCACCTTGACGATATGGACGCCACCGATGACCAGGTTGTCGAGCATGTTCTTCTTGTGCGCCGCGATCATGGCATCGATCTGGGTCTTCCAGCGGTGGTAGATGCCGTCGGACATGTAGACGCGTGCGGGTTCGAGGTTGCGATCCATCCATGACTTCTGCAGTGCAAAAAAGGCGGCCTGCGCGCGGTCCAGGAACATTTGCTGGTTGAAGTTCGGGTCCTTGGCCTGCAGCGCTGCCAGGTCTTCGGTGACCGTCGAACGCATCTGCGCCATCGGGGCGTAGGCGGGGCCGAAATTGGAGGCCTGCATCGGATTGCGGAAGCTCATACGGCGATAGACCTGCCACAGGGCGAAGAGGATGAAGAGAAAGAAGAAGAACCCGCCTCCGCCACCGCCGAAGAAGAGAAAGGGCAGCAGTAAGCCGCCGCCGCCGAACCCGCCGCCTCCACCGAAGGAGCCGCCGCCACCAAATCCGCCGCCACCACCGCCGAAGCTCTGGCCGCCACCGGCACGGGCAAAGGCCAGCAGCGGGCTCGTCAGGAGAAACGACAGGGCCAGAAAGGCCGCCAGCGCAACGCGCCGCCGCATTTTCACTGGGCCGGTGCCGGTGTGCCTCCGCCGGTGAGTGTTTGGCCGCAGTTGGTGCAGAACTTTGCGGTCGCCGAGTTCTGGGTGCCGCACTTCGGACAGGCAACCGTGGCCCCGGCCGGTGCGGGCGCCGGTGAGAGCGCCTGGCCGCAGCTGTTACAGAACTTCGCGCTCTCCGCGTTCAGCGCATGACAGTTGGGACAGCGAACCTGGATCTGGCCACCGGCCGCCAGGGTCTGACCGAGTTGGCCGGCGACCTGGCCGCCCACGCCGAGGCCGACTCCGAGGAATGCCGGGTTGACCCCGCCACCCTGACCTGGGCCCTGGGCGAGTCCCTGCCCGGCGCCGATCATGGCCGCCCCAGCCGCGTACTGCTGGAAGCCACCGGCGAGCTTGGTGTACTGGACATCCTTGAGGAAGTTCTTGAGTTTGTCTTCGTCCTCGGGCTTGAGGGTGATCGTGAAATTACCAAGCCGGACGATCTGCAGGCCGTAGCTGTTGATGTTGCGCTGGACCTGCGCGATGGTTTCCGATTCGATCTCGTCGGTATGCGCCGCGATACCGAGCAGCGGCCAGCCGTTGCTGACGACATGCGAGACGACGTCGGTTCGCAAGGTCTTGAGCAATTGCTCCCGCATCCAATCCGTGATCTCGTCATTGGTCGAGAGGTTCTGGGTGCCGACCAGGTTGACGATCAAGGATTGCGGCTCGACCACCTTGAGCGAGTACTCGCCAAACACGCGCAGCCCGACGCCGAAGTTGGTCTGCGGGTCGACCACGTTGTCGATGGCTCCGCCGAAGGGCAGGTTGGGGAACTCGCGGGTCGAGATGAAATAGAGCTCGGTACGGAAAAGGTTCCCGCCGCTGGCGGCGTCCACCAGGATGCCGAGGAAGGGAATCTCAGATGAGTCGAGCGTGACTCGGCCCGGCTGAATTGTCCCCTGGATGCGGCCGTCGCGGAAGAAAACCGCCAACTCGTCCTGCTCGACGGTCAGCTGGGTCAGTTTGCGGATGTTCGTATCGGGCCACTTGAACAGAATCTGGCCCTTGGCTGAATCCGGCCGTGCGATGAACTCGCGCCGGACTTCCTGGCCGAAGATACCCATCTATACCTCCAATGTTGGATCCGGCGGTTCAGCTGCCCATCGGCGTTATAGCAGAAAACCGTCCGACCTAATCAAGTCCTTCCCCAACGCGGTGACCGGCAAACTATGAGCCTTCCAGCGCCCCTTCTTCACCCGGACTGGCGCACGTTAAAGCCGGCGCGGCCGCGCGCCTGGATGATCCATCTGAGCACGCCCGGAGTGATACTCGCCATGTACGGGGTGCTCGCCCTGGGACTGTTTGCCGCCACCTGGACCCAGCCGTTCTCACATGTCATCGGCGACGGTCCCGACCCGCCGGTCTTTATCTGGTACCTGCGCTGGGTCCCGTTTGCGCTCGGTCATGGGCTCAATCCGCTGTTCACCAACTACGTCGATTTCCCCCACGGGATCAACCTGATGTGGCAGACGTCGGTGCCATTGCTCGGCCTGCTGCTGGCTCCCGTGACGCTCACGCTGGGGCCGGTCTTCGCCTACAACCTGCTGATGACGGCGTCGATGGCGCTCGCCGCCTGGTGCGGGTTCCTTGCATTCCGCCGCCATGTGGCGCGTCCCTGGGCGGCCGCCCTTGGTGGGCTGCTGTTTGGCTTCTCGCCGTACATGCTGGCCCAATCGCTCGGGCATCCGCACGTCGGGGTTGTCTTCATCTGTCCGCTGATGCTGATCGCATTCGAAGAGACCGTGCTGCGGCAGAGGCGATCGCCGTGGCGCCTGGGCCCGATGGTCGGCGCTCTGGCCGCGGTACAACTGCTGATCTCCGAGGAAGTGTTGCTGACGCAGCTTCTGCTTGCCGCCATGGCGCTCGCCATTCTGGTTGGCTTGCACCCGGGCCAGGTCCGAATCAGGGCGGCCTACATTCTCAAGGTCGTTGGGCTGGCGGCCGGCATGCTCACACTGGTCGCCGTGTGGCCGTTGTGGACGCAGTTCTTTGGCCCGCAGGCGGTCCACGGCACCCTGGCGGCGTCGAATGTTTTTGTCACCGACGTCGCCGGCCTCATGCTGCCGACATCGCTGCAGGCGGTCGCGCCCGCCGCGCTCACCGCCGTCACCGACCGGTTCAGCGGCAGCCAGTATGAGGCCGGGGCATTTGTCGGTCTGCCATTGCTGATCCTCCTGGTGCTCGCCGTGGTGCGCTGGTGGCGGGCCCCGGTCGTTCAGGTTGCGTCGATGCTGGCGCTGCTCGCCGGCGCCCTCTCGCTCGGGGTCACGTTCCACCTCGGCGGCGTCACCACCGGGATCCCGGCTGGGCTGCTGGCGGTCGCATTCCTGGCCGTGACGCGCTCGCGGGTCGGACGGCTGACGCCCGTGATCTTCGGGCTGGTCTGGGGCGGACTGGCGACGGTGCCGCTGCTGCACAATGTCGTGCCCAGCCGCCTGATGCTCTATGTGTTCCTCTTTGCCGGCCTGCTGCTGTCGGTGCTGGCCGATCGCTGGGACTTCACATCGCCCCGGCGGACGATCGCCGTGGGGGCGATCGCAGCTGTGGCGCTGTTGACGCTGCTACCGCGGCTGCCGTTTGCCACCTCGCCGACCAACGTGCCGGCCTTTTTCTCGGCCGGCGCGGTCTCGAGCCTTCCGACCGGCAGCGTCGCGCTCGTGGTCCCTTACGCGCACGAATTCGAGTCGCGAGCGATGCTCTGGCAGCTGAGCGCGGACCTGCGGTTCAAGATGCCGGAGGGCTACGCCAACCTACCCGGCCCGGCCCTGGATCCAGCGCCCACGATGCTGGGCCAGGACCTGATGGCGATGCAGCAGGGAGTGCGGGCACCGGAGGTGTCCACCGCGTACCGCGCCGCGGCGCTGGCGGAGCTGCGACGCTGGCAGGTGCAGGCCGTGGTGCTGGGCCCGATGGCGGGCGAGGATCGGATGCTGGCATTCCTGACGGCCGTGATGGGAACGCCCCCGACGCACGATGGCGAAGTGTATCTCTGGAGGCTAAGC
>VBIS01000065.1 GCA_005880605.1 Chloroflexota bacterium
ACGAACACGTTGTAGTTGCCTGCCGAGTCAAGACAGAGATACGGCGCTTCGCGAGTCACCGGACTGGTCGGAAGTGTCGTATAGGTCGGGTTGGGGAAGCTCTGCGCCGGGGCCCCGATCACTCCGGAGAACACCTGGTTCCAAACCCCGTTCGTCCAGAAATCGATCTTGCTATTCCGCGTCACCCATTGCTGTTGGGTGCCGTTGAGGACACCCTTGTAGGTTGAGTCGGCCGCGAAACCGCCGCTCGCATAGCCCTTCGGGCCGCAATAATCAAAGAAGGTCGTGAAGCCGTTGATGGCAACCCGCCTCATCGGTGCGGCCTGCGACACCGCCCAGATCTCGTTCGAGTTGTCGCATCCGACTCCGTACGGGTCCGGAGACGGGGGCACATACACCGGTGTCGTCCCGCTGGGATATGGAGAGAAATTGATGGTGAGGTTCGACAGCGAGCGCCAGAAGTTGTCGAGCGCGAGGCACGAACCCGGGGTGCAATGGTTGAAGACGTCGACGGCGCCGTTGATCACGACGTCACCCGGTGAGAGGCCAAGGCCCGCCACGCTCGTGTAGTAGCCGACCTGGAAGATGAGCGGATGCTCCTTGGAGCCATAGGTTCCCGGCTCGAACAACACCGCATCGCGCCGCGGACCGAACTCATTGTTCACCTGCGCCACGGCCACCTCGTTCAGTTGCGCCTGGATCGTCGCCTGGTCCATGCCGGCACTGAAGATATGAACGCTGGCACCGAACGCTGGCGCGGTCGGCGCTGCATGAACGGCCGCCAGCATGCCTGGGCTGGTGGACCATGCCAGCGCCAAGGTGCCAGCGACGATCAAGGTTCGAACGGTGCGCATCCTCATATCAACTCCTCCTCCCAAATTCAACGGTTGCCTTCAGCCTGGTGTTGCGAGACGAGCGTCCCGCATAGAGCGTGTACGTGCCCGGGTCAGACACCCAGGCGCGCGTCGACTCATCGAAGTGCTCGAACAAACGCGCGGGCACGACCAGGCGCGCCGTCGCTTGCGCACCTGGCTCTGCGTTGACGGAGGCAAAGGCCGCCAGCACCTTGGCCGGCCGGGCTGGATCGGGATCGGGCCCCTCGAGATAGAGTTGCACCACCTCACGACCCGGGCGCTGGCCCGAGTTGCGGACGGTCACAACGCAACTGAAGTCCTCGGCGGCGCGGATCGACCCCCTGTCGGGGACGATCGATTCGTAGGTCCAGTCCGTGTATCCGAGGCCGTGGCCGAAAGGGAATTGCGGCTCGGTGCCACTCCGGTCGTAGCCGCGGTAGCCAACCAGCAAGCCCTCCGCGTAAATGAGATCGCCGCCATCAGGATGGGCATGCAGGACCGGCGAGTCGACCTCATCGCGAGGGATGGTGACCGGAAGGCGCCCGCTGGGCTCGACGATCCCCAGCAGGGTGTCCGCGAGCGCGTCGCCGAAGGCCTGGCCGGGAAACCACACCTGCATCACCGCCGCGACCTGATCCGCCCAGGGCATCAGGACCGGCATTCCGGCGTTCACGACGACGACGGTGTTCGGGTTCGCCGCCGTGACGCGTCGCACCAGATCGTCTTGACGGCCGGGCAGCGCCATCGACGGCTTGTCAGAACCCTCGCTCTCGGTTCCCTCCGCCGAGCCGACGACGACGACCGCGATGTCGGATTCGCTGGCGGCGCGTGCCGCCGCTTCGATCAGCTGGTCGTCAGCCAGCTGTGGTGCGATGCCAAGCCGGAGGGTCACGAAGCGCTTCTCGGGCTTGAAGGCGACGCGGACCTCGATCTCGCGCCCCGCCTCGAGCCGGATCGGGACGCGCACCTCGGGCGGACGCGAAAACAGCTCCATGACTTCGCCGGGAAAGAGGCTCGTCCCCTCCCCGAGCAGCGACCCGTCGACGCTGACGCGCGTCTCCCCCACCCCGGCGGCGCCGATGACGTGGACCCCGTCGGTTTCAGGTCGATACACGGCTCGCATGACGATTTCGGCACCGGGCTCGTCCACGCTCCTGGGAAGCCCATCCCACCAGGTGATAACACTGCTCGGCATCGGCGCCTCGTAGCCGACCGTGCCGTCCGGCTTGCGCACCTCGAGCCGCACCCCCGTGGTTCCCGTCACCGGGTCACGCAGCCTTCCGTCTGACGGGGTGAGCACCGTGGCATTGGTGAGGCATCCGCGATGCACGCTAACGGCGGTGGCACTGCCCAGCGCCTGCCGCAGGGATTGCGCAAGATCGACCCGCGCCGCCGCCAGGACGCGGACGCTGCCGCCGCCCTGCGTCTGCGGCTCGAGCGCGTTGGGACCGATGAGCGCCACGCTTCGCAGTCCGGCTTTCTTCAGCGGGAGCAGGTCGCGCGGATTGCTGAGCAGGACAAAGGACGCGGCCGTGACCTTTCGTAGCACCGCCGGATCGATCAGCTGCGGCGCCGTTGCCGGCCGGCTTCCGTCGAAGCCGCCCAGCCGGCGGGCCAGGGCAAAGATGCGGGCGACCTTGTCGTCGATCGCGGCCTCCGGCACACTGCCGTTGCGAACCGCGGCCACCAGCTTGTCGCCCCAGGGCCCGTCGGGTCCGGGCATGACGAGGTCGAGCCCGGCCAGCGCGCTGGGAACCGTTGTCGTCGTGGCGGACCAGTCGGAGACGACCACGCCCCTGAACCCCCAATCCGACTTGAGCACGTCCTGCAGCATCGCGTTGGCCGTCATGGTGGCGCCGTTGACGGCGTTGTAGGCGGCCATCACCAACAAGACGTCGGCTTCCAAGATGCAGGCCTCGAAGGGCGGGAAGTACAGTTCGCGGAGCACGCGCTCGGAGATTCGGGCAACGTAGGTTCGCCGCTCGGTCTCCGAGTCGTTGGCCACGAAGTGCTTGGCGGTGGCGGCAACGCCGGCCCGCTGGATGCCCCGCACGTAGGCCACGGCGATCCGTGAGGTAAGCACCGGGTCTTCCGAGAAGCACTCGAAACCGCGACCGCTGAGCGGCGTGCGAATGATATTGATGGTCGGGGCCAGGAGGACGTCCACGCCTTTGCTACGGACCTCCCGCCCCAGCGCTAATGTGAGCTCTTCCACGAGGTCTTCGCTCCAGGTCGCCGCCAGCGCGACCGGACAGGGCAACGAGGTCGATGGATTGGCGGGATCGAAGCGCGTCCCGCGCACCCCGGCCGGCCCATCGGACACGATGATCGGGCGCAGGCCGACGGCGCTTTCGCCGTACAGCGCCCACGCATCCGAGCCCGTCAGCAGCCTGACTCTCTGCTCCAGGGTGAGCCGGGCCAGCAGGCTGGCCTCCTCGGGCGGGAGAGTCCGGCCGGCGAGCGGCCGACCGGACTCAACCCACCCGTCCCCTTGACGGGCGTGCTCTTCCAAGCTCAGGACACCGGCTTGAGCTGCATCAGGATGTACGGCATCTGCGGGTCGCTTGGCGAGGGGTTCATGTAGGGGTGGGATTGGTTGGGCCACCCGGTGTACTTGGCGCTGCTGAAGACGTTCCAGTCGGCGCCGTACAGCAGGGGAGCCTCGGGGACTTCAGTCGCCATGATCTTCTCGAGCTGCTGCACCACCGGCATCAGCGATGCCGTGTCGTCGGGGTTGGTGCTCTCATACTTGCGCAATGCTGCGTCCGCGTCAGCGTTGGACCAGCCGATGTAATGCGCGACCGAGTTCGCGTCCGTGCTGTCGAACCAGTTCTGGTACTGGATGTAGGGGATGCTGCCGCCGTTGCCCCAGTGGATCGCCGTCTGCCACGCTGACGGAACCGACGTAATGTTGGTGTTCCAGTCGGAGTAGCCCTGCGCCGGCTTGGTCGTGACGTCCATGCCCAAGGTTTGGAGCTCCTGTGACATCAGCGCCGCGTTTTCCCAGTAGTCGGAGAATGGAACCGGATCGTAGACGGAGAACTTGATGATCTTGCCACCCTTGGTCCAGCAGTTGGCGTGGTTGGTGCCGTCACAGTTTCCGCCGGACTTGAAGGTCCCGGCGGCGCTGTCGTAGCGAGAGCTGGCCGGCGGCGCCCAGCCCGCGTTCTTCAGGATGTCGTAGACGTCGGCGCCGTCCGGAAGCTTCTGGGCCTTCGCGGTCGCCGCGTCGGGCACGCTGCCGCTGGTCGACAGGTCGTTGGCGAGGCTGCCGTCGGCCGGCAGGAACGTCTTCTGGTTGGGGAGGATCAGCCCGCTCGATGAGCTCGCCGGCTGCTCGTAGCCCGACTCGCCCAGCAGGGCCAGCGCGTTGCGGTCGACGCCGTAGCTGACGGCCTTGCGGACCGCCGCCTCATCGATGCCTGTGGCGCCGCCGTTGCCAGGGTTCAGGTTGAACCAGAGGGTCACGGTGCTGCCGGCAGCAAACCAGGCGTGATTGGTCTGCGGGTTGAGGTTGACGTAGTTGGCGTAGACGTTCGGGATGTCGTTACCCGCCCAGTCCAGCTGGCCGCTGACGAGCGCGTCGCTGGCCGCGGCATTGGTGGCGATGGCGGGGGTCCAGATCGCGGATTCCGGTGGCGTGCCACCCCAGTAGCTGGGATTGGGCTTCCACTTGATCACCGAGCTCGAGTAGCTGTCGAGCATGAAGGGCCCGGTGCCAATCGGCTTCTTGATCGTCATCGTCGGGTTCTGGGCGATCTGGTTCGCGACCGAGGCCTTCAGCATGAAGGTGTTGCTGAGGATGTTGAACAGCCCGGTGTACTGCGCGGACTTGAAGTGAAACGTCACGTTATTACCGGAAACCGTTGGGTCGGAAGCCTGTTCCGGAACGCCGCGGGTGTTGGCCTTCGGGTTTTCAAACGCCTTGAAGGTGGCAGCGACGTCGGCCGGACCGAATGCCGAGCCGTCGGTGAACTTCACATTCTGGCGAATGGTGACCTGCAGGTCCTTGCCGCCGTTCTGGAACTGATAGGCGGTCGCCAGCCACGGATGGGTGCCGGCCGAGGTCGCGTCGAGCTGGTCGAACTCGTAAAGTGGCTCGTTGACGATCGACCGAACACCCATGCTGGATGACACCGAGTTGCCGTCATAGGGATTGAAGTCTTCCGAGAAGGTCACCCCCGTTGTCGGCTCGGCGATGAGTGGTCTGCCCGTTTTCGTCGCCGTCGCTTGTCCGGGACCGCAGGCAGCCAGTCCCAAGACCGCTATTCCGATCACCGCCGTCAATGCTCTTCGATTCATGAATGTGTCACCCTTCCTTGGGCAGGGCCCGTGATGAGCCGTGCATTGCTGATCCATCCCGCCGTCGAGTTCCATCAACGTCGTTTCGTGCTTGTCCCATCCTCATCACCTCTCTTGGTTCCGCTGATCGCTTGAGTCGCGCGCCGGGGCCACCGAGCCGTTGACGGTTATGCGTCGGTTGTTCGGGTCGACGTGGAGCCAGCACGCCGCGGAGTGGTCGGCGGCAACGGCGACTCTCGGCGGCACCTGGCTTTTGCAGATCTCCATGACGTAGGGGCAACGTGGATGAAACCGGCAGCCACTGGGCGGCGCGAGCAGGCTGGGCGGTGCGCCGCGGCCGGCAAGCGCCGGCGCCTCCACTCGATCGGGGTCGGGCGCGGCGGCGAGCAGCAGCTGCGTGTAGGGGTGTGCCGGACGGTCGGTGAGGCTGACGCTGGGAGCCGCCTCAACCAACTGCCCCGCGTACATCACCACGATCGTGTCGGCGAGGTAGCGCGCCGACGCGATGTCGTGCGTGACGTAGAGGATCGCCAGCTTCTCCCGGTCCCGAAGATCGGCGAGCAGGTTGAGCACGCCCAGCCGGATCGAGACATCGAGCATCGACACCGGCTCGTCGGCGATCAGGACTCGCGGCCGGACCGCCAGCCCTCGTGCGATCGCCACGCGCTGCCGCTGCCCACCGGAGAGCTCGTGAGGGAACTTGCCGATGAACGTGTCGGGCGGCTTGAGCGCTACCCGCCGCAGCAGGTCAGCCACGGTGGCATCGATGTCGCCGTCGGCGATGTGGTGGATCTGTAGAGGTCGCACCAGGTTGTGACCAACCCGATGCACCGGGTTCAGCGATGCAAACGGGTCCTGGAACACCATCTGGACCTGCGCCGCGTACGATCGAGGGCGCCCCGGCGGTGCCGGCCGGCCGTCGAGGAACAGCTCGCCGGCATCGGCTCTGATGATCTTGGCCAGTAGTCGGGCGACCGTCGTCTTCCCGGCCCCGCTTTCACCGACCAGCGCCGTTACCCTCCCCGCGTCGAGCCGAACCGAGACGTCCTCGACCGCGTGCACGCGCGTCTTGCGGGCCAGCAGACTGCGGCCCTGCTTCACCCAGAAGGACTTGGTCAGCCCCCGTCCCTCGAGGACAGCACGGACGGGGGCAACTGAGGTCGGTGTCGGCGCACTTTCGAGGTTCACGTTCCGCCCGCCTGTCCGACGGTCTCCGGGCGTCGCGGCCGCATCGAGGCCGGTTCGGGTTGCGCCAGCTCCGGCGGCACCGTCGTCCCCTCCCGATGTAACCAGCAGGCGACCTCACGCGGCGACCCGTTGAGCGGCGCCAGCCGCGGGACTTCCTGGCGGCAACGCGGGAGCGCCCACTGGCAGCGAGGATGAAAGGCGCAGCCTGGCGGCAGGTCGCGCATATCCGGTGGCGACCCCTTCAGCCCCTCCATCGGAACCCGCGGCCCATGCATCGGGGGGAAGCAGTGAAGCAGAGCGTAGGTGTACGGCAGTCGTGGCGCATGAAACAGCGAGGTTGCCGGCGCGCGCTCCATCAAGCGGCCGGCGTACATCACGGCGATCTCGTCGGCCAGCTCCACCAGCAACGAGAGGTCATGGGTAATGAACAGCGTCGCGAAGCCGATGCGATCCCGCAGTCCGATCAGCTCTTGGAGGATCTCGCGTTGCGTGACGACGTCGAGCGCGGTGGTCGGCTCGTCCAGGATCATGACCTGCGGCTCGAGGGCGATGGCCATGGCGATCATGGCTCGCTGCCGCATGCCGCCGGAGAGCTCGTGCGGGTAGCTCCGCAACCGGTCGGCGTTCATGCCGACCATGTCGAGCAACGCCCCGGACCGGGCCCAGCGCGCGGACTCAGCAAGCGCTGGACGATGCACGCGGAGCAGGTCGTCGAATTGCGCCCCGATCGTGATAACGGGATTGAGGGCGTTCAGCGAGCTCTGCAGGACGACCGCGATCTCCGACCACCGGATGGCGCGCAGCTGGTCGTCGGTCGCCGAGAGCATGTCGATGGTGCCAGCCGGCCCGTCGCCGCTGATCGGCTTGGAATGGAACAGGACCTGGCCGGCGCTGATCAGCGCCGGGGCGCGAAGCAGACGGATGGCTGCCAGGGCGAGGGTGGTCTTGCCGCTGCCACTCTCGCCAGCCAGGCCGAGCACCTGGCCGCGGCGAAGCACCAGGTCGCAGTCGACGACCGCGTGGACCGCCTCCTCGTCATATCCATAATCGACGCTGAGACCGCGGATTTCGAGCACCGGCTCGGCGGTGTCGCGTAGCCGCGATGCCTCGGCCACGGTCCGCACCGACGCGACGGCCACCGGCGGGTGGTGCGCCACGGGGGTCATACCCAGCTTGGGACGGGTGCCGATGCCGGCTTTGCGGGCCGTCTTGCGGGATAGCCCTGCCGTGCGAAGTCTGGGGTTGATGAACTCGTCGATGCCAAAGTTGAGCAGGGCCAGGCCGGTGCCGAGGAGGGCGATGCAGAGGCCCGGAGGCGCCCACCACCACCACCACCCGCCGCGCACGGCATTGTTGGCGAATCCCTCGCGCAGCATTTCGCCCCAGTTCCACAGCCCCGGGGGCGACGACGTGGGCGAGCCGGCGAGGCCCAGGAACGCTATCGCCACGTAGGCCCCGATCGCCGAGAGGGCCGTGAAGAGAAACGAGGCTGCGACGATCGGAACCAGGTTGGGCAGGACCTCGACCAGGATGATCCGAAGGCGTCCCTCGCCCATTACCCGCGACGCCTCGACGAAGTCCCGGTTGCGCAGCGAGAGCGTTTGCGCGCGGAGGGTGCGTGAGGTGTACGCCCACGTGGTGACGGCGATGATGCTCGCCACCAGGACGACACTCGAGCCTGCGGACGGCACGTAGTCGGCGAGCACGATCAGGAGCGGGAGCCCGGGGATGGCGAGGAAAACGTTCGCGATTAGCGAGAGCCCTTCGTCGGCGCCTCCGCCCAGATAGCCGGCGGTCACACCGAACAGCACCGACAGCACGGTCGCGATGGCGGCCGCGAGCAGGCCGACGACCACTGTGGCTTGCGTGGCTGCGAGCAGCTGGGACCACACGTCCTGCGCGAAGACGGTGGTGCCCAGCCAGTGCGCGGCCGACGGCGGCAGCGGCAGCGGGTAATAGCTGGCCGGGAAGCCGGTCGCCGCGCCGGTGCCGGGGACCAGGACGTGCTGCACCCAGTGCTGCTGGTCGGTCGCGTTGGGCGAGTAGGGCGCGATCCAGCGACCGATGATGGCGAGAAGCCCGAACAGGACCAGGATGACGAGCCCAGCGATCACCTTGGGGGAGCGCGGCAGGCGCAGGATCCGCGTGCGGCGGAGCACCAACTCGGGGGTCGGCCCGGCAACTGGGGGAATGACGGTCAGGGACGTGCTGTTGATGGTCATCGCCTCACGCCATCTGCCGCGCGCGAGGATCAATCAGCACATAGACCACGTCCGCCAGCAGATTGGCCGCGAGCACCACCAGGGTGATCACCACGAAAATCCCCTGCACCAGCGAGTAATCGAGCTTGCCGAGCGCGTCGTAGAGATGGAAGCCGATCCCGGGGTAGTTGAAGACGATCTCAACCAGGATCTGGCCGGCGACGACCAGGCTGATCGCGACGGTGAAGTTGGCCACCACTGGCAGCAGCGCGTTGCGCGCCGCGTACCAGATCACCCATTTGGCCGGCAACCCCTTGGCCTGGGCCACCAGGACGAAGTCCTCGTCCATGGTGGTGATCATGTTGTTGCGCATCGCCAGGATGAACCCTGCCGTCGAGGCCAGCACCACAGTCACCGCCGGCAAGATGGCGTGGCCGATGATGCTCGCGATGTAGGGCCCATTCAGCCCTGGCGTGACGCCGTAGATGTCGTAGCCGAAAAGGCTCGGGAACACCTTGAGCATCGTCCCGGTCTTGCCGAGGATCAGGACTAGGACCAGGGCGAGGAAGAAATACGGAAGCGCCGAAAAGAAGGTCGCCACCGGCAGCACCCAGTCGAGCCACGAGCCGCGCCGCCAGGCCATCAAGACCCCGACGGCGGTCCCGGCGATAAAACTGACCGCTGTGGCGATCAACAGGAGTCCGAGGGTCCATGGGAGGTAGGAAATGATGAGGCTGCTGACGGACGCGTTCTCGGACCAGGACTGGCCGAGGTTGCCGTGACCGAGGTTTCCCCAGTACTGGACGTACTGGTCCCAGAGGCTGGTATGGACGTTGAAGCCAAGCTGCGCCTCGATCGCTTCGACGCACTGCGAGTTGCAGTTGCCCGACTGCGAGGCCCTGGCGACCGCGCCCGCCACCGGGTTTCCGGGCACCACCCGGGGCAGGAGGAAGCTGACCGTCAGCGCGACCCACGCCGCCAGGAGGTAGACACCCAGGCGGCGAAGGAGGGCTCGCATCGTTACGTCTCGCTACTGGCGACTGGCGCCCGGCTCGGGCCTACCACCGGACGATGGCTGCACCCACAGCTCTCGCGGATGATCAGCTGCACCGGAAGCACGACTTCGTGCTGACCTCCCGCGGTCCCCATGCGGGAGTAGAGGACGTCAAACGCGGTCACGCCCAGCTCCTTGATCGGTTGGCGGACCGTGGTCAGCGGCGGGTGCAGGTGGCGGGCCACCGGTACGTCGTCGAAGCCGGTGACGGCGACATCGTCCGGGACCTTGATCCCACGCCGAGCCAGAGCATGCATGGCGCCCAGCGCGGTTTGGTCGTTGGCGCAGACGATGGCCCGCGGGAGGTCGCGGCCGCTATCAAGCAGCGACGCGATGACATTGGCGCCGCCGACCGCGCTGTAGTCACCCTGCCAGGCCGGTCCCACCTGGATCTGGGCGCCGGCGGCGAAGGCTTCCGTCTCGAACACCCGAGCGCGGGCCAGGTTGTCCGGGCTGTCGGCGCCTCCCGACAGGTAGGCGATATTGCGGTAGCCGTGTTCGATCACCAGGTGATGGATCAGCGCCCGGATGCCCGATCCGTTGTCGCAGCGAACATTGATCGACTTCGGCGTCGGCCGTCCGGCGAGCGTCACGATCGGGACCACGTCGGCGAGCCGGGCGATTTCCGGCTCCGAAAGCATCTGGTCGTGCAGGATGAGCCCGTCCGCCTTGCCGGCGATGGCGGCGAGCCGTGCCGGCACGTTCTCGTCGTTGGTGCCGACGGAACTGATGAGCACGTCGAAGCCCCGACGCTGCGCGGCGATCTCAATGCCGCGGTTGATGACGTCCAGGAAGAGAAGGCTCTCCTCCTCGTCCTCGAAGGCCACCTCACCGCCGCGACGGAAGACAACGGCCACCACCTCTTTGAGGTTGTTGGAGAGGGCACGGGCCGCCCCA
Source organism: Chloroflexota bacterium (assembly GCA_005880605.1). Lineage (GTDB taxonomy): Bacteria > Chloroflexota > Dormibacteria > CF-121 > CF-121 > CF-13. The sequence goes on from VBIS01000065.1 coordinate 10,497, forward strand.
TCGGGGACGAAGCTGAGGGCGCGAACGGCGCGCAGTACCTTCTTACGGGTTTCAGCCTTGGGGCTACCCTGGCCGTTGAGAACGCGAGAGACCGAGGCGATCGACACGCCAGCCCGGCTGGCGACGTCGTAAATCGTCGGAATCGCTTTGGCGCGCCGTACCCCTGCCATGTCGACCGTCTCCCCTGCCCGAAGTGGTAAGCGCTTACAAGTAACCGCTTACCGGTAAGCGCTTACCGAAATCGGCGCGAGCATAGCACGGCTTTTGGGCGCACGCAACAAGTTTTTTTGGGTGGAGTGCCGAGGGCCGGAATCGAACCGGCGACACCATGATTTTCAGTCATGTGCTCTACCGACTGAGCTACCTCGGCACGAGTCGGTATTCTAGCCATCTTCGGCACGGTCACCATGGCAAGCTTCGGCTGCATTCCGAATACAGCTCGGGCCTTACCCGCAGCCGCCCGGGTTAGAGCTGACCAGCGAGCTGGCCACGCTCGATCGGCAGCTGCGCGACCTTTCCAACCAATGGGAGACCGTTGAGCGGACGATTTCGGAAAAGGTCCGCCACCGTCGTGAATTGATCGCCCGCCAAACAGAGTCGAACGAGGACCACTCGGCCGAGATCGACCGGCTCCAGTCCGATGTCTATGCGCTGCGCGACCGGCTCGACCAGCTGCGCGACTCACACCTCGACTTCAGCGCCCTCTACCGAATCCTCCAGCAGGGTCGGACGTAACCCCCGCCCCGAAACGGGGAGGGGAAATTACGGCTAGGTCTCCTCTTTGGCCGCCTCGGTTTTGGCGCGCCGATCGATCTCGGTGACGACCGCCGGATCGGCCAGGGTGGTCGTGTCGCCCAGCGGCCGGTTCTCGGCGACATCTCGCAACAGCCGCCGCATGATCTTGCCGGACCGCGTCTTGGGCAGCTCCGGCGTGAAGACAATATTGGCCGGCGCAGCGATCTTTCCGATCTTCTTGGCAACGTGATCGCGTAGCTCTTTCAACATCTCAGGTGACCCCTCGGCGCCACCTTTGAGGGTCACGAAGGCGACGATCGCCTGACCGGTCTGCTTATCGCTGCGGCCTGCGACGGCCGCTTCCGCCACTTTGGGATGGTCCACGAGGGCGCTCTCCACCTCGATGGTCGAGATCCGGTGGGCGCTCACATTCATGACGTCATCCACGCGGCCCATCAGCCAGAAGTCGCCGTCCTCGTCGATCCGCGCCCCATCTCCCGCGAAATAGACATCCTTGAACTTGCTCCAGTAGGTCTCGACATAGCGATCGTGGTCCCTGAAGATCCCGCGCAGCATGGCAGGCCAGGGGCGCTTGATCACCAGGTATCCTCCGCCGCCGGGTCCCACCTCTTCTC
>VBIS01000267.1 GCA_005880605.1 Chloroflexota bacterium
TACCGTCGTTGGCGACGGTCAGTGTTTGCGGCCCAGGCGCCGCGGCGCCCGAGAGCTGATTGAAGGTCATACTCCTGGGCGACACCACCAACAAGGGCGCCTTTGCGGGCAGGGTCGGCAGGTCCCAGACGCCGCGGCCATGGGTCCAGGCGAAGAGCGTCTGGTTATCGCGACTCAACGAGAGCGCGGAGACGAGCACACTCGGAAGACCCGATCCAAGCGAGGCCCAGACGGGCACCGGGCTGGGGCCGCCGCAGGTCTGGCAGACCATCACACCAAACTCAGTCCCCACATATACCGTGCTCGGGTTCGCGGGATCGAGCACGATCGCGTCGACCATCGCGCTTCCCAATGCGGTCAATCCGCTGCCATCGATGCTGGTCCAGGTCGTCCCTGCCTGGTCGCCGGCGTTGACGGTGTGCCAAACGCGGGCGACATTACGACCATCGATGGTCGCCCATGCTTCGGAAGGGTTTGCCGGATTGAAGGTGAGGCCGGTGATCCAGGGGCCGGCAAAGCTTGGACTCGCGGTTCCCGGGAACGTCGGCAAGTTTCCGTTGATCTTGGTCCAGGTCGCCGCGGCGTTGGTCGCATTGACGCTCCGGTAGACGTTGCCCGCCGCACTCCCCGCCAACACGATGTTCGTTACGCCCCGTGCTCCCATCACCAGCGAATTAATGGAATCACCGTACGAGAAGTCGGCTATGCCAGTAGTGAGGTCCGGGCTGATCAAGGTCCAGCTGGACGGACCTCCCGAGCCACCGCCGTTATTGGTCAGGTACACCTTGTTGGTGGCTGAAATGAGCCGCTGGGGATTTCCCTGGTCCATTAAGAAGGGGGCGCTGAAGCCGGCCGGATCCGCGCAGGCGGGATCGCTGGGTGAGGAGAACTGGCGGCAGGGCCCTGCCTCCTCAAACGAATTGAAGGGGCTGGTCGGGTCATTCGGAGTAATTGCCGTGCTGTGGCGCACGATCTCGCCGAACGGGTACTCACTGAGGATCGTCGTGGAACCGCCCGTGGGATCGATGGCCGTGTAGAAGCCATCGCCCCCGGCGTAGTCCTGCATCGCCGGCAGTGGCGCAGCGGTCGGGACAAATTTGTCCAGTCGCTGGCACTCCCCGGTGTCGCGGTCCGAGCGCCCCCGATGTCGGCCGTGCTCCACACGCCGCCGTCGTTGCCGATATAGAAGTGATCGGCGCTGGTGAAGGCAATCGCGTGGAAGTCCGGATGCAGCACCCCGTTGAGATGCGTTTCCCCGTAGACGTCGCCGATATCCTGGAAGTGCGCGCCACCATCGATCGTGGCCAGCGCGGTGACCCCACCGAGCACGACGCTTCCCGAATTGGCAGGATCGATCGCCACCACGTTGTCGTAATCCCCTTGGCCTCCGGCACCCAAGTTGAAATAGTCCGTTAGACCGGGCGTGGAGGGAGGAAGGCGGGTCCAGGTCGCGCCGGCGTCGCTGCTGTGCTGCAGGTCGAGCAAGTCACTGTTGCAGGCCGCCGCCGCCAACCAGACCGCTGCGCTTGCGCCACCGCTACCGATCGCGAGCCCAATCCGGGACGACACCGACGTGAAGAACGGCCCTGATGTGGGCTCGGCCGTCGCCCAGTTACTGACGCCGTCGCCGGTCAGGATGTCTCCGCCTTCGGTCCGGCAGAAGTCGCTGGCGCTTAGCCAGAACTTCCCGCTGACCGTGGGATCCTGGATCACCATGGTCACCGCGCCAGACGGCGTCGCCGTGCCAATGTGGCTCAGCTTGCTGACGTACGCCGTATTCTTCGCCCAACTGGCGCCGCCGTCGAGCGAGACAAAGAGCCCGATACTGCTGGCCACCAGCACCCGCTGGGTAGCCCCCGACGTGGTGCGGTCAACGGCGATGGAGCCGATGGCATGGCCGGCGAAGATGGCCTGGCCCAGCAGCATCCAGGTCGCGCCGCCATCAATACTCTTGAGGATGCCCTGGCCAAACTGGGAATCGGAGAGGTTGTCCTCGCCGGTGCCGGCATAGATCACCTGGCCGGTCGGGTCGATCCCGAGTGCGCCGATGGCGAGCGAGGCCTGGGTATCGGTCAGTGGCGTCCAGGTCGATCCGCTATTCGTCGTCTTCCAGACGCCGCCACCTGCCGTCCCGGCGTAGACGACCGCCGCGTTGTTCGGATCCGTGACCAGGCTGGTTATCCGGCCACCGACATTTCCGTAGACAGCCCACGGTTGCGGCGGCGCGGTGTTGGTGCAGCAATTTGTTGCGTTGACGACCGGCTTCGGCCCGATGAACGACCAGGCGCCCCCAACCGCCGCCGCCGCGGAGCGGATGGCAGGCAGGGTCCGGGGAACGTCCGGCGGCGGCGCGGTCCCGCGGGAAAGCGTCTGGTGCTGGTGTATCAGGCGGCTTGGAACTCTGGCCGGCACCGCCTTATACGCGGAGGAGGGGCTGGCCAGCTGCTTGCTGCTCGGTGGCCCGCCGGCGGCAGCCGCGGGCAACAGCTGCTGGGGAAATGCGATGGCGGCGAGGGCGGCAAAAACCAGGAACCGGCGCGACCGTACGACCACCATCGTTCGGCTTCGCTTTGCCACCCGCCCCTCCCCCAAAGACCCCACCCGCCGCGTTAAGTTTCCACGCCGCCGCTGCATGAATGCTAGGCGGGGCCGCCGCCGCCGTCAAGCTCGCCTGCCTTGACCGCTGAATACCGCCTGGCTAGAGTTGATGAAGGTGCAGTAAAGATTGAACCGAATCGTGGGGGCCCTGGCGCTGGTCGGCAGCCTTGCCATCACCTCCGTCCTTCCCGCGGCGGCCAGCCCAACTGACTCGCCGACACCTCCAACAGCGGTTGCCGCTACCGACCAGGCGGTTGCCTGGGGAAACGATGCGGCACATACCGGATCGCAGCCCGGCGACCCGCTTGCCCCACCCCTGACGAAGAGCTGGGTCGATGACCTGGGAGGGGACGTCGCCTTTCCTATCATCGCGGCGGGACGTGTCTACGTCACGGCCAAGACCCAGGCATCGACGAGGCTGATCGCGCTCGAGGCGGCGACCGGCCAGCTCGACTGGATGATCGATCTTGGTGGCGGCCGCCTGGCGGCCAACGTCGCCTACGACAACGGCCGCGTGTTCGTCGACAACGGCAACGGTCTGGTGATGGCCTTCGATGCCCAGACCGGCGCGCGGGACTGGATCAAGGTCGGAGGCGGCACGATGGTGACGCCCTTTAACGGTGTCCTCTACTCGGGGATCAGCGCCTTCGATGAGGCCACCGGTGCCTACCTCTGGCACGCCCAACCGGCGGGCACCAACCCGCCACCGCTGCAAGGCACCGCGGGTCCCGCGGTGACCAGCTCAGGAATGTACCTATCGACCGGCTGCGCTGATGCCTGGGACTTCAACCCGGCAACCGGTCGCGAGATCTGGCATGTGGTGAGCGGCTGTACCACCGGCTACACCTCGACGCCGAGCGTCTACGCCGGCCGCGTCTACGCGCGCGGCAGCCTGACGTCGGTCATCCTCGACGCGCAGACCGGCCACCAGGTGGGCAGCTTCCAGCCCGGCGTGGCGCCGGCGTTCGATAGCAACCAGGGCTTCTTTCTCGAGGGGCCGTCGCCCTTCACGCTGCGAGCCAGAAGCCTGGACGGTGCCACGGTCAACTGGGCTTTCGTCGGCGACGGTCACCTCATCACGTCGCCCATCTCGGTCAATGGCGTGGTGTACATCGGCTCGCACAGCGGCAACCTCTATGGTCTCAACGAGACGACCGGCGCACCGATCTGGACCGATAACGTCGGCTCACCCTTTGTCGACTATGGCGGGGAAGATCGATTGACCGTCCTCAATACGATGGCCGCCGGCCTCGGCAGGCTGCTCGCCCCAGCCTCCCACCGGCTGGTCGCCTATACGACCTCGCCTCCGGCAGGGGCGGCGCGCCCGAGCGCCTCTCCCGCGGTCCGCACGATTCA
>VBIS01000268.1 GCA_005880605.1 Chloroflexota bacterium
GAACGACCCAGCCGTCGACGGCATCCTGCTCCAGTTGCCACTGCCGGACGGCCTCGACTCGGACCAGGCGCTCGAACAGATCCCGCCACATAAAGATGTCGACGGGCTCCACCCCTACAATGCCGGCCGGCTGGCCCAGGGCAACCCCACCTTCATTCCGGCGACTCCACTCGGCGTGCTCGAGCTGTTGCGCCGTGAGCAGATCGACCCGACCGGCCAGCGCGCCGTCGTGGTCGGACGCTCCCGCCTTGTCGGCCGCCCGGTGTCGCTATTGCTCCTCCAGAACCATGCGACCGTCACCATCGCGCACTCGCACACCATCGATCTCCCAGCGATCACCCGCACGGCCGACATCCTGATCGCCGCCACCGGCAAGCGCGGCCTGATAACCGGCGAGCATGTCAAGTCCGGCGCCATCGTCCTCGACGTGGGTATCACCCGCGACCCGGAAACCGGCAAGTTGACCGGCGATGTCGATCGCGCCAGCGTCGACCCGGTAGCCGGGGCGCTCACCCCGGTCCCGGGCGGGGTGGGCCCGATGACGGTCGCGATGTTGCTGGTCAATACCTATCGCGCCTACCGGCAGCACCTCGGCGAGGGATGATCTACCAGGAATCGCTTGACTACCTGACCTCGCTTGGCCGTTTCGGCATCAAGCTTGGCCTGGAGCGAACCGAGGCGCTGCTGCGCAAGCTCGGCGATCCACAGGATCTGTTCCAGGGCGTCCACGTGGCCGGCACCAACGGAAAGGGCTCCGTCTGCGCCATGGTGGCCAGCGTTTTGCAGGCATCCGGCTACCGGGTCGGCTTGATGCCAAAGCCCCACCTCGTCGCGTACACCGAGCGCATCCAGGTCGACCAGCGACCGATTGCGGAGGATGACTTTGCCGCGCTGCTCACGGAGCTGGAGCCCGTCATTAATAAGGTTGCGGCCGAGTTGGGACCGCCGACGGAGTTCGAGATCCTCACCAGCGCCGCTCTCTATTACTTCGCCCGCGCCGGCATCGACCTGCTGGTTTGTGAGGTGGGCCTTGGCGGGCGTCTCGACTCGACAAATGTGCTCGATCTCGGGGTCAGCGTCATTACCAACATCGCGCTCGACCACACGCAATACCTCGGCTCGACGCTGGAGGCGATCGCGGCCGAAAAGGCCGGCATCCTGAAACCGGACAGCATCGCCATTACCGGCGCGCAGGCTCCCGCGCTCGCTGTCATCGAGGCGGCCGCTCAAACGCAGCACATTCCGCTGCTTCGCCTCGGCCAAGAAGTCGAGCTCGTCGCGACCGACAACGAATGGGCCGGCGTCCAGGCCACGGTCACGACGCCGGCCGGGACCTACCGCGACCTCCGGATTCCGCTGCTCGGGCTGCACCAGGCGGACAATGCGGCACTCGCGGTTGCCGCCATCGACGCCTTGCGCTCGCGCGGGTGGGAGATCTCCGACGGCGCGCTCCGCGACGGATTGGCCCGCACGCGCTGGCCGGGCCGACTGGAGGTCCTCCACCGCAATCCGATCGTGCTCGTCGACGGCGCCCACAACCCGGCCGGCCTGCAGCGGTCGCTGGCGACGGTGCGGAAACTGGCCAGGGACCGCCCGCTTGTCATCGTCTTCGGGGCAATGAAGGACAAAGACCTGCCCGCCATGCTGTCCCAGCTACGCGCGGCGGGCGCTCCCGTCATTTTCAGTGCCATCGGTTGGCATCGAGCGGCGGCGCCGGCCGACCTGGCCGCACAATTTGGCGCGCCGGCCGAAACTGCGGAGTCATCCGGCGAAGCCCTCGATCGCGCTCGTCGGCGCGCGTCATCCAACGGCATCGTCCTGGTCTGCGGATCGCTCTACCTGGTCGGTGAGGTTATTGCCACGACGCGAGGCCGACACGCGAGGGGCTCACCCGTGTCGGCCCGCTAGCGCTGTACCTGCGGGGAGAACGCGAGCTTGTGATGCGGCGAGCTGGCCTGCCGTTTCCAGGCATCCGGTGCGGCCTCGAGCGGCAGAATTTCCGACTCCACCGTCAGCTCTCCAGCCGCAGCGTAGCCGACCAGGGTGCGGTAGGCCGCGGCCTGCTCTTCCCATGGAACGAGAAAGCTCCCGTATCCGAGGATCGACAGATAGCGGCCGCGCACGATGCCGGAATTGACGACCGCTTCGGGTCCGGCCGATTGCCCGAGTTGCACGAATCGACCGAAGGGACTCATCGCCTCCAACGCCGCAACGCCAGGAACGCCCCAGACTGGATCGATCACGACTTGGAGTTCCCCGCCGCTGGCCTCGCGGATTCGGTCGGATAATCCATCCGTCTGTTTGAGGTCGACGGTCGCATCCGCTCCGAGCTCTCGCGACCGCGCCAACGCCTGCTCGTCGCGCCCGCCCGCAATGATCCGACCGGCGCCCAGCAACCGAGCCACCTGCACCGCGATAGCACCAAGGACGCCGCTAGCACCCAGGACAAGGACGGTCTCGCCCGCTTTCAGCTGGGCCCGCTTGG
>VBIS01000241.1 GCA_005880605.1 Chloroflexota bacterium
TGATGCCGGTCTCCGCCCAGGTCTCCGGCTGGTCCCTCCAGCAGATCGCGACCTATCCCTGGTCACGGCCCTACTTCGGAGCCGAAAGTACCTGGATTCGATATCAGTACACCTGGCAACCGCAAGCAGCAACCCAATCGGGGTTCCGCGCTGCCGATCCGGTTGTTCTCGATGTGATCTCGACACCCGACTCGAGCGCCTTTTCCATCTACGGTCTCGAGGCGTGCTACAACTTCCACAACTATCGAATGGTCGACGTTCGGAGCGTCGACCTCGGCAGTGGCGTGATCGCCAAGAGCATCGTCTATTACAACCCGCAACGGCGCGCTGACTGGTTGGCGGTCTATTGGGAATGGCCGGTCCAATCCGCCGGCGGCCTTCACTACCAGCGGGTCGTCCTGAACATGACGGATGTCAGCCATACCGAGTTATCGTCCCCGCCGCTCCCGCCCAGCCTCGCCCGTGCGCTCGGGCTACGGATCACCGACGTCCTCGACGGTCCGACCCAGTCCTCGCTCAATGCGCCGTTGACCAATGGCCGCTCTTTCCTGGTGGGCTTTGCCCAGCAGGTCGTCGCCGCGGCAACCACCGGCAAGGTCACACCGGTGGCCTCCTGATGTCCCTTGAAACGCGCCGCACGAAGCGACTCTCGTACCTGGCCCCTGACCTGGCCGCCACCCGGTTGCTCAATCGGGGGCAGTCACGAGCATTCCCAATCCTGCTCCTGATCATCGTCGTCGCCGTGCTGGTCGCGTCGAGACAAGCGTTGCTCGTGCTCAATGCCCTGGCCACCGCGCTCTATGTGATTGCGTTTCTGTACGGGCTGTACCTGGTTCGGCAGGCTCTGTCCGAACCCGCGACGGTTTCCGTCGGCGACGCCCTGGCCCGCGCCCTGGTCGATTCCGATCTACCGGTGTGCACCGTGCTGGTACCGGCGTACCGGGAGCCGGAGGTGATCGGCCGGCTGATTCGGGCGATGGAGGCGCTCGAATACCCGGTGGATCGGCTCGACATCAAGATTCTGCTCGAGGAAGACGATCGAGCCACCATCGAGGCCGCTCGGCTGAGCCACCCGCAACCACACATCCAGCTGCTGGAGATCCCCCTTGGCCTGCCACGGACCAAGCCCAGGGCCTGCAACTACGCCCTCCGGTTTGCCCGGGGCGACATCGTGACCATCTTCGACGCCGAGGACCGCCCCGATCCGCTTCAGTTGCGGCGGGCGGCAGCCGCCTTCATGCGGCTCGACCGCTCCGTGGTCTGCTTGCAGGCCAAGCTGTCCTATTACAACGCACGCCAGAACCTGATCACCCGCTGGTTAACCGTTGAGTATGCCAGCTGGTTCTCGATGCTCCTTCCCGCGCTTGCGGCAAAAGGACTGCCGGTTCCGTTGGGCGGGACGTCGATGTACCTGAAGCGAAACGTCCTGAACGCGATCGGTGGCTGGGATGCCTTCAACGTCACGGAGGACGCCGATCTTGGGATCCGGCTTCACCGCCTGGGCTACCGGACCGCGGTGCTCAATTCGACGACCTATGAGGAGGCGACCAGCGACTTCGTCAACTGGATCAAGCAGCGATCGCGCTGGTACAAGGGCTACATGCAGACCTGGCTGGTGCACACGCGGCATCCGCGACGGCTGTGGCATGAGCTCGGTCCAAGAGGGTTTATCTCGTTCCAATTGACGGTGGGCGCGACGCCACTGGTGCCGCTCATCAATCCACTGTTCTGGATGCTGACCTTGCTCTGGAGCGTCGGGCACTTCCCGTTCATCGCCGGCCTGTTCCCTCCCTGGCTCTATTACCCGGGCATGATCTGCATGGTGCTGGGCAACTTCGCGATCATCTATGCCAACATCCTGGGCGCACGCCTCGGTGGCTATCCGGACCTCCTCGGCGCCATCCTGCTAGCCCCCATCTACTGGGTGATGATGTCGATCGCCGCCCTCAAGGCCGCTGCGCAGCTGGTCCGGCTGCCGAACTTCTGGGAGAAAACGACGCATGGTCTCGACCAGCCGTCGCCCGCGGAGGGCAGCCTTGCAGTCGAGTAGCGTGCTGCGCCGGAGCACGATCCGGGCCACTCCGCGATTGACGCTGCCGCGTTTGAGTGAGGGCCGATCGATTTTCGGTTTGGCGCTTTGCCTTTACGGGCTGGTCGCATCCGTCATGGTCTTCGCCGCCAATATCATCCAGGGCGACGCGCTGAGCCGGGTGGGCAACGCCGAGTACGTCCTTTACAGTCACGATCCACATCTGGCCGCGATTCGCTTTGTCTGGAATCCATTGCCGTCGCTGCTCATAATGCCGTTGCTGCCGCTCAAGGTCTTGTTCCCGCAGCTTGTCGAGCGAGGATTTGCGGCCAACATCGTTTCCTGCGTCTTCATGGCCGGAGCGGTGTATCAACTGTGGCACATCCTTTCTGATTTAGGCCTCCATCGAGGCTGGCGCCTGCTGTTGACGCTCTTATTCGCGCTGCATCCCATGGTTGTCTTCTATGGCGCCAACGGCATGAGTGAGGCGCCCTTCCTCTTCTTTCTCATCCTGGCGACGCGTTGTTTGGCGGCTTGGCTTGCCACGCCCCGGCTGGAGTGGCAGGTCTACACCGGGCTGTCCCTGGGAGCTGCCTATTTGTGCCGCTACGAGGCGCTGCCCGCCGGTATCGGCGTCCTCATCATCGTGGCGATCGTCAGCTGGACACGCGCCAGGAAGGCTTCCGACCGTCCGTTGGCCACGGCGGGCTGCGACATGGCCATTGTCGCGGCGCCATTCCTGCTGGCGGTAGCGGTCTGGGCGGCGGCGAGCTTGATCATCGTCGGTCATCCCTTCGAGCAGTTCTCATCGATCTACGGCAACGGCTCGCAGATGCGGACCCAGTCACTTCAGAACACCGCCGACGCTGGCATCGGTGGCCTGCTCCAGTTGCTGGCGCTGGAGCCCTTGCTGCTGGTGGTGCTGGTCCTGGGCCTGCTGAATGCCGCCCGAGGGCGCGAGCTTCGGGTCGTGGCCGTGCTGGCGGTGCTGGGCCCGGTGCTCGCCTTTGCCGTGTCGGCGCACGTGACGGGCGCGGTCGCACCCTGGATCAGATACTTCATCGTCGTGATTCCGCTGTCCAGCCTGATGGCCGGCGTTGCGCTGGCCGGCCCGGGCGACGA
>VBIS01000258.1 GCA_005880605.1 Chloroflexota bacterium
CGATCGCTCCCCCCAAGATGAGCCCGATCCTGACGCTTCGATGTAATCTGTCAACGAGCTGGTCCGCGGGCGGCCCGCATCAATGGATGGGAGTGGGACGATGAAGACGAGATTCTGGCTCCGGCGCGGATTGGCCCTTGGACGTATCGGTTTCGGTCTCGGCTTGGTGGCGGCGGCGTCCTTGGGGGTGCAGACCGGCAGCTTGGCGGCCAGCTCGCCTGGCTACAGCCTGGCCAATGTCGGACCGTACGGCGGGGAACCCTCGATTGCCTCGGACAGTGTCGGCCAGCTTTATGACACGACCCCAAGCGGCGGGACGCTCACCTACACCTCGACCGACAGGGGCAAGAGTTGGAAACCAGTGACGACCGCGGATCCCAGCAGCGGGGACGATTGCCTGGCGACGGACCAGTCCAACGCCGTCTACCTGTGCAACCTCGCCGGCAGCCAGGGCGTGGCCCCGCTTCAGGCCGACGTCTGGAAATCGGTCGACCATGGGAACACCTGGACCCACGGAGCCGGCGCGCTACCCCAGTGCGGCACCAGCTGCTCGCCGTTCGGCGTGGACCGCGACTGGGTGGCGGCGTCGATCCTGCCCGGCGGCACCGCCGACACCGCCGAGCTCGTGCTCATGTACCACGATTTCTACGGTCCGAGTCAGATCTGGGTCAATATCTCGCATGACGGCGGCGCCACGTTCGGGCCGCCCCAGGAAGTGCTCGCCAGCCCAGCGGTGACGCCTGGCGCCGTCGCCGGAACGCTGGTGGCGCAGGGCTACACCTTCTGCAACACGGTTCCGGCTGGGGTCCAGATCGTCAAGCCGGGGTTACCGCACGCTGGGCGGATCTTCGTGGCGTGGATCGCCGCCGACCTGGCGCAGAACGCAACCGGCTGCAATGTCAGCATGCTGCAGTCGTTCCATACCCTCTGGATTTCTTACTCGGACGACAACGGGCTGACCTGGACGCCGCAACAGGCCTTCGATGCGGGCATCGGCCACGACGCGTCGACGCCGTTCGTCGGCTTCACGACTGACAACCAGGGCAATCCGTACTTCGGGTTCGCGAACAACTTGAACTCGAACCCGGCGACCTGCTCGGCTGAGTCTGCTGCGGGTACGGTGCAGAGCGACACCTCTTGCGAGTACGACATGTACGTGGTCTGGTCGAAGAATGGTGGCACGACCTGGGACGGCGGCGGCGGGTTGATCCCCGGAAGCGCAGCCACCGCGTATCGGATTAACCCGATCGCCGAGCGCGGCACCCACTGGTTCCCCGCCATCGCTGCCGGCGATCCCGGACAAGTGGACGTGGCCTACCTGCGGACGTCGGAAATCCTTCCGACCGACGCATTCGGCAAAGCCAACCCTGGCGGTTGCGCAGGACCCGGGCCGGCCAACGGCAATCCTGCCAATTACCCGCCGCCCTGCCCGTGGAACCTCTATGGAGCGCAATCGACCAACCTGACCTTGAGCCCGGGCAGCGCAACCTGGACGACGACCCAGATTACGACGACGCCAATGCACATCGGCGACATCTGCAACCTGGGCATCTTCTGCCTGGCGCCGAGCTCGAATCGGAACCTGCTCGACTTCATCATGGAGACGCTCGATTCCGCGGGATGCGCCCACATCGCCTACGCCGATGACAACACCGTCAACAAACTCCGGGCGGCCAACCAGACCTCCGGGCCGTGCATCATCGGCCACCACCATGCGTAGGCGCGACGAGGAAATCACACGCTAAGGAGATTGCTGATGGCGAACCAGGTTTTTGAAGCAGTCCGTACGGTGATGGCGGTGCGTCAGTACGATGACAAGGAGCTGCCTGCCGATGTCGTTCGCCGCGTCGCCGAGGCGGCCCACCTTACGGCGAGCGCGTCCAACCTGCAGCCCTGGCATTTCGTCGTTGTACGCGAGCGCGATGGGCTGCGCAAGCTCGGCTCGATGATGAGAACAGGCCCTTACATAGCCGGCGCCGCGGCGGCAGTCATCGTGGCTTATGAGAAGGCAAGCCGGTTCGGCGTCTCCGATAGCAGCCGCGCCGTCCAGTCGATGATCCTCACGGCGTGGGGCGACGGCGTGGGCTCCAACTGGACCGGCTTTGCCGGCCTTGACGCCGTGCGTCAGGAGTTCGGCCTGCCCGATACCTACGACGTGCTCGCCGTCGTACCCCTCGGCTACCCCCAGCAGAAGATCATCGGCAAGAAGAAACGCAAGCCGTTCAACGAGGTGGTTTCAGCGGAGCGCTTCGGTACGCCCCTGGCTTAGCCAAAGGTACAGTCGAGGGTGACCTTGGCGAGGGCGCTCTCGAGAACCGCGAGCTCCTCGTCGTCCAGCTTCGCGAGGAATAGATCGGAAACGCCGCGCATGTGGACCGGGGCTGCGACGGTCAGACGCTTCAATCCCGCCTTTGTCAACTGGACCACGACACCGCGCCCGTCGGCATCGGCGTGGGCGCGTCGCACCAGACCCTCGTGAACGAGCCGGGTGACGCGCCGAGTCATGCCCGAGCGCGAGATGAGGACGTGGTCCGCCAGTTCTGTCATCCGCAGAGACCCTCCACCAATGGCCAGCTGAGCTAGCACATCAAAGTCCGCCAGGGCCAGACCGGTCTTGCTTTCGAGATCGGTCTCGAGCTGGCGCAGAAGCGTGGCGTGGGCCCGCAGCAGCGCGTCCCACGCCTGCAGGCCGCGCCGCGCCGGCACCTCCCTCGCCACGATCCGATCGAAATGTGCAGCAGCGTCTAGTTTCGAAAGTACTTGCATATGCAATCACATTAGGGTAATGTGCTTGTAATCGCAAGTATATCGAATTACCCGGAGGAGATTGCGATGCTCAAAGAAGTCGAGGTCGAC
>VBIS01000243.1 GCA_005880605.1 Chloroflexota bacterium
GGGCTCCCATCAACAAGGTCTTCCTCGACCTCGAAGGCCGCCCCATCCTCGAGCGCTCGCTCGATCTATTCGAGGCGAGTGCGTTCGTCGACGAGGTTGTCGTGGTCGCACGGGCAGCAGATCTTCGCCAATGCGAGGCGCTGCGAGAACGCTTTCAAAAACTGCGCGCGGTTGTCGCGGGCGGTGATATGCGACATCGCTCGGAGTTTGCAGGTCTCCGCGCGCTTGCGGCCCGCATCGATGCCGGAGAGATCGATACCGTGCTTGTCCACGACGCCGTCCGGCCCTTCGCCAGTCACCGCCTCGTCGAGCGACTTCTGGCCGCAAGCGGCCAGACGGTTGGCACGATTCCGGGACTACCGGTCACGCCAGGCACCGTCCGGGTCGAAGACGGGTGGATCGCCGGGTATCCGCGGAATCTATGGGCGGTGCAGACTCCCCAGGTCTTTCAGGCGACATGGCTCCTCGAAGCACACAACCGGGCCGCCCGTCAGGGTTTCGTCGGCACCGATACCGCCTCCGTGGTCGAATGGGCAGGCGGCGACGTCCTCGTGATCGAAGGCGAAGCGACCAACATCAAGATCACGACCCCCGACGACCTAGTACGTGCTAAGGAGATTGCGGCTGGCCTGGGCCGCTGAGTCGGCTCGCGGCGTGCAGAATCGCTATCGCGATGGCTAGGAACGTGAGAATCGGACCGAGGGCGAGAACGCCCACCGACTGCAGCATGAGACCGGCGGCCGCCGGGATACCGCCTGCACCGATGTTCCCGGCTGCCAGCCCGTAGCCCACGGTGTGGGCAGTCATGGCGGTCCCGACTCGTTTCGGCATGAGTGACAGCAGGAGCGGAAAGATCACTGACACCGCGATACCGAGGATCGGAAGAGCGATGAAGGCGGCGACCAGAGGGGGGCCGAGCCAGAAGCCGAGGGCCCCCAGCGTCGCCAAGACGACGCCGGCATCCAGGAGACGCGTCGGCGTCACCCGGTTGCCGAAGAGCCCGAGCGTGACACGTCCTCCGGCGAGCCCGGCCCAGAACAGCGAGGCGCTCCAGCTCGCCAGGCCGGCCGTCAGGGAACGACCGATGGTCAACTGCGTGTAGGACCAGTCGCCGGCGGTGGCCTCCAGGCCCGCCCCTACCAGGAACAGTCCCGCCAGCAAGAGCAGCGCCCGTCGATACTCCGCTGCGGGCTTTGCGCTCGTTGGCTGCTGTTGCGCCTCCGGCACAGCGGCGCCACGCCAATCATCGCGGCGGGCGCTGACCAGAACGCCGATGCCGAGGAACGCCACCGCCATCGCTGCGAACGCCGTCCGCCAGGATCCGGTTGCCGCCAACGAGACCACGATCGCCTGCGGACCGAGCGCCGCGCCCAGCGCCCACGAGGCGTGCAGCCAGCCCATGTAACGCACCCCGCGATTCAGTGAGACGTGCGCGTTCACCGCGGCATCAATAAATCCGGAACCGAACCCCAGGGGGAGCGCGGCCAGTGGGATCATCCACCACTGGGTCGACAGCGCCAGGCCCAGCGCGCCCACGCCGGCCAGGGCACAGCCGCCCATGAGCAATGCCGGCGTTCCGAACCTCGTGGTGCCCGGCCCGCTGCTGGCGCTTGCCACGAAGTAGGCGATGGTCCACGCGGCCAGGAGCAGCCCGAGACCCGCCAGCGGCGCGCCGAGCGAGGCGCGCATGTGGGGCCAGGCCACGCCGACCGCACCCGCCGGAAGGCCCAGGGCGACGAACAGCAAAAGCGGTGTGCTGGCATGCGCCCATGCCGCGGATGCTCGTGGGCGCCAGAGACCTGGTTCGATCACTCGCGAAATGGTAGACGGTCACCACGCGATTCAGGGCGCGCGTTTCTGGGTAGAGGAAGTCGAACAATGGGGGGAGGTCGGGCATGGATCCATTCGAGCGGCTGAGGGACGGGAGCAGGTGGATGTGGAGCCTCGGCGACTATGGCGACCTGGCGCGCTATTTGCAACCGCATGCCGAAGCGCTCGCAGCAATTGTCGATATCCGGCCAGCAACGCGCGTCCTGGACGTAGCGGCGGGCAACGGCAACTTCTCGATTGCCGCCGCGCAGCGTGGCGCTTATGTGACGGCGTCAGACCTCACGCCGAAGATGATCGAGCTCGGTCGCGCTCGCACGGCGGCGGAGGGCTTGAACATCGATTGGCAAGAGGCCGATGCTGAACAGCTTCCGTACCCCGATGACCACTACGACGTCGTGGCGTCGGTCTTCGGTGCGATGTTCGCGCCCAGGCCGGAACGCGTCGCTGCTGAGTTGTTCCGCGTGACCAAGCCCGGTGGAGTTGTGGCAATGGCTAACTACGCACGAGCCGGATTCCTCGGCAGCTTCAGCGATTTGTTGATCAGCTACTCGTTGGCGCCGCCGGGCGGCGTAGAGCTGCCGTCCCCGTTTGCGTGGGGCGACCAAGCTGAGGTCCAGCGCCGATTTGCAGGTAAGACATCCTCGTTGCGGCTCGAGTCGCGGACCATCCGGTTTGCCTTTCCCTCGATGGACGCAGGCTTCCACTTCTGGGAGCGCACCAACCCGCCGCTGATGGCCCTAAAAATGATGTTGCCATCGGAGCGCTACCAGCAACTGCGAACCGAAGGTGCGGAGCTGATGCGTGCGACGAACGGTGCGACCGACGGAAGCCTGGTCCTCGATTCCGAGTACCTGTCGGTGGTCGCATACAAGAGTCAGCGATAGGCCGAGACCTATACTTCAACGAACCAATCCGCCACTAGAAAAGGGGTGAACTGTGCAGGTACAGGCCATCATTCCGGCTGCCGGAGCCGGGCTTCATCAGGGTGAGTCCAGCGCGAAGGTCTTATGGCCGGTGGGAGGCCGGTCCCTGATTCGTCGGACGCTCGAGGCCTTCGACCGTTGTCCCGAGATCACCGGTATCACT
>VBIS01000066.1 GCA_005880605.1 Chloroflexota bacterium
AGCAGGTCTTCTTGAAAATGGTCGATTCCATCAAGCGGTACAAGCCTCGGGGGGTGGCCTTTTCCTCCTGGCTCTACCGCATCGCCCACAACCTGCTGGTCGACCGCTATCGGCGGGCGGGACGCGAACCCGTCGAGCTCAGCGACGACGTCCGGGACCTCCGGCCGCAGGCCGATCCCGCCGATTTGCTGCAGAACTCCGAGCAGCGGCACGCCCTGGTCGAGGCCGTCCGGCGCCTGACGCCCGAGCAGCAGCAGGTCATCACCATGCGCTTCATCGATAACCTCGACGCGGAAGAGATCGCGCGCCAGATGCGCCGCCGGCCCGGTGCGATTCATTCGATGCAGCATCGGGCGCTGGCCAGTCTGTATCGATTCCTGCTGGAACGCGAGCAGGTGGAGGTCCGCCGTGCGTGACCTGACACAACCGCTCGAGGAGTGTTTGCAGGCGATGGGAGAGAAGCACAACCTGCAAGACGTACTGCGCCGATACCCCGCCGAACGCGACCAGCTGATCGAGCTCCTCCGGCTCTCCGTCGATCTCGGCGGGTTGGCCCCGAGCGGCCCGTCGGCTGACCCGGCGTTTCGGCTGCGCGCCCGCAACCGAATGCTGGCCGCCGCAGCCCAGCGACGCCGGGCGCGGCGCTGGAACCCGCTCGACGCCTTGCCACGTTCGGCTGCCCGGCTGGCCTTCGCGGGTGCTCTCGCCGTCGCGGTCCTGGTGGGGGGGCTGACCTCGGCCGCCGCGTCGGGGAACAGTCTGCCGGGCGACCCGCTCTACCCAATCAAGCTGGGCGTGGAGCGGGCGCAACTGGCCATCACCTTCGACCCAGCGGCGCGCGCTCGGTTGCATGCGCAGTTCGCCGACGTTCGTCTCAGCGAGGCGCAGCGGTTGGTCGCCGCCGGCCGGGTGCAGGACGGCGTCCGGCAGGTCGATCAGTACGACACCGCGGTCGCGCAGTTGCATCATGCCCTTGCCGGGACCACCTTTGATGACGCTGCCATTGCGGAGCTTCGCCGTTTCATGAACGAGCACGAAGCTTCCGCCGATGCCAGCCTCCAATCGCTTGCCGGCTCGCTGGCAGCAGGTGGCGACTCGCAGGCGGCGGCCGCCGTCGCGCGGACGCGCTCGCACGCGGATGAGACCTGGAAGGGGAGTCAGCGTGACCTGCAGGCACGTCCCGCGGCGCCGCCAGCCGAGCACGCACAAAGCCACGCGCCCGCCGTACAGCAACCGAAGGCGACCGGCGACTAGGACACTAGATCGGTTTGCCGCGCCGCGCGGCGAAGAACTCGCGAAGCAGTCGGCCGGCGGGCTCGGCTAGCACCCCGGAGCTGATCTCGACGTGGTGATTGTTCGCCGGGTGTCGTAGGACGTCGTAGACCGAGTCGACGGCACCCTTCTTGGGATCGGGTGCGCCGTAGACCAGGCGTGCGATGCGCGCCAGCACCATCGCCCCGGCGCACATCGGGCAGGGCTCGAGGCTGACGTAGAGCGTGATGCCGTCGAGGCGCCAGGATTGCGTCAGGCGGGCTGCCTCGCGGAGGACCAGCATCTCCGCGTGCGCAGTGGCGTCGGGCGTGGTTTCGATCAGGTTGTGCGCTTCGGCCAGCACCGAGCCGTCCTTGACGAGCACGGCCCCAACCGGGACTTCGGCAATGGACGCGCCCTGGCGAGCCTGGGCCAGGGCGCGCTCCATGTAGTGAGCATCGTCACGCGGACCGGTCGGTAGACTCAAATCGATGGCGTCAGGAAGTCTAAAGGAGGATCGCGGGCTGTTTGGTCCGGAGTCGGTGATCTGGCGAGTCAACCGCGAGTCCGCGGTTGCGCTGGCGGGGACGGCTGCGATTCTGATGCAGTTCGCGCACCCCAAGGTGGCAGCGGGCGTGCGCGACCATAGCCGATACCAGGTCGACCCGGTCGGGCGGCTGCGGCGCACACTCGATCTGACGATGGCGATCGTCTTCGGTCGGCGTCAGGCGGCCATGGAGGCGGTTCGCGCCATCAATTCCAGACACCGCGGGGTCCGTGGTCCGGGGTATTCCGCGATGGACCCTGACCTCTTATTGTGGGTCCATGCCACGCTGGTTTACGCGGCGATCCGCGGCTACCGGGCGTTGGTTGGACCGCTCTCCGCCGCCGACGCCGACCGCTATTACCAGGACACGAAAGAGATCGGCGTGCTCCTCGGCGTTCCACGGGAGATGTACCCCGCCAGCGTGCAGGCGTTCGAGGCGTACTTGCACCGGATGATCGACAACGGCGAATTGGCCGTGAGTGCCGAGGCCCGCGAGATGGCGCGCGCAGTGCTTCGGCCAGGTTTTCGCGGTGTGCCACAGGTCGCTTTTGCGCCGCTGACCATCATTACGTCAGGGCTCCTCCCGGCCACGCTCCGTGCCGGGTATGAGCTCCCGTGGGGAAACCTGGAGCGCACGGCTTTCGCCGCCTGCCGTCGGATCCTCCCACGATTGGTCGCCATCGCGCCGAGGCCGGTGCGGTTGCTGCCGCCCGCCCGCGACGCCTATCGCCGGCTACGAACGGCTGCTTGAAGCGGTGTCGGTGGCGGAGGGGGCGAGATTCGAACTCGCGGTGGCGTTGCCGCCACACGGCTTTTCGAGAGCCGCACCTTAAACCGCTCGGACACCCCTCCGGGGCTGGATTCTACCCCGCCCCAACCAGCCTCTCAAAGGGGGAGGGGGGATTCCGGTGATGGTGACGTTTGGGGTTGGGCCTTCTGGCGGGCGCGATGGCGTGCTACCTTCGCCCGGTTGCCGCAGCTGCGCATGCTGCACCATTTCCGCTGGCCCGTGGGCGAGGTGTCCTTGAATACCCAGCGACACTGTGGGTTTTCGCAGACTTTCAGGCGGGCGGCGGCCCCTTGGATCAGCTGGCGCGCGATCGACTCCGCCAGGCGCGCGGCCGCGCCGTCAACCGGGTCGCCCTGGTGTCGATGGCCGAGCGAGACGCCGTCCGGCCCTTCCACCAGCTCGTACACGTAATGGGTGCGCAACGCTCGGTTGATCTCAGCGAGGTCGGTCGGGTCCGGGCGCTGACGCCCGGCCTGCGCTTCGAGCACGCTGCGCATCGCCTCGCGGACGCGTCGCAGCCGGCCGAGCATTGCCCTGCCGGCGCCAGGGGAGTCCTCGTAGCGGTGCAGGAGCTCGGCGCGCGCTTCTTTGTGGAGGAGGTCGTTATCGACCAGCCAGTCGAGGGCCGCTTCGGGGGTGTCGAGATGGTCGTGGGGGGTGGGCCAGAGGTCCAGGGTGTTGACGAAATTCAAGCCGGTCTGGACCGAGGCCAGGTGTCCCTGGGAGACCGGCATGGGTGGGGCGGAGATTGTTTCCGATTCGTTCACATGTAACCCCTTTATACCACTTGACGGGTTAAGCATACCCGAGTAAAATCACGCTGTAACTAGTTGAGAGCTGATGAACGGTTACAGCGAGGTGACAAGAACATGACTGACTACTACTCGATTTACACCTGGGCGATGGACAAGCAGGCGGCAGTGGAGCGCGAAGCTGCCCAGCGGCGGCTGCTTCGGCTGTCCAAACCTGTGTCCGTACACCTGCGCTGGCCCGTGGAGATTCGGCGGGAGGAGCCTGCCCACATCCACGAGGACGAGCACGACGCCGTCGCGTGAGCACCGCCCCCATCCGTCTGGCGGCGGCTGACATGGCCTCCGCCCTTCGCCAGGTCCGAACCGGTGCCGGGACACCCGCCGCCCGGATCTGGCTCGCCCTCGGCACTGTCTACCTCCTGTGGGGCTCGACCTACCTCGGGATCAAGTACGCCATCGAGACGATGCCGCCGTTCCTCATGGGATCGCTCCGCTTCCTGGCCGCCGGGGGCGTGCTGTATCTGCTGGCCATCCGGCAGGGCGACACGGCGGGCGATCGGCCCGGGACCCGGCAATGGCTGGCGGCGCTCATGATCGGCGGCGCCCTGCTGGTCGGTGGCAACGGAGGCGTGATCCTGGCCGAACAATACGTGCCGAGCGGGGTGGTGGCCCTGTTCGTGGCGACGGCGCCGCTGTGGATGGCGATCATCGACCGCGTGATCTTCCGACGCCGCCTTCCCCCGCTCGTTATCGCCGGGCTGGTGATCGGTTTCGGCGGAGTCGCCTTTCTGATCGGTTCGCCCGGATCGGGCCACATCAACCTC
Organism: Chloroflexota bacterium; assembly: GCA_005880605.1. Taxonomy (GTDB): domain Bacteria; phylum Chloroflexota; class Dormibacteria; order CF-121; family CF-121; genus CF-13. Next base: position 4,165 of record VBIS01000066.1, read on the forward strand.
TTCGGCGCCGTGCTGGCGCTGGCCGCTCCTCTCTGCTGGGCGAGCGGTTCCGTCTTCACCCGCCACGTGAAGCTGCCCGTTCGGCCGCTGGTCGCGGCCTCGATGGAGATGCTGTGGGCGGGTGTCCTGTTTGGCGTCCTCAGTGCGGCAACCGGTGAGCTGGGGCGGGTGCACTGGCAGGGCATCTCGAGCACCTCGTGGCTCGCGCTCGTCTACCTCATCGTCTTCGGCAGTCTGGTCGGGTTTAGCGCCTACGTCTGGCTGCTGCGCTCTGCGCCGCTCTCGCTGGTGTCGACCTACGCCTATGTCAACCCGGTGGTCGCGGTCGTGCTGGGCGCGATCTTCGTGGGCGAGATCCTGACCCTACGCATCCTGGTCGCCGGCACCATCATCCTGGCGGCCGTGGCGCTGATCGTGGTCGCCCGCAACCGCGCCGCCGCGACGACCGCGCGCGCCGCCTAGGCCTGGGCCGGTTCGACCAGCTGCACCCGCTCGCCGGTAAACGCGCGATGCATTTTCGCCACGTTGGCCAGCGTGTCGATCTCGCGGATGCTCTTGTCGCGCCGGATCTCCTTGATGCGCGGGAAGCGGAGCGCGTAGCCGGAGTTGTGGCGGCCGGATTCCGTGATGGCGTCGAAGGCGACCTCGAGCACGATCTCCGGCTGAACCGCGCGGAAGCGGCCGTAGTCCTTCACCGTGATCGACTTGAAGTACTCGGTCATCTGCGCGATCTCGACGTCGGTTAAGCCGGAGTAGGCCTTCCCGATGTTGACCAGCCGGTCGGATGCCTCGTCGTAGACGGCGAACGTGTAGTCGGACAGCACGCCCTTCCGCTTCCCGTGGCCCCACTCGACGCCAGTGACCACGACGTCCAGCGTCGCGAGCGCCTTCTTCAACTTCAGCCAGCCGAGGCCGCGCCGTCCCGGTGTGTACCGGCTTTCCGGGTCCTTGACCATCAGCCCTTCGTTGTTGCGGGCGCGCGCGCCGTCGAAGATGCGGTCCAGCTCGGCGGCATCGAGGGCGCGGATCAGGTAAGCGAGCATGAAAGGGGAGGGGAGGCTGAGCGCTTCGAGCAGGCGCCGCCGTTCGCGCAGCGGCTCGGTCAGCAGGGTGCGCCCATCGAGGGAGAGCAGGTCGAAGGCGACGAAGATGACCGGCACCTCGGCGAGCAACTGGGCGCTGACGACCTTGCGCCCGAGCCGGTGCTGTAACTCGAAGAAGGGACGCACGACGCCATCCTTGAAGGCCAGTAGCTCGCCATCGAGGAGCACGTCGTGCGGCACGATACCGGCCGCCGCCACCACTTCGGGAAAAGCCGCGGTGACGTCATTCAGATCTCGTGAGTAGAGGACGATCCGGTCGCCTTCCTTGTGCAGCTGCCCACGAATGCCGTCGTACTTGTCCTCGACCCAGGCCTCGCCACCGACGCGGCGCATGATCGCCGCCGCGTCCTCCTCCGGCGAGGCGAGCATGAACTGCAGCGGGTGCATCAGGCGAAGCTCCGCCGAGCGGAGCGTTCCGCGCCGGGCCCGTAGCGCGACCTCGCCAATGTCGCCGGTCAGCATCCCTGCCCAGGAGACCTCTGCCAGCGGCGCTCCGAAGGCCTTGGCGATCCCCTCTTCGACCAGGCCGGCCCGCAGCCCGATGCGCAGATCACCGGTCAGGATCTTGCCGATGTACTTCGCCTCGCGCGGGGTGAGCCGATCGAGCAATTCGCGTAGCGCCTCGGTCTTCTTCTTGACGGTGCGCTGCTCGTAGATCCGGACGAAAGTCTCGTGCACGTCGCGCAGCGACGTCGGCTGCGGATGCGTGTGTCCTTGCAGCACTTCCTCGATCACATCGCCGACGTCGCTGTGGCGCATGTACGACTCACCCAGCGCGTCCTCGTCGACGCCCGCCAACTCGCACACCGCGTTGCGGATGACGGCGTAGCCGAGGTTCAGCTTGCGCTGGTCGCGGTCGGCGAAGGGCCGGGCCGTGAAAAATACGGCGGCCAGCGGCAGCGTCTCATCGTCCAGGCCGGCGAAGTACTCGCCCAACACCCGGGTCTTTTCCAGCTTGCTGCTGGTGGCGCGGATCGCCTCGCCCGTCCGGGCCAAAGCCTCCATGGGCCTAGCTTATGCAACCAATTCCCCTCCCCCGCTTGCGGGGGAGGGCAGGGTGGGGGCTCTCAGCCTTGTTGGATCTGGTCGGCGGGCGGCGCCTTGATGACCTCGCCCGTGTTGTACTTGTCGAAGCTCAGCGTGATGTTCTGGCCGCCGGTCTGGGTCTCGACGTACTTGATCGGGTAGCCGTCGCTCTCGCGGATATACGCGTCGAAGGCGTTGCCATCCTTGTCCTTGGCCGACGCGTGCCAGGCCTTTCCCTGGGGCAGCGTCTCCTCGCCAATGTACTTCTGGTCGCTCGCGCCGGAGAAGGCGTTCGGATCGATGCCCGACGCGCTTTTGGTGGCCACCCACTTGTTGGAGGCCGGCGTGAGGCCATAGTTGGTGCCGTCCAGCGAGACCTCCTCGATCGTCAGGGTCTGGCCGCCAACGGTGGTCGTGAATTTGAACCGTCCAGCAGGCTTGGGTTTGTAGACCAGCGCGCCATCCCCAACCAGTTCGACGGTCACGCCGTTATTCGTGATCTTGCCCGTCACCGCGAAGTGGCCGTCCGTCAGGTTTGATTGTTGGGGCTTGGCCAGGACCTCCTTGGCGGACGGTGGCGCCGCCGGCGTCGGAATGCCGCAGCCGGCCATGAGCACGGCGGCGGCGACCAGCATGAAGGTGCGACGAAGCTGCACTTAGCCCTTCACTACCTGCGAGGCCGGAGGCGGCGCGATCGCCACCCCGGTGTTGTACTTGTCGAACGTCAGGGTGAGTGAGTTGCCCTGCTGCATGATCACGTACTTGAGCGGATAGCCGTCATTCTCGCGGATCCAGGCGTCGAATGGATTGCCATCCTTGTCGCTGGCCGACGCGTGCCAGGCCTTCCCGCTTGGGAGACTCTCCTCGCCGACGTACCTGAAGGCGGATACCCCGCTGAAGCTGTTTGGCCCGAGTCCCGAGGTGCTCGCCTTGGCCACCCACTTGCCGTTCCCCGGAACGGTGAGGGTGTAGTCGGTCCCGTTGACCGAGATATCCTCGAAGCTGACCTGCTGGGCGGCCACCGTGGTTTGAAACTTGAAACGGCCTGCCCCCGGTGATTTGTAGAGCAAGGCGCCGTCGCCGTTGAGGCCGACGGTCGAACCATTGTTGGTGAATTTGCCGGTCATCGACCCACGGATTCGCGAGCGCGGCCGCGATCGCGGCGGCGAAGCGCAAAACCTTCGTCATCCTAGGACTGGACATCCGAGGGTGGCGGTGCCGTGACGGTCTGCCCGGTATTGAACCGATCGAAGGTGGCGGTAAAGGTTGAGCCCTGGGTCGTGCTGGCGTACTTCAGTGGATAGCCATCGCGCTCGCGGACCCACGCCTCGAACGGGCTGCCGCTGGCGTCCTTCGCCTTGACGTGCCAGGCCTTACCCTGCGTGAGCGTCTCTTCACCCAGGTAGACCGCGTCCGTGCCCTTGAACGAGCTCGGGTTGGAGCTGGTGCTGGTCTTCACCGTCCAGCGCGGATTGTCAGGCGCCAGATCGTATTCCTTGCCGCCGATGATGATCTCCTCGAACTTGAGCGATTGACCAGCGACGGTGGTGGTCATCGTGAATTTCGATGCCTGCGCCGGCTTGACCACGATGACCCCATCCCCGGTCGCATCGAAGGCCACGCCCGCGCTGACGATATGGGCCGCCAGCGTGAAATGGGCGTCCTTGACGCTGGCCTGATCGGGCTTGTTGAGGATCTCAGAGGCGGTAGGCGGCTTCGCAGCCTGGTTCGCCGTTGGTCCGCAGGCGGCGAGCATCAGGACGGCGATGGCAAGCGTCGCCCTTGGCTTCGTTTTCACGTCGCCCATCCTAGTTCATGGCCAGGTCTAAGCTCGCGCCGGGCTAGACCAGGTCAGGTTCCTCGAAGATCACGGCCCCGGCCGGCAGCACTGATGGCGCGATGACTTCCTGAATCGTGAAAACGGTCTCGATCAATTCCGCGGTGCGTGTCCCCGAGTGAAGTCGCTGGAGCAGCCGTGTCCCGATCCCAGGCCACCCGACCAGATGGCTGCGGATCTCGGCCAGCCCGGGGTCGTAGCTGCCGGGAACGATCGGCACACCGTCGAGGTTCAGTTCCTCGAGCCGCCCGAGTAGCTGGTCCGTCAACCGGCGAGGCTCGGTTAGCCTGGCGCGACGGCGCTCTCTATCACGTCGCTCGGCTTCGCGGATTTCGTGGTTTGCCGTTCCTAATGGTCCGATCACTCGGTTCTCCCCCGCCCTAAGGGGCAGTGGCGCGAGCACCTTAGCTTGCGACAGCGCTCATGTCAATTGTTCAACACTGGGCGCAATTAACGCCGCAAAAGTCAGCCCTCGCCGCCCGTCATTCAGGCCCAGGCCAGCTGGCTACGTTCCTTCCAGTACTGATCAGCCGGCTCGGCCATTTTTGCCAGCTCGGTCAGGTGATCCGACGCAAAGTGCACCGTGGCGGCCAGGACATTGCTGCGAACCTGCTCGGCCGTGACGGCACCGGAGAGCACGACGTCGACCCACGGATTCGCGAGCGCGGCCGCGATCGCGATCCGGTCCTGTGACGCGAGCCGGCCGTTTGCCAGCGCCTCTTTGATGATCACACCCCAGCCCGCGTCGTGCGCTTCCGCCAGCGCTGGGCCAGCGGATGGCTCCATGAGGTTCCAGGTCGCCTGCACGGACTGAAATAGATTGATCCCGTCGACGCGCACTGCGAGGGCCTGGCGGATCACCTCAGCCTGGCGCGGGCCGCTGACCGAGAGGCCGATCCGGAGTCCGTCGGCGCGCAAGGCGGATAGCTCGGATAAGACAGCATCGTCGCCGAGGACGCCGCTCTCGAGCGTCGCCGAATGGATCTGGTAGAGGTCGAGATACTCGCCCAGGATTGCCCGACTCTCCTCGATCTGCCTCCGCAATGCCGCCAGCGAGTGATCCTTCACCTCGTGCACGCGGGCATCGACCCGCCAATCACCGACGTAGGTGTAGCCCCATTTCGATCCCACCGTCACCGCGTCCGGTGGGAGCGCGCGCTGGCGCAGCCACGAAGCGAGGAAGCGTTCCGCGAAGCCGTACGAGCGCGCCGCATCGAAATAGCGAATGCCCGCGTCGTAGGCGGCGTCGAGGACCTCATGCGAACGGCGCTCGAGCGTCTCGACGCTGCGGTCGGTGCCGATGTCATGTTCTCGACCGAGCGTGATGTAGCCGGGACGTCCGACGGCGGCCAGCCCCAAGCCGATCGGCGTGACCTTGAGCCCGGTGGCGCCCAAGGGGCGAAGCGCCATCCCCGTGGCTCGGGCTACGGCTGCTTCAGGATCCGCGCCTTCTCCTCCTCGAACTCGGCCTCCGTAAGCACGCCTGATCGTTTGAGCTCGTTGATCTTGGCCAGCTGCTCGTATCGCTCACCGCTGGGAGCGGATGACGCCGGCGTCGATGAATCCAATGCCGCGGATTGCTTCGCCGCGTCGACCGCGGCGGCGATGTCGGACCTGACGAGCTGGCCGTTGATGTGAACCGCAAACGAGGCCTGACGCCGGTCCTTGCTCTCCACCACGATGGTGGAGAAGCCGACCCAGTGCTTCTTGAGGCTGACGGTCAGCACGGCTGTCAGCGGGAGGCTGACCGTGGAGCGGTCGGTCAAGTCAGCCGGGCAGAATAGCCGCCGGTTCGTCAGGACCAGCGACTTGATCGACAGGCCCCAGTCCTTCGCCGTCTTGACGACGACCTCGCCGTCCTCGAGACGTGACCCGTCTGGTAGCTCCATGTTGCCGGCCACTAGGGCGACACCTTTTCCATCTCCCTCGCTCCCAGGGCAGCGGCGGCCACGGCGTCGAGGTCGCTATCGATCGATGCCTCGACCGCGGCGATCACCGCACCCTCGACGAAGGGCGCGTTGCTGAGGAGGACCCGCCCCTGACCGTCGGACAGCTGCTCGATCGCCATCTGGGTGCTGAGCACCGCGCTGCCGAGGTCGACCAGGATCAGCACGCCCTCCGGCCCGCGGACCTCTTCGATCGCACCCAGAATCGCGGTAGCGTCCGTGCCCAGGCGGCCGTCGGCCGTGCCGCCGGCGACCGCGATCTGCACTTTGCCCTGCGTCATCTGCGCGGCCAGTTCGCGGACGCCTTCGGCGAGCTGCCGGCTGTGCGACACCAGGACCAGGCTAACGGTACCCATAGGCCCTCGCCAGGATGTCAATTGGATGTGCCGAACGCGATCCAGCTCCATGCTCGACTTGCATGCGGCAGGTCTCGCAGTCGGCCAGCACCGAGTCGCTGCCCGCGGCTTTGACCGCCTCGAAGAGCCGGCTGCCGATCTTCATCGAGAGGTCGTACTTCTCCACCTTGACGCCGTACGTTCCCGAGATGCCGCAGCAACCCTCGTCGACCTCCTCGACCCTGACTCCAGGGATCAGGCGGAGCAGACGCATCGCCGGGTAGCCGATCCCATGCGACTTCAAGTGGCACGGTGCATGGTAGAGGACGCGGGTGTCGACCGGTTGGAACTCGATGTCCAGCTCACCCGCCTCGTGCAACATCCAGAGGTACTCGCAGACGTCGTAGACGCGCGAACCAACCTGCTCGGCGCCGGGGATCTCGAGGAGGTGCGCATAGTCGTGCTTGAGCATCAGTCCGCAGGAGGTCGAGCTGGCGATGATGTCGACGCCGGCCGGGAGCTGGCTCAACCGTCGCACGTTCTCGACGCCGTACTTGCGCGCCAGGTCAGTATTCGAGTTGACCACGGCTGGGATACCGCAGCATTGCTGGCGTGGGACGATGACCTCGATCCCGTTGCGCTCCAGCACCGCGACCACCTGCTGGCCCAGCCGTCGTTCGTTGAAATCGACCCAGCAGCCATAGAAGTACGCGACGCTCCGCCGTGCCCCCAGCCTGCCCTCCCCCAGAGGGAGAGGGGGATTTTTCCGATGTCGCTTGAACCAGCTTTCGAAGGTGAGCCATTGATACTTTGTCAGCGGCCGCCGCCGGTGGATGCCGACGACTCGCTCCATCAGCAGGCGGAACAGCGGATTGCGGTTCCCGAAATTCGCGAGCGGCGCAGTCAGGCTGCCGAACCGGCTGAGCAGCCGCGTGTGCCCCAGCAGCCAATCGCGCAGCGTCCGGCCCTTCTCCCGGGCGCCCTTGTTCTGGGCGCGCCGGATGTACTCCTGGATGCTGACCTGCGAGGGGCAGGTGACTTCGCAGAGCTTGCAGCCGGAGCAGAGGTCGAGGCCGGCGGTGACCGTCGCCTCGTGCTGGTCCCGATAGCGTTCCGATTCGGGGCCGAGGAACTTCGGCCCCCGGAAGATCTCGGTCGTACGGGCCACGGGGCACACCGTATTGCAAGCCGTGCACTTGGTGCAGGCTTCGACCGGATGCTCCTCTTCGACTGTGTCAGAGAACGTCTCCCGGTCTTCGGTGATCACGCTGCCATCGCCTCCTGCGCGGCGCGATAGCCGGTTGCGATCGCCATGCCCCCCCGGGCCTTGATCCCCGTCGGGTCGTAGCCCGCGATCCCGCCCCCTGCCAGGAACACGTTCGAGGCGAGCGGGTGGCCATCCTGGTGAGTCGGTTGCAACCGATCGCTGACGGGATAGCCGATGGCGGCGAAGGGCTGCGGCGCAAACAGCGACTCGTCGGTTCGCTCGCCCGGGGTTGCATGCTGGGCGAGTACCTGGTGAAAGAAAGGGTCGCGCACCGTATGCGCGCCGGCACGCCAGGCCCCATCGACCGCGTCCTCGAGCGCAAGGATGTAAGCCTTAGCTTCGACCGGCTGCTCCCGGCCGGCGGATTTGAGATGGATGCGCAGGCAGCGTCCGTTCGCCACCTCGGCCTCGTGCGCCGGGGCCGCCCAGATCATCTCGATGCCCGTTTCTTGAAGGTGCCGCCGTAGGCGATCGAAGAGCCGCAGCCCGAGCACCGACGGCGGAACGGTCGGAATTTCGAAAACCGGATGGCCCGTCTCCTTTTCGAATTCGACGTGGACGTCAGTGTCGTGCGTCAGCCCGAGCACCGCCGGCAGTCCCAGCCGGGCGCGGTCGTCCTTGACCGCGTGGCGTAACCGCTCCGCGACGTCTCGCCGGAAGGTCGCGTCTTCCATGCTTCTCGCAATGTCGATTGAGGTGAAGAGGCGGTCAGGTTTGACGCCGGGCAGGGGCACGCGGACCGCGCCGACGTTCCGGCTGCCGCCGTTCCAACCATGGGACAGGTTGGCCGCGGCCAGCTCCGGGATAAAGTCCTGGTAGCCGTCGAAGCCGCAGAAGACGATCGGTTCGTTTCGGTGGAGATCACCCGCGGCCATCGACGTCGGGACCAGGCAGCTCGGTTTGGGCGTGCCGGTGGCGGTGGGGAGGAGGAGGTTGCGATCCAGGGTCCCTTGCCAGTTGAAGCCGGCTTCGCGCAGCCAGTCGAGCAAGAGCGAGCTGCCATTTTGGAGGGCCGGCAACCCCGCCCGGGCGTACGGGTGCTCGGGGTGATCTGCGATCAGCTGGCGCACGCCGCTGACCGGGTCTTCCACCGCTTCTGCCGTGGTTGGGTTCGCATATCCCAGGACGTCGACCGTTGCATAAAGAAAGTAGAGAGACGACAGCCCGGGCCAGATGAGGACAGGTTTGCGGCCGGCACGCTGGAGTGTGCGAGTGGCGATCAGCGCCGAAAGGCCGGACCCAACGACGGCGATGTCGAACCTCACGGCTGCCCCACCGCCTCCACCTCGGCCGCTTCCGCGGGAACGCCCCCACCCTGCCCCTCCCCCGCAAGCGGGGGAGGGAAATATTTAGTCAGCTGGCGGTCGACGTTGAAGAGTTCCAGGTGCACGCCGGTCGTGACCTGCGCCTGCCGAAGCTGGCTTCCCCAGAACACGTGCCGCACGCCGCGCCAGCGCGTCTCCAGAAAGTCCGCCATGGCGCGGGTCGCCGTTCGGCCATCGACGCCCCGGTCCGTGACCAGGCGTCCCGCGAGCCGGTAGGAGCAGATGGCCGCCTGGCACGGCCCCATTCCGGACCGGGTGCGCCGGCGGACGTCTTCCAGCGTCCGGACAGCCGGGTCCTTCATCCAGGGCTCGACGTCCTGGGGGCGAACCAGCTCGCACTCACACAGCAGCGGCTGGAGCGCCACCTCCTCGCCGTGCGGCTTGGGGACCCCAAGGTGGGCCGGCCGGTGGCGGAGCTGATCGAGCTCGTCTTCGCGGTCGTTCAGCGGCACCTCGGCGGTGGTCGACTTGGTGCTGACGCCGAGCCGCCGGGCAACCAGGTCCGTTACGCGTTCGGCCATCAGGCGATAGGTGGTGACCTTGCCGCCGACGATGCTGGTAAAGCCGGCGATCCCGTCGCGCTCTTCGTGGTCGATGACCGCGAAGTTGCGGCTCATCTCGCGCCCCTCGGCCTCCGCGCCGAGGTCGTACAAGGGCCGCACGCCAGCATAGGCGCGCATGGCACGCGCGGTGGTCACGCCGTCCAGCATCTTGGCGCCTTCGTCGATCAGCATCTGCACCTCATCCCATTCGATGGGCAGCACTTCGGGGTGGGGGACCTTGACCGCCGTGGTGCCCAGGATGGCGACACTCAGGCCGGGGACGACGATGTCGCCGTCGCCCGGCTTGTGGCAGCGATTGATCGCCGCGTGCGCCAGGCGCCGCGAGAGGATGACCATGACGCCTTTGACCGGAACGACCTTGACCTCGACATCGAGCAGGCGGGCGACGAACCCCGACCAGGCGCCGGTGGCGTTGATCACCGCCTGGCAGCCGATGGACGTCTCTTCACCGGTCATCGCGTCCCGAGTCAGCACGCCTGAAACCCGATTGCCATTCCGGGTGAAGCCGATGACCTCGGTGTAGGTGCGCACTTGCCCGCCGCGACGGCGCGCCGACTCGACGTTGCCGACCACGAGGTAGAAGGGGTCCAGGTGACCGTCCTCGGGGATCCAGAAAACGGTACGCACCTGCTTCGATAGTGCGGGTTCCCGGCGACGCGCTTCCTCAACAGAAATGCGCTCGCACGTGATCCCGGCTTTCCGGCATCCCTCGACGAACCGCGGCTCCCAGGCCTCATCCTCCTCCGACACGGAGACGAAGTAGCCACCGGTATCTTCGACCGTGGTCCGCGCGATGCGGCGCAGGATGCGTCCTTCCTCGACGCACTCGATGGCGGCGGCCAGGTCGTTGACGCAGTAGCGTCCGCCCGAGTGCAGCAGCCCGTGAGAGCGCCCGGTGGTACCGGATGCGAGGTCGCCCTTTTCGATAAGGATCGCATCGATGCCGCGCATCGCCAGGTCGCGGAGCACCCCGGCGCCCGTGGACCCACCCCCGATGACGACAACGCCCGTGCTGGTGTCAGGCATTAAGAGAAAGGGGAAAGGACCGCGCGGCCCTTTCCCCTCATCCTAGCGCGCTTTTCTACGACTTGGCGCCAGCCCCAACCGCTTCTTTGGCCGGTTCCTTCTCGACCCAGCGAAGCGTCCGCTCCACGGCCTTCTTCCAACCGGCAAGCCCCGCCTGGCGTTGCTCGTCGGTCGACTTCGGCTCAAAGACCTTGTCCACCTGCCAGTTCTTGCGCAGCTCGTCCAGCGTGCTCCAGAATCCCGTCGCCAGCCCGGCGCCGTACGCGGCACCCAGTGACGTCGTCTCCTGAACCTGCGGCCGAACGACCTTGACGCCCAGGATATCCGCCTGCAGCTGCATCAGGAAGTCGTTCTTGACCGCCCCGCCGTCCACCTTGAGGGTGGTCAGCTTGACGCCCGAGTCCGCTTCCATTGCATCCGCAACTTCCTTCGTCTGGTAGCAGATCGACTCCAGCGTCGCCCGCACGATGTGGGCGCGATTCACGTAGCGGGTCAGGCCGACGATCGCGCCGCGGGCATACATATCCCAGTGCGGAGCGAACAGGCCCGAGAACGCCGGCACGAAATAGATGCCGCCCGCGTCGTCGACCGACTTTGCGATTGCCTCGGTCTCCGAGGCATCCTTGATCAGCCCGAGGTTGTCACGCAGCCACTGGATCGCCGCGCCAGTGATGGCGATCGAGCCTTCCAGCGCGTACACCGACTTTCCCTGCTCCATGCCGTAGGCGGCCGTGGTCAACAGGCCGCTCTTCGACGGAACCGGATTGGTTCCGGTGTTGAGCAGCATGAAGTTGCCGGTGCCGTAGGTGTTCTTCGCCTCGCCAACGGAGTAGCAGGTCTGCCCGAAGAGGGCCGCCTGCTGGTCGCCGAGGTCGGCGCAGACGGGGACGACGCCGCCCACCGGGCCGTTCGCCTTGGTCTGGCCGTAGAACTTCTTGTCGCTCGAGGGCCGGATCTGCGGCAGCACAGCCCGCGGGACCTTGATTTTGTCAAGCAGCTCCGCATCCCAATCCAGCGTCTTCAGGTCCATCAACATGGTTCGCGACGCGTTGCTGTAGTCGGTGACGTGCGCCCCACCCTCGGGCCCGCCCGTCAGCCACCAGATGACCCAGGTATCGATGTTGCCGAACAGCAGGTCTCCGCGCTCAGCCGCCGCGCGCGCGCCTGAGACGTTGTCGAGGATCCACTGAATCTTGGGCCCTGAGAAATAGGTGGCGACCACCAATCCGGTCTTGGCCTTGACGGTCGGCTCGACGCCGTCGTTGATCAGCTTCTGGCAGATGTCGATGGTGCGGGTGTCCTGCCAGACGATGGCGTTGTAGACCGGCTTGCCCGTCTTCTTCTCCCAGACGACCGTAGTCTCGCGCTGGTTGGTGACCCCGATCCCCGAAAGCTCGTCCGCCGTGATGCCTTTCTTCGACATCGAGCCCTTGATCACGCGCTGCGTCTTCTCCCAGATTTCCATCGGGTTGTGCTCGACCCATCCGGGCTTGGGATAGATCTGCTCGTGCTCGAGGTAATCAGTCGAGACGACTTTGCCATCGTGGCTGAATACCATGAAGCGCGTGCCGGTGGTCCCCTGGTCTACGGCCGCCGCGTACTTCTTGTCCGCCATTCCATCCTCCTTACGTGGTCGATTTTGCTCGCTGGGGTAACGCCGCCAGGCTGTCGCTCAACGCGCGCAACATCAGGTAGGACGAGGTGGCACCCGGGTCCTGGTGTCCGATGCTGCGATCGCCGAGATAGCTGGCGCGGCCCTTCAGCGCCTTGAGTGGAATCGTCGCCTTCATCCCTTCCTCGGCCGCGTCTGCCGCCGCGGCGAGGGCCTCCTGCAGCGAGGCTCCGCCATCAAGGGATTGCTTTGCCCGGGCGACCGCGGGAGTCAACGCGTCGACCATCGTCTTGTCGTTGAGGTTCGCTTTGCCCCGCTCCACCACGCCCTTGAGCCCCGCCTCGAGCGCGCCGACGAGATCCCGATCGGAGATCTCCGATTTTCCATCGAGCGCCGCGCCGGCTCGCAGAAAGAAGGTGCCGTAGAGCGGCCCGCCGGCGCCCCCCACCGAGCCGACCAGCGCCATGCCGGTCGTCTTGAGGAGGGTGCCAGCGTCCTTGTCGCGAACCGGGGCAATTTTGACCAGCACGGTCTGGAAGCCCCGGTCCATATTGATGCCGTGATCGCCGTCGCCGATGGCCGCGTCCAGACCGGTCAGGTACTGCTTCTGCTCGGCGACGATGCCGGCATAGCGCTCAAGCCAGTTGTAGATCTGCGCGCTGGTCGCCGCCACTTGTGTGCTTAGACCTTCCAGCGAAGTGCCGGCGTATGCACCGGCGCATCCCAGAACTTGGTGGTCTCCGCGTCGAGCTTCAAGATCGTCACCGAGCAGCCCGCCATCTCGAGCGATGTGATGTAGGGGCCGACCAGCGACCGCGTGACCTTGATGCCCCGCCCGGTCAGATACCGATGAACCGCGTTGTAGACGACATACAGCTCGATCAACGGCGTGCCGCCCATGCCATTGACGAAGGCGAGGACCTCATCGCCGCTCTTGTAGGGGATGTCGTTGACGACGGCCATGGTCAGGATCTCCGCGATCTCGTCCGCGGACTTCAGCTTGGTCCGTTCCCTCCCGGGCTCGCCATGGATGCCGATGCCCAGCTCCATCTCGTCGTCGGCGATCTCGAAGGTGACCTTGCCGGCTGCCGGCACGATGCACGAGGTGAGCGCCATTCCCATGCTCCGGCCGTTGGCATTGACCTTCTTCGCCAGCTCGGTCACCGTATCGAGGTCGGCGCCGGCCTCCGCCGCGCCACCCACGATCTTCTCGAGCAGGACTGTGACACCGACACCGCGACGGCCCGCCGTATACAGGCTGTCCTGGACGGCGACGTCGTCATTGGTGACGACTGCGTTGACTTTGGCGCCCTCCCCTCGGGCCAGCTCCGCCGCCATTTCGAAGTTCAGGATGTCGCCCGTGTAGTTCTTCACGATGTGAAGCACACCGGCCCCACCGTCGACCGCCGCCGTCGCCCGCGCCATCTGATCGGGCGTGGGCGAGGTGAAGACCGCACCGGGACACGCTGCGTCCAGCATGCCCAACCCAACGAATCCCCCGTGCATCGGCTCGTGCCCACTGCCGCCGCCCGAGACCAGCCCGACCTTGCCTTTCTTGGGCGCATCCTTGCGGATGATCACGTTCGGGTCGTACTCCACCCGAATCAGGTCGGCGTGCGCCGCGGCCATCCCGGCCATGGCGTCCTTGACTTCTGTCTCCGGCGTGTTGATCAGCTTCTTGAGTCGCGTTGTGACTGCCGCTTCTGCCATCGCTGCCTCCTCTTACTTGTTACGTGCGGTCGGCAAGACGCGTCGGAACATGAACATGCCGAGCCCTTTCCCCATCAGTAGCCCTAGACCGATCGCTCCCAGATTCAGCCGCGGTTCAGCCGCTGGACGGGCGTGCGAGCCGCCCGAGGGCGGGGCGAGGGTTCGATCCCTCGCCCGCCCGGGGCTTTACCGAGTTGTCGATTGAGCCGCCGAGACACTGTCCTCCTACGCCCGCGCCCGCGCCGATTCGACGACGGGAACGGTGTCGGGACCCACGGGAGCCGGCAGATGCTGGTGGATGAACGTGTCATAGATCCAGGCGCCGAGTGGCCCGCCAATGAGTGGCATCCCGGTGGTCACCCAGAGGTTGAAGTTCTGCCCCGGGATCGCGTTCGTGCCGTACCCAATGAGCAGCCCCCAGATCCGCGGCCCGAGGTCACGTGCGGGATTCAAGGAGGCCATCTCGATCGGGGCAAACAGGCCGACCAGAGCGGCCACGACGAAACCGATCGCGATTGGCGCCAGGTTGGCCGCCGAGGGGACCCGGTCCTCGACGATGCCGAGGATGCAGATCACGAGCAGCGCCGTAATGACGATCTCGGTTCCAGCGCCCCGCCACCAGGGATCCTGGGTCAGGTAATCGGTGCCGCCTTGAAGCGCCGGATGACCTGCATACCCAACAAGCCCGGGGTGAGGCCAGTTCGCCCAGAAGATGAGCCCGCTATTTACGCCGCTCACGTCGCCCCGAGAGATCTTGCTAGCGGTCTCGTACGCAACGATGATCCCATTCCACACGAAGGACACGCCGACGGCTGCGACGAACGCGCCGACGAGTTGGGAGCCGATGTACCCGGGTACCTTCGACCACGGGAAACCACGGCGCCACGCCAGGGACAGCGTGACGGCCGGGTTGAGATGTGCGCCGGATACCGCACCGGCGGTGTAGATGGCCAGGGTGACCGCGAACCCCCAGAAAAGTCCCGCCGCCAACAGGCCGGCCTTGAAGCCATTGCCGCCTGCCCCCGCGACCGCGAAGGCGACGAAGCTGTCGCCGAGGAAAACCAGAACGAATGTTCCCAGCACTTCGGCCAGGTATTTCTTAGTCCAGCTTTCGGTTACTGCCATTACTTCCTCCTCCTCGTCTTTTGATCAAATCGCGCGATGACGCCTGCCGGATGAGCTCGCCCCTTTTGCACCTCCTTTGGCGGGCGTATGCAAGAAAAAAGTCCTAACCTGCACGCTCCAGTTGGAGCGCATAGGTCAGGACTTTTCCCTTCAGTGTCCCGCCAGTCGCTTGCAGGCTTGTTCATAGCACACGAGTCAGGTGGTGTCAATCGCCCATTGGGGCGAACCGAGCTTTTTTAGGAAACCGGCGTACGGCTGAAGTCGCGCCAGACCTCGATGCGGGCGCTGGAAACGACGGCGGCGCCGGCGCGGAGGGCCTCGGCGGCCTGCTCGGCGGAGCTGATGAACCCGGTGCCCCAAACGGGTGTGCTGGTGATCGAACGGATGATCGGCATCACCTGTGGAATGGCGACCGCCGGGGCAATCGCGATCGCGAAGGGAGCTGGAGAGACCAGCGAGTGGAGACCGGTCTCGAGCCCGGTCGAATCGAGTGCGTGGATCCGCTGGATGGTCCGCAACCGAAACCGGCTAGCTTCCTGGAGCAGGTGCGGCTTGACCGACAGCACCCCGGAAAACCCAAGGTCGGTTGCCAGGAAGGCGAGGGCGGCACTGTCGGGTGCGAGCCCTTCCACGGCATCGAGGTTGACGAAGATCGCGACGCCCTGGCGGGCGGCGCCGGCGAGTGGCCCGACGATCGACAGCAAGCTGCCGCGTTCGAGCAGGACCTGGCGATACCCGAGGTCGAGCGCCTGGTTCAACGACGCGCCGTCGCGAACGGCCGGCAGCATTACGCCCATCACACCGGGGGATCTCACGGCCACAGTTCCGGGGTACTGGTGCTGACCGCCAATGCGCCTCGTTCGAGCGCGGCATCACGATGCGCCGGCTCAGTCACAAAGCCCCCCACGATGATCGGGAGCGGGAGCCGGGACCGGATCTCGTTGACGACGAGGGGAAAGATCACCCCGGGGAGGACTTCGACAATGTCTGGGCGCGCGTGATCCAGGGCCGACATTGCCGAGGGCAGGGCCAGGTCATCGTGGAGCAGCAGTCGTTGCACCGCGATCACCTTTTCCGCCCGGGCCGCTGCGACCAGACCGCTGTGCGAGGTGATGATCCCGTTGACGCCGATATCCCTGGCCAGGAAGGCGATGCCGGCTCGGTCCTTGCCCAGGCCGGCAATCAGGTCGATGTGCACGAACGCCAGCTTGGCGCGCGCCTGCACTGCCCACACCAGTGGACCGAGATGGAATGCCGGCGCTCGCAAGAAGAACACCGCCGGAACCTGCGAGGCGAGCGCCCGCGGCAGGTCCTCACCCCGGCGGATGACGGCCGCGACCGGCACGTGGCCAAAGGCCTCGAGAAGGCGGCTCATCGATCCATCGACGGCCCGCGGGCGGCCCGGCGTGACGGTCGTCCGAGTGGCCATCGCCACCTCCTTGTAAGGCTTCGATTTTACGGCGATTCCCCAAGTGACCTTGACCGAATGCGGTCTGGGCTGCAGACTACGGCTGAGAGGGAGGCGATAAAGGTCATAACCGAACGTCAGCTCACCATCATGAACAAGGTTGGGCTGCATGCCCGGCCGGCCGCGCTCTTCGTGCAGACGGCGGCGCGCTTTAAAGACACGCGCGTCGAGGTCGTGAAGGACGGAATGGCTCGAGACGCCAAGAGCATCCTCAATGTCCTCACGCTCGGCGTTAGCCAGGGAACGACCATCACGGTTCGCGCCGATGGTCCGCAGGCGGATGCCGCGGTGGCGGCGCTCACCGACCTCGTCAATCGTGACTTCGGCGAATAGCTCGCGGACGCGGCTCAAAGGGATCGCCGCGGCGCCGGGACAAGCTTTTGCGCCCGCCTGGCGATGGCAGGACGCTCCGCTCGGGAGCACCGCCGCAAGACCCGCGGGCGAGGTGGGGGCGGACGAGTTAGCGCGGGCCATTGAACAAGTCAAGGTGCGCTTATCGGTGACGACGGCGCGGCTTCACGCGGGGGGCGCCTCCGCCGAGGCGGGCATTCTCGAGGCCCAGGTCCTGATGCTGGAAGATCCAGCGCTGCTCGACGGGGCACGGGTCTTGGTCATCGGTGGGACCCCTGCGGATGTAGCGGTTGCGCAGACGATGGCACCCTTCGCCGCCATGTTGCGGGCATCACCGGACCCCGTCTTTCAGGCGCGCGCGGCTGATGTCGACGACGTGGTCGAGCAAGTGCGTCGAGCCCTGCATGGATTGAGCGACGTCCCGCCGCTGCCGTTGCAGCCCTCGATCGTGGTGGCGCGCGACCTCGCCCCCTCGCAAACGGCCGGCCTGGACCGCACCCTCGTCGTCGGCTTTGCCACCGAGCAGGGAACGGCGACGGCGCATACGGCGATCCTCGCCCGCGCGCTCGGCCTGCCGGCCGTGGTTGGCATCCCTGGCCTGGTCGACGCGGTCGCCGATGGTCAGCCCCTGCTGCTCGACGGCGATGAGGGCACGGTGCTCGTCGATCCACCGCCGGACGCGATTCCTCACCTGGGTACTCGGGCCACATTGGTGGTCGATGCCGAACCCGCCATCACGCGGGATGGACGCCGGGTCGAGGTCGGCAGCAACGCGGCCAACCTCGAGGATGCCCAGCGCGCCGCGGCCGCCGGCGCGGACGGCATCGGACTGCTCCGCAGCGAGTTCCTCTTTCTCGGCTCCGACCAGCTCCCCACCGAGGATGAGCAGGTCGCGATGCTGGAGGCGGTTACGGAGGCGATGGGGGCGAGGCCGGTCATCCTGCGAACCCTCGACGTGGGAGCGGACAAACCACTCCCAGCCCTGCCGCAGCCACCCGAGGCGAACCCGGCCCTGGGGGTGCGTGGCCTTCGTCTCCAGCTCCTGCGCCGGCCGGACCTGCTGGCGGACCAGGTGCGGGCCGCGCTTCGGGTCGCCGCGAAACATCCACTGCGCCTGATGTTCCCCATGGTGTCGACGCTCGAGGAGGTGCGCCAGGCAAAGGCCATCCTGGCGGCGGCCGCGAAGGATGTCAACGCGGCTGGGGCCAACGGCCCGCGCATGCCGGTGGGCATCATGGTCGAGGTGCCGGCCGCCGCGATCGGCGCCGATCTGCTCGCCCGCGAGGTGGACTTCTTCAGCCTCGGCACCAACGACCTGACCCAGTACTTGTTTGCCGCCGACCGCACCAATCCGGAGCTGGGGCCGCTTGCGGACAGCCTGCACCCTGCCGTGCTCCAGATGATCGATCAGGTAGTGAAGGCCGCCCGGCGGCACGGGCGATGGGTCGGCGTCTGCGGCGAGATGGCGTCAGATCTCTGGGCGGTGCCGCTGCTGGTCGGCCTGGGGGTGGACGAATTGAGTGTCCACCCGCCGATGGTCGCCCGGATCAAAGCCACTGTCCGGCAGTTGAACGCGGCCGACTGCGCAGAGGTAGCGGCTGCCGCGCTCGAGCTGGAGGGCGGACAAGCGGTTCGGCATCTGCTCGAGCAACGCCATCTCGAGCCCAGCAGCCTCCGTCCGCGAACTGACCGATAATGCACCTCGTTGCGCCGTGCCCGCCGGTTCGCCGGCCTCGTCCTGGCTAACGCCGTCCTCGGGCTTCTGCTGTCAGCGTGCGCCAGTCCGGAAGCTGCATCCGAACTGGCCCCCACCTTGAGCCTGAAGATAATTGGTGGCAACCGGATTGCCTTTCAGAATGGCATCCCGGTCCCGACCTTTTCTTATCAGCCCCGGCGACGCCTCGACCTCGGTGGCCTCTGGCGGCTGCAATCGACGCCGATGAACCACGACCTCTCGCTCGCCGCCCGACCGCAGTCATTGAAGGCGATCCTGGCCGATGCTGCGGGCCGCGAATCAACCGCGTTCGACGACACGCGCTGGCCCACAGTCGAGGTCCCGG
>VBIS01000067.1 GCA_005880605.1 Chloroflexota bacterium
GAAACGATGACCCGGACCGAGGACCGGAATCCGGGTCATCGTCCCTGTGCTCAGTGGCAAGGGCTCGATCTTGCCGAACGGTCCAGAAGGGTTGCGGACGAACAGGACACTGGCGATCACCAGTAGAACGACGGCGACCCCGGCGGCACCGGCTTTAACCTGCTTGGGCAACCCGCGAAGCCAGGCGGCCAACCGGCGCAGTCGGGTGGGCGACCTGCGCAACTGCTGCCATTGCCAGCGGGCCACGGCGGCCGCGACCAGGCGCCAACGGTCCATGCCTGAATGACGGGAACGGGCGGTCGTTTCCTGTCGAGCTGGTCAGCCGCGGGCGGGCCGGGCGGCCGGGGCGGGCGGCGCGGACTTCGCCCGCCGGCGGCGCACCACGGCGGCGGCGAGCAAGGCGAGGGCAACCAGGAAGGATGCCCCGGCCAGGATGGCGGCCGACGCCGAGAAGACGACCCAGATGACGCCGCTCGTGGCAGCGACCTGGCTCAGGCTGGTGGCGCCTTTGACCAGGTGCAACGTGACAAACGAGTACCAGACGATGAAGGTGGCCAGCATGATGAGCAACGCCCCCACCCGCCGAGCCCGCGTGATCCACAAGCCCCCCAGCAGCCACAGCGAGGCCGTCACCGCCGCAGCGAAGGCGCCGTCCTCGGTGTTCGCCGATCCGAAGCTATCACGATGCACGCCATCCGTTGCCGAAAGGATCACCAGGATCGCTCCCGCAACCGCCACGAGCAAAAGCGGGAGCGTGCCCAGCCGGCGGTCTCGACCCCGGGCGTTGCCCCAGGCCGCGGCCGCGGCGACCACCGTGAGCACGCAGGCGCAGAGGAGGCCCATCGCCACGGTTGCCACCGGGAGGCCTTCGCTCTTGACAAAGCTACCCAACGATGCCGGGCCTATTTCGAAGTGGCTGGTGGCGGTTACGCCGAAATCGATAAAGCCAAGCGCGGCGGCCCCGAAGATGCCGATACGGAAACCACGGTACGCCAGCACGAGGCAGGCGAGCCAGATCACACCCACGATCAAGCCGATGATCATGTACACGGCATCGACCTGACCGGTGTGGCGCTCGTGCAGCAAGGTAAAGACGCCGAGTCCGACCGCGATCAGCCCGCTGGCGGCCAAGAGCGTTCGCGCCGGAATGAGAAATGGGCCGCCGCGCCGATGAACCATCGGGGTCGCTCGCATCGTCGACCATCTTACGGAGCGAGAACGCAACCCGGCGCAATTGGCGCTGAGATTTTCGCTAGACTGACGGCTGCCCTTGGGAAGTGAACCACGCCGGAGGCGCGCATCGGTTGCGCTGGGCCCGGCACGCGGGTGGCGATCCGCCCGCACCGCACTGGCCCTGATCGCCGGAGCCGCCCTGCTGATCGCGGGTCTCGGCGTTTTTCGCGTCTGGTCCGCGATCCACGCCATTTCGCCGCGGGCCCAACCGGTTGACCTGATCACAGTGGTGCACGCGCAGACCGATGATCCCGGCTCGCTCGGCTGGAAAATCAATCACGACCAGCGCATCAACATCCTGCTGCTCGGCTATGGCGGACCTGGACACGATGGCCCCTACCTGACCGATTCCGTGATGCTGCTCTCGATTCGCCCCGGCAGCCACGAGGCGATCATGATCTCGCTGCCCAGGGACCTGTGGGTGAAGATCCCGGCCCTGCCCAACAACCGCTACATGTCGGGCAAGCTCAACAGCGCCTATGCCATCGGGATGGATCACAAGAATTACCCGAACGTGCGCAGCGACTGGAAGACCGACACCGGTGGCGGGGACCTGGCGGCGGCCACGGTCTCGCAGGTGACCGGGCAACCGATCGACTACTGGGTGGGTGTCGACTTCAAGGCCTTCCGCGACGTCGTCAATGCCCTCGGCGGCATCAAGGTCGACGTCCCGACGACGCTGGACGATCCTTTCTTCCCGGCCGGCGAGTCGACCGGAACGATGCATATCCGAATCCCTGCCGGACCGCAGCCGTTCGACGGCGAGCGCGCCCTCGAGTACGCGAGGTCACGGGAGACCACCTCGGACTTCGACCGTTCGCGTCGCCAGCAGCTGATCATGCTGGCGGTGCGACAGCGCACGTTCTCCCTGAATGCCGTCCCTCATCTCCTGCCGTTGCTGGGAGCGTTGCAAGACAACGTGCGAACCAACCTCCGCCCGGCGGAGATGCAGCAGCTCGTATCGCTCGCGGGGCGGATCAGGGACCAGGACATCCGACGGGTGGCGATCGACACCTCGAACCTGCTCCGGAGCGGCTTCAACAGCAGCGGCCAGTACGTCCTCCAGCCGCTCGATCCCACCTATGGCGCCCTGCATCGGTATGTCGCGATGGCGCTGCCCGACCGGTCAGCGCTGGCGGCGCAGTTCCCCTTCCAGGTACAGGACGGCAGCCGGCGTTACTGGCTCCCCTATGGCATCGGAACCCCGGCCAGCATCATGACCTCGCTCCTCCAGGCGGAAGGGTGGGGTGCGACCCTGGGACCGGCGCCGGCACAAAAGGTTACCCAGACCCAGATCCTCGACGCGTCCGGTGGCAAGGCGGCCGCCACCGTCAGCTGGCTGCAGGATTACTTTGGCGGCGTGGTGACGATCGTGCCGGCGCCCTCCAGCGGGGCGAGCGTTACCGTTATCCTGGGCTCGGATTTCACCCTGAAAACCTTCCCGGCTCCGAGCAATTCCTAGGGTCGCCAGCGCGAACCCGCGCTGATAGGATTGAATTCGAAATGAATTTGGCCGGTGCCCTGCTTTCCGGCGATGTCCGGGCGCTGGCGCGGGCCATCAGCCTGGCGGAAGATCGGGACCCGCAGGCGAGCCAGCTGGTGGCCGAGCTGCAGCCGCACACCGGGAAGGCCTACCTGGTCGGGCTGACCGGATCGCCGGGAACGGGCAAGAGCACACTGGCGGACGCCCTGGTGAAGGTGATTCGCGACCGTCAGCACTCGGTCGGCGTGATCGCCGTCGACCCGAGCAGCCCCTTTACCGGCGGTGCGGTTCTCGGCGACCGCATCCGGATGGCCCGCCACACGATGGACAAGGGTGTCTTCATTCGCAGCATGGGCGCCCGCGGGCACCTGGGCGGGCTGGCGGCCGCCACCCGGGAAGCGATCCACCTGCTCGATGCCTTTGGTCGCGACGTGGTCCTGGTCGAGACGGTCGGCGTCGGCCAATCGGAGCTCGAGATCTCGACCATCTGCGACACGGTCGTCCTCGTCCTGATGCCCGAGTCAGGTGACGCCGTTCAGAGCATCAAGGCCGGCATCCTCGAGATCGCCGATGTCTTTGTGATCAACAAGACGGACCTGGGTGGGGCGGAAAAGACACGGCGCCTGATCCAGGACGCGATCGGGCTCGGGCCCAAACAGGCCTGGCGGCCACCGATCATCCTGGCCAGCGCGGTCAAGGAAGAGGGGATCGATCGGGTCTGGGATGGGGTCCTCGAGCACCAGGCGTACCTCAACGAAAGCGGCACGCTCGCCACCCGGCGGCAGCAGCGTCTGAAGCAGGAAGTCGTTTCGCTGGTCGCCGACCGCGCCCGCGAAGAGGCGCGGCGGGTGCTGGATGGAGACACGGCCGTCGGCCGGCGGCTGCGCGAGAACCGGAATGGGAAACTAAACCCGTACGCTCTCGCCGAGGAAGTCCTCGGGCAGCGGGCGCCGCAAGGAGGTGGCTGATGGCCCTTCGTCGCAAGACGGCCTACGAGGAATGGTTAGCCCGCTACCGGAGCGCCAAGCTGGCTCCGAACGAGAACGCCGCGACCATGTCGGGTGTGCCGCTGCAGGCGCTCTACACCCCCGACGACCTCGCGGGGTGGAGCTACGACGAGAAGCTGGGTTACCCGGGCGAATTTCCCTACACCCGGGGCGTCTACCCCTCGATGTACCGCGGGCAGCCGTGGACGATTCGACAGTTTGCCGGCTACGGCACCGCGGAGGAGACGAACCGTCGCTACAAGTTCCTGCTCGCGCATGGGCAGAAGGGCCTTTCCGTGGCATTCGACATGCCGACCTTGATGGGATACGACTCCGACGATCCGCTCGGTGAAGGCGAGGTCGGCCACTGCGGCGTGGCGATCGACTCGCTCGAGGACATGGAGACACTCTTCGATGGCATCCGCCTGGACCAGATCACGACCTCCATGACGATCAACTCGCCGGCGGCGATTCTCTACGCGATGTACATCGCGGTTGGCGAGAAAGAGGGCGTGTCGCTTGCCCAGCTGGGCGGCACCTTGCAAAACGACATCCTGAAGGAGTACATCGCGCAGAAGGAGTACATCTTCCCGCCCGAGCCCTCGATGCGGCTGGTGGTCGACACCATCGTCTTCGCGGCCCGCCACATGCCGCGCTGGAACGCCGTGTCGATCTCCGGCTACCACATCCGCGAAGCCGGATCGACGGCCACCCAGGAACTCGCTTTCACGCTGGCCGACGGCATGGCCTACGTCGAGGCATCGATCAAGGCCGGGCTGAAGGTCGACGAGTTCGCGCCGCGCCTTTCCTTCTTCTTCGATTCGCACATCGATTTCTTCGAAGAGATCGCGAAGTTTCGCGCGGCCCGCCGCCTCTGGGCCCGCATCATGCGCGACAAGTACGGTGCGCGCGATCCCAAGTCCTGGATGCTGCGCTTCCACACCCAGACCGCCGGTGTCTCGCTGACCCGGCAGCAGGTGGAGAACAACATCACCCGGACCGCCTACGAGGCCATGGCGGCCGTGCTCGGCGGGACCAACTCGCTGCACACCAACTCCATGGATGAGGTGCTTGCCCTGCCCACCGAGCGGGCGGCACAGATCGCCCTGCGCACCCAGCAGGTGCTCGCCCACGAAACCGGCGTCACTAACACCATCGATCCGCTGGGCGGCTCGTATTTCATCGAGCAGCTCACCGACGAGATG
Source organism: Chloroflexota bacterium (assembly GCA_005880605.1). GTDB lineage: Bacteria > Chloroflexota > Dormibacteria > CF-121 > CF-121 > CF-13. The sequence continues at coordinate 4,908 of VBIS01000067.1, forward strand.
GAGCGCGGCGCGCAACATTACTTCGACCAGATCGATGAGCAGGGCGGCGTCTTGCGATGCATCGAGAACGGGTTTTTCCAGCGCGAGATCGCCGATGCCGCGTTCGAGTTCGAGCGGAAGCTGGAGGCGAACGAACGCATCATCGTCGGGGTGAACGCCTACAAGGACGGCGAAGGCGGGGAGGTGCCAACCCTGCGCATCGGGCCCGAGACCGAGCAGGGACAGGTGCGCCGCGTGAAGGCCGTCCGGGCGCGGCGCGACAACACGAGCGTCGTCAGCCGGCTCGAGGAGCTGAAGACGGCGGCGCGTGGAACGGAGAACCTGATGCCGCACCTGCTCAACTGCGTCAAGGCCTACGCCACCGAGGGAGAGATCATGGCAGCGCTCAAGGAGGTCTTCGGCGTCTACCGGGAGCCGATTCTGTTCTAAATGATGCGCATGCGCTTCTCCCTGATCGGCCGGGCCCTGGCGGTGGTGGCGATCGTGGTCATCGTGCTGCTGTACGTGATGCGGTCATGACAGCCAGAGTCCTCACCGCCAAGGTCGGCCTCGACGGGCACGATCGCGGGGTCAAAGTGGTGTCACGCGCGCTGCGTGACGCCGGGGTCGAGGTAATCTACGCCGGGCTGCGGCAGACTCCGGAGATGGTGGTGGAGGCCGCCATCCAGGAAGACGTCGACGCCATCGGTGTCAGCCTGCACAGCGGCGCCCACATGACGCTCATCCCGCGCATCCTGGAGCTGCTCAAGGAGCGCAACGCCACCGACATCGTGGTCTTCGGCGGTGGCATCATCCCGCAGGACGATGCCAGGGAGCTCAAGAAGATGGGCGTGGTCGAGATCTTCGGCCCCGGGACTTCCCTCCAGTCGATCATCGACTTCGTCAACAAAGGTTTTAAGGCGGCGTGATCGCGGCCGCGCCGCGCAAGCTGGGGCGCTTCGAGCTCCACTGTCTGAGCGACGGGCACTGGCGAATGGACGGCGGCTCCGTCTTTGGCGTCGTCCCGAAAGTGATGTGGGAAAAGCTGAAGACCCCGGACGCCCGCAACCGCATCTTGATGGCCACCAACTGCCTGCTGGTGCGGACCCCGGACGCCAACATTCTGATCGAGGCGGGCATTGGACCGAAGCTCTCCGAGAAGGAACGGGACATCTACGCCTACGAGCGCGACCCGGGTCTTCCGGACGCGCTGGCCGGCGCCGGGCTAACCCCGGGGGATATCGACCTCGTCGTGCTCAGTCACCTGCATTTCGACCACGTCGGTGCCCTGGTCACGCCGGGGCGTGATGGCGAGCTGACACCGCTCTTCCCGCGCGCGCGCCACGTCGTCCAGGCCCGCGAGCTGGAGGCCTGGCACCACCCGGATCCACGCAGTAAACCCTCCTACAAAGCCGAAAACCTCCGCCTCCTCGAGGAGGAGGGGCGCCTGCACATCGTCGACGGCGACCAGGAGGTCGCACCCGGCATCCGGGTGCGGGTCACCGGCGGCCATACGGCCGGCCACCAGGCGGTCTATGTCCAGGATCAGGAGCAGACGGTCGTCTTCACCGGTGACTTCCTCTTCATGCGCGCCTTCCTGAAGCTGAACTGGGTGAGCGCGCTCGACCTCTTTCCGTTGGAGGCCATGGAGCGCAAGGCCGGGTTCCTTAACGAGGCCGCGCGCGAGCGCCATCTGATCTGGCTCTATCACGAAACCGAGCAGATGCTCGGTTACTGGACCGGCGAGGGGTTCGAACCGGTCAGCTAACGATTAATAAGACTTCGGAACCACAGCGCTCGCACTCGCCCCGGACGACGTAGTTACCAGTTTTCAGGTCCATCGCCGATGGGCGCAGAATGCCGACCGCCTGGCGGCAGGCGCGGCAGTTCGCCTTCATCGGGGCTACCGGGACGTCCGGCGGTTGGAAGGTCCAGGTATGCGGGGCGACCTGGTGCATGGTTGGGTGGGCTATGGCCATGAAAGCGCTCCACCTTCTGTAACGCCGGCCATCGTCAAAGGGCTCTGCGCCTTTCGGACCGGATCGCTACGGCAAACCGCGTAGAGGGCGAGGGCGGTTGCTTAGTAGACGAGGACCTGGGTGCCGGTCGGCGTCCAGTTCCACAGCCATAGCATGTTTTTGAAGGGGACGTTGACGCAGCCATGGGTGCCCGTGTCTTCGCCGGTCGGGTCGTAGTGCGGACCGTTGGTTCCCGGGCCGTAGCGGGAGCGCCAGGAGGCGTCGTGGATCCCGTCACCGCCGTTGAACCACATCACCATCTGCACTTTGCTGTCGGGGTACCAATACGCCGAGCCCTTCGGCCAGGGCGAATGCATCGTCCAGGGCGAGACTTTCCAGTAGACCTTGAAGTTGCCCGGATCCGTCTCGAGGCCGGGCCGGCCGGTCGTCACGTAGCTCCAGAAGACCTGCTGGCCGTGCTCGTAGGCGCGAATCACCTGCTCGCTGAGCGAGATCGTCAGGGCCTTGTCGGGCAGGGTCCGCGTCATGGCGTCCTGCAGCACCTTGTGCTGCACCTGCAGGCCGCCGTTGACCTGCTCCAGGTCGGTGGTACTGCTGACGGTGTTCAACTTCGCCGCCAGCTTCTGCACATGTAGGTCAACGATCGAAACGTCCATCTGGAAAATCCTGGCGGTCTGGAGGTCCGCTTGCACCTGCGTCAACGCCGCCTTCGCACCGGTTTTGGCCAGGGCGGGATCGCCGTGGTCCGCGGCCGCGGCCTGCGCGACATACTGGGCGACCAACGTGTTGGTGGCCTGCTGGTCCGCGATGATCAAGGCGAGCTTCGAGACGGGTGCTTTCAATTCGGTGCTCACCGCACGGTAGGCGTGGACGGTGGTGGCCACGTCGACCTCGATCTGGGCTTTCGACGGTAGGCCGTCGTACTCGACCAGCAGCTGTTCGTCGACACCGATCTGCTTAGCCTGTTGCACCGCACTGGTGAGTTGGTTGACCGATGTCTGGGCGGCATCGCGAGTCTCGGAGACTAGCTTCTGTACCCGGGTTTGGAGCTGATCCTTGATCTGGGCTTCCTGCGCAGCCGCGCGGCTGAAGAACGCAATCCGGTCCTGATTGAAGGGGGCCGACGTGGCGGGCGGGGCCGCGGTGGCGGTCGTCAGCTCCTGGCGCTGCAGATCCGAGTATTCGGCGGCATCGAGGCCGACTTCAATGGCATGGTTTTGAGCCGCCAGGACCTCGGCCCGAGCGGCGTGGTAATCCTGCTCCGCAAAGGCCTCGCGAACCTGCTGAACGAAGATCAAGGCGGCGACCAGGGCGAAGGTCCCCAGGACCACCCCGATCCGTAGCGCGTTCTGGCGCAGCAGTCTAAGAGTTGCTACCAGCACCGTTGTCACCCGATTTTAGGTCCATCTTGCACATCCAGTAACGGCCAAACGGCGCAAAAGTTCCGGTGAAAGCCCGTTGAGGCGGCGCCAAACGCTGTGTTAAGATGGGCGCCGCTCAATTCGAGCTGAAGGAGGATTGTAACTGGCGACCGCCACTCCCGTCACACTTAAACTCGAGCCCCGCGCCGACCGTGGCCGCCACCTCCAGGCGCTGCGGCGTCAGGGTCGCCTTCCCGCCATTGTCTACGGCCACAACGTGGACCCCGTCACCGTGTTGGTAGATGGGCGCGAGTTCGTGAAGGCATTCCAGAAGGTGGGCCGGAACCAGCTGGTCGATCTGCAGCTGGCCGACGAACCGGTTCGAAAGGCGCTGATCCGCGAGGTGCAACGCAACCCCCGCGACGGCGATCTGCTCCACGTGGATTTCTACCAGGTGAACCTTACCGAGAAGATCGAGTCCGAGGTGCCAATCGAGATCGAAGGCGAGGTCGAGCTGGTCGCCAAGGGTGAGGCCGACCTGCAGCGCGGGCTCCACGCCCTCAAAGTGGAATGCCTGCCGACCGATCTGCCACCGGTGATCGCCGTCGATGTTTCCGGTTTGAAGGAGATCGACGACGAGATCCGGGTCAAAGACCTGAAGGTGCCGCCGGGGTGCGAGTTCCTCGATGAGCCCGAAGACCTCATCGTCAAGGTCGCGGCGCATCGCGAAGAGGTCGAGGAAGCGCCCGCTCCCGCCACCGCCGAGGTGCCGGTCGTCGGCGAAACCGAGGCTCCCGCGGAAGGCGCCGAGGGCGAAGCCCCGACCGAGAGCTAACCCGCAGGCGCCCCTACAATGGGCGCCATGTGGCATTGGATCAACCTCCACTGGAACGACGAGTGGGCCAAATTCGTCGAGGGCATCCTCCTTCTGTTGCTCGGCTTCGTCATCGCGAGCGTGGTTCGACGGACGATACGAAGTCAGCTGAAACGGCCGCATATCGACCAGCAGGTTGCCCTGCTCATATCCAGGATCGCGTACCTGACGGTCGTGCTGCTGGGGGTCGTCGCCTTCTTCACTCGCTGGTTCGGCAGCCCGGCCCTGGTGTTTGGCGGCTTCGGTTTCCTGGCCCTCGCCGTCAGCCTGGCCTTTCAGGACATCCTGAAGAATTTCATCGCCGGGCTGTTCATGCTGTTGGAGCGCCCATTCCGGCTTGGCGATGAAATCACGGTCGATAACCACACCGGGATCGTCGAGAACATCGAGATGCGCGCCACCACCCTCCGAACGACCGATGGTGAGCAGGTGATCACGCCCAACTCGCTGGTCTACACGGGAACCATCATCAATCGCACCCGCTACCCGACTCGCATGTTTACGTTGACGGCGAAGGTCCCGGACGGCGTCGTGGTCGATGGCCTGGTTGAGCGCATTGGAGAGGAACTCAAGAACCGGTCCGACCTCTCCAGGGACCCACCTCCCCACGTCGGGCTCCAACCCAGCGTTGACGGCGGCCTGACGATCGAGGTGCGGTACTGGCTCGATTACCGGAAGAACGATCCGCTGGCGACCCAGGCCGCGATCGGCCAGCAGATCTACCGGACGATCCACTCACCCGACGCCACGCCCAAACGGTAACGGCACCCATCCGCCGGGCGCTCGCCCGATTCGCCGCCTTCAGTCCGGCGGCCCGACAGTTCCTTGCCTATGCCCTGCTTGTCGGGATCGGCTGGGCGATCTTCAACCTGGTCTTCAACCTCTACATGAGCGCGCTCGGTTTTTCGAACGACGTTATCGGCCTCTTCAACTCGCTCCCTGCCGTAGCACTGCTCCTGGTTGGCATCCCCTTTGCCGCCATGGCCGACCGGATCGGCTATCGCATCTTTCTTCTCGGTGGTGGCATCGTCGCGATCCTCGCCTCAGTCGTCCTTGCCCTCGTCGGGTCGCCGCTGGTCGCCGTGCTCGCCGCCGGAACATTCGCCCTTGCCATCATCGTGCTGCAGGTGCTCGGGAGTCCCCTGCTGGCGCAGGTCAGTGGCGAGAACGAGCGCGTCACCCTCTTCTCGCTCAATCAGTCGCTGTCCTGGGCGGCGGCACTCGTCGGCGATGTTCTCGGCGGCGTCATTCCTGAGGCTGCAGCACGTGTGACGCACACGTCGAGCACGTCGGCGCCGGCTATCCGAGCCGCATTCGTCGCGATGACCATCCTGATCGTCATCAGCCTTCCCTTTCTGGTGGGCCTGGCCCGAACCGCGGGTATGCGGCCGGCGGCCGCCTTCCCGGTTCGCGAACTGCTCAAGATCGATCTGGCGCGCTTCGGCCGCATCCTGCTGCCCGGCCTTGTG
>VBIS01000244.1 GCA_005880605.1 Chloroflexota bacterium
GCTGGTCACTGTAAATGAGGGCCGAGGCGGCACTTCGGGCCGCGACGCCGTCGTCGTTATCGCTGCGGATCGTCCACGTCGCGGAGACCGGCAGGCCACTAACGGAATTCCCAGGTGGCCCGAACGGCGGCGGTCCACTCTGCGGAATGTATTGAATGCGAACGTTGGCTGCGGCGGTTCCAGAATTCTTCAAGTAGGCGATCGTTGTGTATCCGCCGTAGGCGCCGTTGCTCATCGCCGGAAGCACGGCGACTCTCGGCCCCTGCGTGACCGCGACCGGTGTGACCGCGTTGGACACCGCCGACGGCGGACCCGCTCCGGCATCGTTGATCGCCTCGACCCTGAAGGTGTAGCTGGTGTTGTTCACAAGATGCGCAATCGTGGCTGCCGGCGCGAGCGCGCTCACGCGGGCGGTGGGTCCGGGCGGCGAAACGAGCACCTGGTAACCCGTGACAGGACTTCCACCGACGGACGGCGGCGGGGTCCAGGTCAGCGTCGCTTCCGTGTCCCCGGCAATTGCGTGCGGGTTGGTCGGCGCTCCCGGTAGGGCGGTGACGTGCTCCGGCACGGTTTTGAACAACGCCCCCCATTGCCAGACACGCGCATCGTCGGTAACCGCAAACGAGCTCAGCTCACCCGCCGCGATATCGACAATGTTCGACAGCCCAGGCACCTGTGTTGGCGTCGCAGCACTGAGCATGGTCCCATTGCCGAGCTGCCCGAAATCGTTGGCGCCGAACGCCCAGACGGTCCTGTCCTGTTTTTCCCAGAGAGAGTGGACACCGCCGGCCACAAGCAAGTAGATTCCGGTAGCACCTGGCGCCGGCGCGATCGCGGGGTTCGCGGTCGGCGTGCCGACACTGGTCCTGGTGCCGTTGCCAAGCTGACCGCTGCTGTTGAGCCCCCAGCCGTACGCCGGATTGCCGTACGACAGGACGAAAGTATGAAATCCGCCGTTGACGAAGCCGTATCCAGGGCCCATGGCGACTGGTAGCCCGACGATCGGGGTTGGCGTCGAGCGGGCGGTCGTCGTGCCGTCTCCCAACTCGCCGTCGAGGTTATAGCCCCATGCCTTGGTGCCGCCATAGGACGCCAAACGGCCCGCGCCACTCACACCGGGATTCCCTGGGACCAGGACCGCGCTGGACTTTGACACGGTGGTCCCATCGCCGAGTTGACCGTAGAAGTTGTAACCCCAGGCCCTGGTGGTGGCGTCGGAAAACGAGGCCAAAGAGTGATAGCCGCCGGCTGCGTATTGACTCGGCGCAAAGAACGTCCCAGGGTTGATGTGGGTGGGCACCGACCTCGAGATCGTCGTGCCGTCGCCGAGCTCTCCATCGAGGTTGTCACCCCAGCTCGAGATGCCGCTGCGCGCGTGGTCCTCGGCGATGTTGTGGAAGAGTCCGGCCGAGATGTTCTCCACCCCAGCGAGGGTCGGCACCAGGACTGGAGCGCTCAACCCCACGGTACTGGCGTTTCCGAGCTGGCCGTCGGCGTTTTCACCCCATGCGTAGGTGCCGCTGAATCCACCCGCCGGGTTTGTATAAAAGGTATGGAAGCCACCGGCGTGGAGCTGGCCGATGCTCTCCGGTAGTCCCGGAACCTGCTCCGGCGTGGCCCGGCTGACCAATCCCCACTCCCAGAGCGAGCCGTCGGACTGCAGCGCCGTAAGCGGAAACTCCCCCGTGGCAACAGCCACGGTTGCCGCAAGGCTTTGCGTCTGGATCGGCGTTGCCGGATAGTCATAGCCCCAGTTCCAAGCCGTCCCATCCGATCGCACCGCCAGCGAATGGTTACCACCGCCTGCGATCGCGGTGACGGCCGAAAGATTCACCGTCGCGGGCGTGTTCTGGTCAACGCCACTTCCATCACCGAGCTGCCCGTAATAGTTGTTACCCCAGGCCTTCAGGCTGCCATCGGCGAGGAGCCCGAGCGCATGAAAATCACCGGCCGCAATGGTGGACGCCGTGCCGATGCCCAAAACCTGGACCGGGGCGGCGCTCGAGGTGAAGCCGCCATTCCCGAGCTGGCCAGAGATCCCATCACCCCATGCCCAGACGGTCCCGTTCGTCTTGCGGGCCATCGAGAAATAGCCGCCCGCCGCGACCTGGGCCGCCGCACTGAGCCCACCGACCTGAACGGGGGTGAGCGTTGGTGTCGGCGAGGTGACGCCGTTGCCGAGCTGCCCAGACGAGTTGTCACCCCACGCCCATACCGAGCCATTGGCTTCGACGGCGAGTGAGTGGTAGGTGCCACCCGAGACGGACACGACGTTCGATAGGCCGGAGACCTTGAGTGGAGTCGGAACGCCGTTGGCATTCTGCGTGCCGTTACCGAGCTCGCCATCGCCGTTGTAGCCCCAGGCCCACACGGTTCCATCCGATGCCAACGCCAGCGAGTGGTAGGTGCCGGCAGCAATAGCCTTGATCCCGGTGAGGCCCGGGACCGGGGTCGGCTTCAGTCGCGCATCGAAGTCGCCGGTCCCGAGCTCGCCGTCACCGTTGAATCCCCAGCCCCATACCGTACCGTCCGACTTCAGGGTCAGGCGATGGGCGAATCCATTCGCGATGGCGGTCGAGCAAACGGTGGTGCAGGTCACCGACGCCGCGCTGCGAAGGGCCGGCATAACGGTTGAAGCCGTGGAGCTCCTCGGCGCTTGTGCCAGCGGCGCTCTCTTGACCCCGCTGGTGATCGTTTCGAAGCGCAGGCGATCCTGCTGATCGACCGGAGACCGGAGCGCGCCGAGGAGACGATCGTGCGCCGCGTGAGAAACGGGAGCGGCCGGCGAGGCAGCAACCGGCAACGGTGCCACCGCCACAAGTGAGGCGATGCTTACTGCCACCGCCAGGGCTGCCGCGTAGGCGCGGTTCACTGCCCGTCGTAGCTCATGAAGCCGTTGGCATTGCTCTCGTTGCAGATCACGGCAATTGGTCCGGAGGCTTCCACGACGGCGCTGGCGCGCGTTCCAGCTGGGAGATCATCCGGCGTGTACACCCCTCGGAAGGCGTGCGGTGCCAAGGGCGACGTGTCCGGCAAGTGTGAGGGGATCTGCTGACCGGTCGCCGGATCGAAG
>VBIS01000245.1 GCA_005880605.1 Chloroflexota bacterium
CACGCTCGTCAGCCACTGGCGCCGGCTCCTCCAGGCAAGGGCGGTGCGGGACCGTGGCGGGTCGCTCGCGGATCTGCAAGCCAAGCTCTCAGACCATCCGTTCGTGGTGGAGAAGGCTTACCGGCAGGCGATCGATTACACGGCCGGCGACCTGGATCGCGGCTTTCACGACCTGCTGCGCATCGAGGAGCAGATCAAGCTCGGCGAGCTGGACGCCCGCCTGGCGGTCGAAGGCTTCATCCTGGAGCAGGTCCTCAGCACCGCCCACTAATCTCGTCCGGCTCCCGCCTGGGTAGGAGCGCTACGCCTTCGTTTTCGCGGGCTTGGAGGCCGCCTTCTTGGCGGCAGGGGCTGGCTTGACCGACCCCTTGGACGTGGCGGCCGTGGGGGCCGCGGCGGCCGGCGCCATCTTGGCCAGCGCACTCATCAGGCGGGCCTTGCGGCGGGACGCGTTGTTGGCGTGCAGTACCCCTTTCTCGGCGGCCTTATCGAGGGCGCTGATGGCCCGACGGACTTCCTCGCTCGTGAGGCTGGCGGCTTCCGGAAGCGCGGGACGCCGCGCGCGCGAGACCAGGGTCTTCACCGCGGAGCGGGTGGAGCGATTCCGGTCGCGCTTGCGCAGCGAGGCGCGGACGCGCTTCTTGGCCGATTGGGTATTCGCCATGCGAGCGGTGATTATAGCGGAGCGCAACTAGAATGACCCCCGATGACTAGCGAGCGGCGGCGCATCGCGTCTGCCGCGACGCTCATCCTGGTCGCCTACGGCCTCAGCCGGGTGCTCGGCGCCGTGCGCGAGCTAGTGATCGCGAATACTTTCGGGACCAGCCATCAGATCGATGACTACAGGGTCGCCTTCGGCGTCCCCGACCTCCTGTTCAACCTCTTGCTGGCCGGCGCCATCAGCTCGGCGTTCATCCCGGTGCTGTCGGAGCACCTGGCGACGGGCGAGAACCAGCGGGCACGCGAGATCGCGGGGCGGGTCCTCAACGCTGCCGTTGTGATCCTGACGCTGGGCGCGGTCGTGCTTTTCATCGTCGCCCCCTTTTACGTCTCGCTGATTGCCTTCGGCTACAGCGCGCACGACCACGAGATCATCGTCGGCTTGACCCGCATCCTGCTGCTGCAGCCGATCTTTCTCGGCGCGGGCGGAATGGTGATCGGGATCCTGACCGCCTATCAGCGCTTCTTCGCCCAGGCGCTGGCGCCCCTGTTCTACAACGGGGCCATCATCGTAGCGGCCGCGGTTTTCGCGCCCCGTTACGGCGTGACGGCGCTGGCCGTCGGCGTGGTCGCCGGCGCCCTGCTGCATTTCGGCGTCCAGCTGCCGGCGCTCTGGCGCACCGGCTGGCGCCCGGCCCCTGCGCTCGGCCTGAACGATCCCGGTGTGCGAAAAGTCGGCCGGCTGATGTTTCCGATCGCGCTCGGCCTCGCCGCCGCGCAGGTGAACGTGTTCGTCGATACCATCCTTGGGACCTCGCTGCCGCACGGCCGGGTCGCCGCGTTGCGCTATGCGGACACCATGGCCCAACTGCCGCTGGGCACCTTCTCCCAAGCGCTCGCCTTTGTCCTCTTTCCGTTCCTGGCGCGAGACGCCGCGCTCGGCGCGCTCGAATCCATCCGGCATCGCACCGCACTGGCGCTTCGCCTCAACATCTTTGTGCTGGTTCCAGCATCCGTAGGTCTGGCCCTGCTCGGCGTCCCGATCACGGCCGCGCTCTTCGAGCGGGGGCAGTTCGGGGCGGCTTCGGTCCGGGAAACGGCATTCGCGCTGACCTTCTTCAGTCTCGGGCTGGCGGGACAGGCGGCGACCGCGCTCCTGGTCCGAGTGTTTTACGCCCTCCAGGACGTCATGACGCCGCTGCGCATTTCCCTGGTCGTGATCGGCGTCAACCTGGCCACCAACATCGTCTTAGTGCATCTGCTGGCGCAGGGTGGGCTGGCGCTGGGCACTTCCATCGCGGCCACACTGAACGCGATCCTGCTGGGACGCGCGCTCCGTGGCCGGCTTGGCGGGCTCGAGGGCCGGCAGATTCTGAACACCGCTCGGCGCGCCCTTATCGGCGTCGTTCCCATGGCCGTGGTGGTGGCCGGCGTCGCCTACGTGATTACAGGGGGCTCGATGCAGGGCGGCCTGCGACCACTGGTGGCCGTTCTCGCGGCGATCGCGATCGCGATCGTGACCTACTTCGGCGTCGAGCTGCTACTGCGCAGCGAGGAAACCGGCGTGCTGCTCTCGGTCATCCGGCGGGATCGCTCCGGTGTGTAGTGTGCTGACGTGGCGCTGATCCTGCCCGCCTACGCGAAGCTCAACCTGACGCTCGACGTCACCGGACGCCGGCCAAACGGTTATCACGACATCGACTCCGTGATGCAGACGATCTCGCTGCATGACCTGGTCCTGGTCGAGCGGACCGACTGCCGGGTCTTCGAGGTGGTTGGCCCGGCGATCGAGGGCGAGAACCTGATCCTCAAGGCGGCGCGGGAGTTGGAAGGTCGAGTCAGCCGGCAGCTGCCGTTCACGATCCGGCTGTTCAAGCGGATCCCGATGGGCGCCGGGCTCGGCGGCGGCAGCGCCGATGCGGCTGCGTTTTTGAAAGCCGCCAACCTTCTATATGCGTTGAAACTGTCATCCGGCGAGCTGGTCGAGGTCGCCACCGCGGTCGGGCAGGATGTGCCCTTCTTCCTTGAGGGCGGGACAGCACGGGCGACGGGTCTGGGGTCAACCGTGTCGGCGCTGCCTCCGGTGCCCTCGAATTGGCGGTTCCTGGTGGTTGATCCGCCGATTGAGATTTCGACGCGCGCCGTCTACGAGGCGGTTGACGGCGGCGCGCCGAGCGCCCACCGCACTCCGGCACTGATTGCTGCATTAGATGCCCCCACCCTGACCCTCCCCCAGAGGGGGAGGGAACTGCCTGCGCTCCCCCAGAGGGGGAGGGAAATATCCCAGGGGGAGGGGAATGCCCGGGCTCACGATGAGTGGAACCGGCGCCGCGCTGTTCGCCGTCTTTGCCAACCGCCAGGATGCGGAGTCGGCGCTCGGAGCCGTGCGCGGACTGGGGTTTCCAGCGTGGCTGTGCCGGCCGATCCCGGCCGCGGCCTGATGCGCGCCCGGCTGGGTGTCCGGGGAACGGCGGCGCTCTGGGCGGGCAAGCTGACGGCCTCCCTCAGCCGCGGCCTGCGGCGCGGCGGCGGCACCACGCTCCCCGGCGATGTCTCGCGCTGGGTCGACCCAGCCATCCTCACCAAGCTCTCGCGATCGCTGACCGACGGCAGCATCGTGGTCACGGGGACCAATGGCAAGACGACGACCGCCGCCCTGGTGCGGCACATTCTCGAGGCGGAGGGCCGCCAGGCGGTTGCCAACCAGGCCGGGGCAAACCTGATCTTCGGCGTGACCGCGGCGGTGCTCAATCGGACCAGCTGGCGCGGCACGGTGCCGGCGACGGTTGGCCTCTTCGAGATCGACGAGGCCAGCCTGCCGCGTCTCGTCGAGGAGGTCGCGCCCGGCACCATCGTGGTCACCAATCTCTTTCGAGACCAGCTCGACCGCTACGGCGAGTTGGAAACCACCGCGGCCCACATTCGTCGAGCGCTGGTCAAGGGGCCGGAAGGGATGACGGCGGTGCTGAATGCGGACGACCCCATGGTGGCGGCGCTCGGCGATGATCTGCCGCGCGTCATCTATGCGGGGCTCGACGACGCCAGCCTGCTGCAACCAGAGCTGAGCCACGGGGCCGACGCCAAGTTCTGCCCGCGGTGCGGGAGCGCCTTTGTTTTCGAGGGCGTCTACTTCGGGCACGTCGGCCACTATCACTGCCCGCGTGGCGACTTCGCAAGGCCGATCCCTGACATCCGGGCGACGTCGGTGTCGATCGAGGGCATGGAGCGCATGCGACTGCGGGTCACGGACGGGTCGCAGGAGGCCGGCGTCCTGGTCCCGCTATCGGGGCTCTACAACGCCTACAACATCGTGATGGCACTGGCGGCCGCCAAGGCGATGGGGGTGCCCCTGGCAAGGAGTGCCGCGGCGCTGCGCGACTTCACGCCCGCCTTTGGCCGCATGGAGCGGACCGTCATCGACGGGCGCCCGGCGGTCCTGTTGCTGGCCAAAAACCCAACCGGCTTCAACGAGGTGCTGCGCACGGCGATCCAGTTCGGCCACGCCAGGTCGTTCTTGATCGCGCTCAACGACCGGATCGCCGACGGACAGGACGTGTCGTGGATCTGGGATGTCGACTTCGAGCAACTCAAGGATGTCGCGCAACACATCGTCGTCAGTGGCGACCGCGCGCTCGACCTCCGGG
>VBIS01000246.1 GCA_005880605.1 Chloroflexota bacterium
TCAGTCGCTTCCTCGATCGCGTACGCGGAAAGCTCGGTGGCCCGCCTGGAGGCCCTGCGATAGGCGCGCCACATCGAGACCGTCGCGAAGATCAGCAACACCAGGCCGACGCCGGCGCACGCGATGGCGGCGTAGGCGAGCGCTACTCTTCGGCCTCCTCCGTTCCGCCGACGCCCGCGATAGTGGCGACCGTGTCGCCCTCATCGAGTCGCATGATGATCACGCCTTGCGTCTGGCGCCCGGCGACCCGGATGTTTTCGATCGGTGTGCGTATTACCTGGCCGCCCTCAGAGATGACGATCAACTGCTCCTCTTCGGGATTGACGACCACCCGCATGCCGACGAGGGGGCCGGTGCGCTCGGTGACCGCCATCGTATAGACGCCCTGGCCGCCACGCGAGTGAGCGGGGTATTCCTCCAGCGGCGTGAGCTTGCCGTAGCCCCGTTTGGAAACCACCAGCAGGTTGGCATCTTTCCGAACGATGTCGAAGCCGGCCACCAGCGCGTCCTTTCGCAACGTGATGGCGCGCACGCCGGTGGTATCTCGACCCATCGGGCGCGCTTGCTTCTCGCTGAAGCGGACCGCCTTACCGTCGGTGGTGGCGATGATCAGCTCATCAGAGCCTGAGCTGAGCTTGACCCAGTTCAGCTCATCGCCCTCGGTCAGGTTGATGGCGATCAGGCCATTGCGCCGGACCTGGCTGTAGAGGCGCGCCGGCGTTTTCTTGATGGTGCCCTGCTTGGTGACCATGACGAGGTAACGGTCTTCGGCCCAATCCGTGATGCCGATGACGGCCGTGATCTTGTCCTTGGGGTCGATGTCGATCAGGTTTGCCGCCGGCAGCCCCTTGGCCTGACGGTTGACATCGGGAATCTCATGGACCCGCAGCCGGAAGACTGAGCCGTGGTTGGTGAAGAACAGCATGTCGGAGTGGGTGGACGCGATCGCCAGATGCTCGACGAAATCGGACTCGACGCGGGCCGCGCCCAGGATGCCCTTGCCACCGCGCCGCTGCGGCCGATAGGTGGTAGCGGGCACCCGCTTGACATAGCCGCGATGCGTCAGGGTCACGACCACGTCTTCCTTGGGAACCAGATCCTCTTCATTGAGCTCGACGGAGCCCTGGAAGTCGAGGGTGGTGCGGCGAGGATCGCCGTACTTCTTCTTGAGCTCGGTCAGGTCGTCCTTGATCAGCAGCATGATTTTTGGTTCGTGCTGTAGGAGGTCTTCGAGATAGGCGATCCGCTTGATGACCTCCTCGTACTCCTCCATGACCTTGTTGCGCTCGAGGCGCGTGAGGCGGCCCAACCGCATGTCGACGATGGCCTTCGACTGCCGTTCGGAGAGTTTGAAGCGCTCCTGCAGGCGGTCCTGCGCCGTCTTCTCGTCCTGCGACTCACGGATCGTCTTGATGACGGCGTCCAGGTTGTCGAGGGCGATCTTGAGGCCTTCGAGGAGGTGAGCCCGGTCGCGGGCGCGCTCGAGCTCGTAGCGGGTGCGGCGCGTGAGGACGTCGCGGCGATGGTCGATGTGGTGCTGAAGCAGCGCCTTGAGGTTGAGCACGACCGGGCGGCCATCGACCAGCGCCAGTGAGATCACACCGAAGGTCGTCTGCAGAGCGGTGTGCTTGTAGAGGTTGTTGAGGACAGTCAGCGCCCGCGCATCCTTCTTGAGCTCGATGACGATCCGCATGCCCTGGCGGTCGGATTCGTCGTTGAGGTCGGCGATGCCTTCCAGCTTCCGCTCCCCGACCAGGTCCGCGATCCGGGTGACCAGCGTCGCCTTGTTGACCATGTAGGGGATTTCGGTGATGATGATCCGCTCGCGGCCGTTCTTGGCCTCCTCGAAGGTGTGGCGCGCCCGAACGATCAGGCGGCCATGACCGGTGCCGTAGGCGGCGGCGATCCCTTCACGGCCGATGATGATGCCGCCGGTGGGGAAGTCCGGCCCCCTGACAATCTTCATCAGGTCTTCGGTGGTCGCATCCGGGTGCTCGATCAGATAGATCTCGGCGTCGCAGACCTCGCCGAGGTTGTGCGGCGGAATGTTGGTCGTCATCCCGACGGCGATGCCCGATGAGCCGTTGACCATCAGGTTGGGCATGCGGGCGGGCAGCACGAGGGGCTCCTGCTTGGTTGCCGAGTAGTTGTCGCCGAAGTCAACCGTGTTCTTCTCGAGGTCGACGAGCAGCTCGGCGGCAATCGGGGCGAGTCGCGCTTCGGTATATCGGTAGGCGGCCGCCGAGTCTCCGTCGATGGAGCCGAAGTTGCCCTGGCCATCGACCAGCGGATAGCGCAGCGAGAAATCCTGGGCCAGCCGTACCAGGCTGTCGTACACGGACATGTCGCCGTGAGGGTGGTAGTGCTTGAGGACCTCGCCGATGATCGCCGCACACTTCTGATAGCGGGCGCCCGGGGTCATCCCCTGGTCCTGCATCGCGTAGAGGATGCGTCGATGGACGGGCTTGAGGCCATCGCGCACGTCGGGCAGAGCCCGGCTGACGATGACGCTCATCGCATAGTCCATGTAGCTCGAGCGCATCTCGTTCTCGAGCTGCAGCGGCAAGACGGTACCGATGTTCAGTGGTTCCATTTAGACCTCTACGTGGACGGACTTGTTTCTAGTTGTTGTCAAAGCGTTTGAGCACGATGCAGGCGTTCTGGCCGCCGAAGCCGAACGAATTCGACATGGCGACCCGGATATCGTGGCGACGGGGCTCGTTGGGCACATAGTCGAGGTCGCAATCGGGATCCGGGTGCTCGAGGTTGATGGTCGGGTGCACCATCCCGTGGTTGATGCTGAGGATGGAGGCGATCGCCTCCACCGCGCCGGCGGCGCCCAGCAGGTGACCGATCATCGACTTGGTGCTCGAGATCGGGATCTGCTTGGCTCGCTCGCCCATCACCCGCTTGATAGCCGCGGTCTCGGACTTATCGTTCAACTGCGTCGACGTCCCGTGGGCGTTGATGTAGTCGATGTCCTGCGGACCGATGTGCGCGTCCTCGAGCGCCTTCGCCATGGCGCGGGCGGGACCGTCTCCATCCTCTTCCGGCATCACGATGTGAAAGGC
>VBIS01000068.1:0-9456 GCA_005880605.1 Chloroflexota bacterium
CCCAGGGGAGTGACGGACTGAACGGGACCAGCAGCAGCAAGAGATTGCTGGGGATGTGGGTGAATACCATGGTGCGGATCAAGCCGATGCGGTTGGCGAGGCGCCCGGAGACTTCATAGGAGACGGCCTGGAGCAACGCGATGCCCGCAAAGGCGGGGCCCAGGACGTTGGCGGGCGCACCGAACCGGACATGGAGCCAGTAGGCGATGACCGCGTTGACGACAAGCCCGCCGCCGATGGCGTCGATCGCAAACAGCGCCGACAACGGCGCGAGGGTGCGGATCTGGGCAGAGGAAAGCGCGGCCGCCCGAACCGGGGCCTCGGCGCGGGGCGAGAGCGAGATTGCAAGCACGGCCGTGATCAGCCCGATCACGGCATAGAGCGCAAACACCAATCGGCCACTGTTGAGATCGGTGGCCGTCCCCGCAAGCAAGGCACCCGCCGCGGCGGCCAGCCCGCCCGTGAGCGAATAGCGCGCGAAGGCGACGTTGCGGCGACGCGGTTCAACCGACTCCGCCAGCGCGGCTTGCTCGATCGATGCGAATGGCCCGAGGTCGACGCTGGCGGCGCCCAGCATCCCGGTGACCGCGGCGAGGCCGAGAAGCAGCGGCGAGTTTGCGATGGCCAGGTCGATCCCGGTGAAGGCCATCAGCAAGCCGGCGAGGGCCAGGGTGTTGCGACGCCCGATGCGTCCCGAGACGGTGGCCGCGATGACCCCGGCGACCGCGGCACTCAGCAACCCGATGCTGAGGACGAGGCCAATGACGCTGGCCGACAGGCCGTGGCGCTCGAGGTGAAGGCCAACGAGCACGGCCGCCATGCCGAAGCCGAACGCACGCAGCAAGCGGGCGGCCAGGATGCGTGCGAAGTCGCGGGTCATCGCGGACGAACGCTAGCAAAAATTAGCGGGTGTAGGCGCTAAGCTGCATTCCGTGGCCCAGGCCCTCGCCGTAGAGACTCACGGCCTAACCAAGCGATATCGGACCGGCGTGCTCGCGGTCAACGACCTCGACCTTCGAGTCAGGGCCGGGGAAGTGTACGGGTTCCTGGGGCCGAACGGCGCGGGCAAGACCACTACCTTGCGGCTGCTTTCCGGGCTGCTTCATCCGACGTCCGGGACGGCCATGGTTGCGGGCGCCTCGCCTGGGAGTCCGGCGAGCCTGGCCCGGATGGGCGCGATGGTAGAGACGCCGGCCTTTTACCCATACCTCTCCGGCCGCGACAACCTGCGTGTCGTGGCCCGCTATGCCGGCGTCCCGAAATCTCGGATCGAACCCGTTTTGAAATTGGTCGACCTCACCGACCGGGCGCGCCACAAATTCAAGACCTACTCGACGGGCATGAAGCAGCGGCTCGGCGTCGCAGCAGCGCTGCTGAAGGGCCCAGACCTGCTGATCCTGGATGAGCCCACCAGCGGTCTCGATCCCCAGGGCACCATGGAGATGCGGGCCCTGATCAAGGAGCTGAAGCAGGGCGGCCGCACGGTCCTGCTCTCCAGCCACCTCCTCAACGAGGTGGAGTTGACCTGCGACCGCGTGGGCGTGATCGCCAAAGGCAAGCTGGTGGCAGAGGGAACGGTTGATGAGCTGCGCGCCCGGAGCGGTGGCCGTACGCTTCGGATCCGCGCGACGCCGCTCGAGCAGGCGCAGCGATCACTCGAGTCTCTTCTGCCAGAGCAGGTGCGCGTCATCGACGGCAGCCTCATCCTCAATGTCGATCACGCGCAGGCGGCCTCGATCAACCGGCGGCTGGTCTCCGAGGGGATCGACGTCAGCGAGCTGCGCGTCGATGAGCAATCGCTGGAGGATGTCTTCCTTCAGTTGACGGAAACGCCCACCCTCCCGTCCCCCGCGACCGGGGGAGGGGAGCAGCGATGATCGCCAGCTTTCGCGCTGAGACCCTCAAGGCCCGTAAGCGCTGGGCCAACTGGATCCTGTTCGGCATCCTAATGCTGACTCTGCTGCTCTTCGGCTACATCCTGAGCTATGTGATCCTCAAACATCCGCCGCGGAATTTCGAGAGTCCCGTCCCGGCGAGCGTCCTGATTCGAGCGGTCTTCCCTGAAAATCTGCTGGCCAACGTGCTGAGTCCTACATCGACGATCGGGGCGGCCATCATGATCATCCTGGGTGGCCTCAGCACGGCCAGCGAGTTCGGCTGGCTAACGGTGCAGACCATCCTGATCCAGAAGCCCGGCCGTGCCGCGGTGCTGCTCGGCAAGCTGGCCAACCTGGCGGTCATTACCTTCCTCGTGAGTGTCGTGGCGTTGGGGAGCGCGGCGCTGACGAGCTACCTGCTGGTGACTATCGATGGCAGCTCGAGTAGCTGGCCGCCGGTCTCCGTGCTGCTCAAAGGTTTCGGCGCCCTCTGGCTGGAGCTCGCTGTCTGGACGGCATTCGGCATGTTCCTGGGGATCGCGTTTCGGAGTACGGCGGCCGCCATTGGCGGCGGACTGACCTACCTGTTCGTCCTGGAGGCGCTCATCGGCCAGCTGTTGCGGGAGACGGCGGGGATCAAAGAAGTTCTCAGGTTCCTCCCCGGCGTCAACGCCAGCGCCGTCAATGCCAGCTTCCGGCTAACCTTTCGCAGTCCGAATGCGGGCACCCAGCTGGTCGATGCGACTCGTGGCTGGATTATCCTGATGATCTACTTGGTGCTGTTTACCATCCTCGCGATCGTGATCTTCCAACGGCGCGACGTCGGCGGCAGCTAACGCGAAAGCCATGTGTGTCCTCAGGGTCTTCTTATAGGACTGCGAGATGCTGGCCTTAGTCTTGAAGCGGCTGGCTATCGGCATCGCCTCCGCCCTGGCGTCGGTGATCGTGCCGGCGGCCGCCTTCCCAATCATGGCCGTTGACCCTGCTCCGCCGCCGCTGAATCCGCCGCTGGTCGGGTTCTCGTTTAGCCCGGCTGCCGTCCCGCTCGACCTCGATCCCGTGCAGGCACTGACCACGCTCCTGACGACGCTGCAGCCGGATCTCGTTCGGCTGCCGATTTACTGGAGCACGGTGGCACCGTCGCCGACCTCGCTCGATTACAGCGACGTCGACCGGCTGATCGCGACCATCCAGGCGCACAACAAGACGAAGGGTTCGCGCCACACCCAGGTCGTGCTCGTCGTCGGTGCCCGCAACCTCGTGTATCCGGAAGTCCACTTGCCGGACTGGCTCGATACGCGGGACGTCCACCAGCTCGACAAATTGCTGAAGACGCCCAGCTATCGCACTTACCTCGAAGCCACCTACCGGCGTTACGCGTCGCTGTCCCTGCTCCGGGCCTGGCAGGTTGAAAACGAGCCCCTCGACAATGCGAGTCTCAACGAGCTGACCAATGGGGCGGTGCCCGAATCGACCATTCGATGGGAGGTCGATCTGCTTCGCTCGATTGACCTCATGCATGAGGTGGTCGTAACAACCTTCAACTCATCCCACGTCACGCTCGACGCCCGCGGGGCGAGCCCGCTCGGCTGGCTCTACGCTCGTTTGCCCGGCGCCAAGCCCGCCGGACATCCGGCGCAAGCGCTGACGATGGGAGACACGCTGGGCCTCGACCTGTATGTTGTCACCGAGTCCACGCCCCTGGATGTCATCACATCCAGCACCCGGATCGCCTGGAAAGAGGATACGCTCGATTACTGGCAAGGCCAGGCCCAGGATCACGGACGCGCGCTGTGGGTCACGGAGATGCAGGCCTCTCCCTGGTTCGGGACGACGGGCTTCACCCTCGACGACCTGCTCTCGAGCGCTCTCGCGTACCGGGGGCATGGCGTGAGTGCCTACCTCCTCTGGGGCGTGGAGAACTGGATCGATTCGCCCGAGTGGATGGCGACAGGGATCACGGCGATTGGACTATTGCGCGGCGGTCGTGTAGGTTCGAGTCTCTCACCACATTCTTAAGTCGAATTCAGCGCCGGTTTAGGTCGATGTGCCATGGTCTTGGGCATCGCCAATACCGGACATGGTCGCCTGATTGGGACGCTGCTGGCGGCAGTGCTGCTCGCGACCGCCTGTCAGCCCCGCGCCGGGACATCGGCTTCCGTGTCGCCGAGCCCGAAGCCGGCGCGGCATGTCTTCGTCATCGTGCTGGAGAACACGTCCTACCAGGAGGCACTCCGGCAGCCATACATCGCCAGCCTTGCCCGTCGCTACGCGCTTGCCACTAATTACACCTCGGTCGCGAACCCGAGCCTGCCCAACTACCTTGCGATATCGTCAGGGTCGACCTGGGGAATTGGGGACGACGCCTATCATCAGTTACCCGCCGGCGGCGTCGGGGATCAGCTGACCGGCGCCGGCATCTCCTGGAAGGCATACATGGAGGGGTTCGCGGGCGATTGTTTCAACAGCCCGTATCCGTATGCACTCAAGCACAATCCTTTCGCCTATTACGGCGGCGCGTGCCCAGCGAACATCGTTCCGATGACCGACCTCGCGACCGATCTGAAAAGCGGAACCCCGCAGCTCTCCTGGATCACGCCCGGCCTCTGCAACGACGGCCACGACTGCGGCGTCCGGGCATCGGACCGCTGGCTCTCGGGTGTGGTGCCGCAGATCACGAGCTCGCCCGCCTGGCGGAAGGACGGCGTCCTCTTCATCACCTGGGATGAGTCGAGCGCCGGCGACGGCCGGGTTGCGTTGTTGGTCGTCGCGCCATCCGTGCGCGGCCAGATCACCACGCCCCTTGACCACTACTCGCTATCGGCGACGATCAGCGAGCAGCTGGGCGTGCCGCGGCTCGGCGACGCGAAAGAGGCGACATCGCTGTCGAAGCACCTCCAAGCGGCACGCGCCCAGGGCTCGCCGTCGGGAGGCTAGTAAGAAGCTGATATAATCGGTATCAGATTATGCGAAGTGGTGGCGCGTGATCTACTACTCGCACTTCGCGACGCGGAGCGCCGCCCGGGCGCCGCTGCTGATCGCGGTTGGAATCCTGACGCTGATCGCCGGCATGCTCGGGGATCCGCAGGCCGGCGCGGGCACCACCGCGGTCGCCGGGTTGGTTACCAGTGAGCAGCCGACAATCTCAGCCCCGATCCTCCGGTTCGGCCCGAGGCCAGACCGCGTCCACAATGGAATCGATCCGGCAGCCGTCGCTCAGCCGCATGGCCCGGCCGCCACGCCGCACCTCGGACTTACGCTCTTCAACCGGGAGCGGGCGGCCGCGGGTCTGCCCCTGCTGAGCGAGTCGCGGATGCTCGAGACCATCGCCGCCACGCGCGCGGAGCAGATGACAAAAGACGGACTGACCCACGTTCGTCCGGGTTCCGGCGTGATGGCAGTGACCCAACTGTTGAAGGCAAACGGGGTGACCTACACCTGGGATGGCGAGAACATCTTCTGGGCCGGCGGGCCACCCTTCGATGACGCGGTTACATCAGCGGAGGCCTGGTGGATGAACTCGCCGGAACACCGCGACAACATCCTCGGCCCACATTTCCGCCAGATGGGGATCGGCACCGCCATCGACGGCGGAAAGATGTATATCTCGGCGGTCTTCACGGACTAGTGATCAGGCGGCCGCGTTGCGGTCCTCACGCTCGCCGAGGCTGCGCAGGAGCGCGCGCACGGCCGGCTCCCAGAGATGCGTGCCGGCCTCCTCGCGAAGGATGCGGACCGCACGCTCGGCGTCGAACGCCTGGCGATACGGTCGGTTGGAGATGAGGACGTCATAGGTGTCCGCCACGGCTAGGATGCGCGCCTCGAGAGGAATCGCCTCGCCGCGCAGGCCGCGGGGGTAGCCGCTCCCGTCGATACGTTCGTGATGCGCGATGACGATTTCGGCCTCACGATGCAGGCTGGGCACGCGCAGGAGGATCTCGTGGCCGAGCTCTGGATGACGCTTGATAATGGCCCACTCGGCGGCATCGAGCGGACCCGGCTTGTTGAGGACCGCATCGGGAATGCCAATCTTGCCGACGTCGTGAAGCAGGCCGGCCCGGGCGAGGGTGCGCAGGACATCGGTCGGCAGCTCCATGGCGCGTCCGATTCGAACCGCCAGTTCGGCCACCCGGGTGTTATGGCCCTTGGTGTTCTCGTCCTTGGCTTCGACCGCCGCTGCCAGTGCCGCGATCGATTCGGCATGCTGGAGCTCCACGCCGACCTTGACCTCCAGCTCGAGCGTCGCTTCCATCACCGACCGGAGTGATTCGCCCCTTGCCCGCTGCGCCGTCAGCGTCCATACGGCCACACCCACGGCAACCAGCATCAGCCCGTGGTATTCCCACCATGACAGGCGCCACACCTGACCCAGCATCATGATGACCTGGGCCTCCGCGAGCAGGATGAAGGAGGTGACGAGGATCCCCTGGAGAGGGAGTCGCGCTACCAGATACGAGCCTGCCTGCCGCCAGGCTGAAAAGAGGAGCAGCACGATCGTTGTCAAACCCATCGCCGTCGAATACGGCTTGACGCCAAACGGTAGCTCGGCAATCACCTCGGTGCCGGCTACCGCCAGGGCGCCGTAGATCCCGAGCGCCGTTCCGAGGAGGACGATCAGCCAGCCCGCAGGCGAGAAGGGAAGACGCCGCTCGAAAGCGGCCGTCAGCGGTGTATAGGAGGCGGCGAAAAACAGGGCTGGAACAAAAAGGCTGAGGTAGGCGGAAACGCCGAGCACGCTGCCGGCGTACTTTGCGTCGGCGCCGGTCTTGATGATGCCAGGCGTGTCGATCCCATGGACCGCAAAGATGCCGCCCATGGCCATGAAACCGAGGCAGAGGAAGAGGACGCGATACTGCGCGATCTGCACCGCGGCGATCGCCAGCAGGACGGCCAGCCCGAAAGCCAGCAATGAGACCACCGTGACCATGAAGAAGTGCTGGCGTGGCACGACGAGGCTGGGGTCGGCGGCTGGGTGCGCCACGAGGTAGGCAAAAATGCCGGCAGGGAAGAAGAGCGAGCCCAGGAGGGCTGCCGGGACGGCCGTCTGGGTCCAGGGACGTGAAGAAGCCGCGGCGGTGGCCACAGGCAAGCAACGGCCGAGGAGCGCCCACCCTGCCCTTTACCGTCAAGAGGGGCCGGCTGGGAAGCCAGTATCATTTGGTTGTGGTTGAGACAGCGGCTCAAGCCGCCCTGCAGCAGACCGGTGTGCGGCTAACCCCGCAGCGCCTCGCGATTGCCACCGTGCTGGCGCAGACCGGGAAAGAGACCTCGGCGCAGGAACTGTACGAGCGAGTGCGCAGGAAGCATGCCTACATCGGGCGCGCGACCGTCTTTCGCTCGCTCGATACGCTGGTGACCGCCGGGCTGGCCCAACGGCTGGAGCGGCCGGGGCACGTTTCCGCGTATGTCTGGTGCGAACCGGGACATCATCACCACCTGATCTGCACCACCTGCCGCGCGGTCGAAGACCTGGGGGAGGAAGCCGTCGCCCCGCTTGCCGAAACGATTTCTCGCCAGCGTGGCTTTCGCGTCGACCACGCGACCCTTGACTTCTACGGTGAGTGCCGGGCCTGTTCGTCGCGCGCGAGAATTTCCGTCCCCCGCCGGCGGGGGAGGGTCAGGGTGGGGGCCGCCAGCCGCGCGACGATATAACTCCAGAACGCGATCGTCGTGATAAAGAACCCAGCGGGGTAGGGGAGATAGTAGGCGACCGTGAGCCCGGCCCAGGTGAAGAGCACCGCCAGGAGCGCGGCCAGCAACACACCGCGGCTGGGCCGAGTCGTGAAGCGCTCGGCGATGGCGGCGGGCGCGACGATCAGGGCAAAGATCAAGAGCACGCCAACCACCTGTACCGCCTCGGACACGGCGACGGCCAGGACGACCATGAAGGCGATCGAGAGCGCGCGAACCGGCACGCCCTTGGCTTCGGCCACCTCTTCGTCAAGGGTGGCGAACAGCAGCGGGCGGTAGACGGCGAGCACCAGGAGCACCGTGACTGCCCCGGCGACAAATGTCAGCGCGACGTCTTGACTGGTAATGCCGAAGATCTGACCGAACAGGATCCCGATCGCCAGATTGGCCGACCCCTTGTACAGACGGGTGAAGAGGAGGCCAAGCCCGAGCGACCATGCCATGACGAGGCCGATCGTCACATCCCGGCCTCGAAGCCGCTGCCCGAGCGCACCCATGACCGCGCCGGCCGACATGGTGAAGACCAGCAAACCGACGATCGGCGCCGTCCCCGTAAGCACCGCCCCGGTTGCACCGGCGAAGCCGATGTGCGAAAGCGCGTGCGCGGCAAAGGAGAGCCCGCGCAGGACCACGAAATAACCGATGACCCCGGCCGAAATAGCGACCATCGTTCCCGCCTCGAAGGCATGTTGCATGAAGGCGTAGCGAAACAGCTCCTGGACGACGCGCACCAGGTCCCAACCAAAGTACGGCGCCGCGGCTAGATACAGCTCAGGCATCGT
Organism: Chloroflexota bacterium; assembly: GCA_005880605.1. Taxonomy (GTDB): domain Bacteria; phylum Chloroflexota; class Dormibacteria; order CF-121; family CF-121; genus CF-13. The sequence continues at coordinate 8,351 of VBIS01000068.1, forward strand.
GATGCGCGCTTTCGGCTTCCAGGCCGACGACGAACATGTGGCCGTGACTGTCGTGCAGCACCTCGATGGGCGCGTCGTAGAGCCGGCTCAGCTGTTCGGTGGTGATGACTTCGGCCGGCTTGCCGATCGCCACCCCGCCGTGCGCGACGTAGAGCACGCGGTCCACGATGGGCAGCAGCGGGTTGATGTCGTGCGCGATGAGCAGCACGGTCAGACGGTTGGCCCGTGCCAGTTCGGCGACCAGTTCGGCAATGACGATCTGGTTGCGAAGGTCCAGGCTGGCGAGTGGCTCATCGAGGAGCAGCATCCGTGGTCGGCCCGCGAGCGCCTGGGCGAGCAGCAGGCGCTGCTGCTCGCCGCCGGAGAGGCGACCAATCGGGCGATCGGCGTAGGCCTGCGCCTCCACCGCCCTGATTGCCTCGTCGACCCGCTGGTTGTTGCTGGCGGCATTGCCTACCGCGATGCCCCAGCGGCTGCCGTCGATGCCGAGATGAACGAAGTCGCGACCGCGGACCGGCAGGTCCCGGTCGATGTTTCGGCGCTGGGGCACGTAGGCGATGTCGGCATTGCCCCGATGGGGACGCGTGCCCAGGACCTCGAGCCTCCCCGCCGCCGGCGAAAGAAGGCCGAGTAACAACCGCAAGAGGGTGGACTTCCCACTACCGTTGGGGCCCAGCACGGCGACGAATTCTCCCGTGTTCACGGTGAAGCTGGCGCCCCGCCAGATGAGTTGGTCTCCATAGGCTGCGGCCAAGCCATCGGCGACGATGGCGGGGGCGATCGAACGGGCCATGCTGCGCGTTATTGTCGGCTTAGCGCGGCCTGAAGCGAATTCAGCTGCTTGACCTGCCAGTCCTGGAAGGAGGCGGTCGTCGGCTCGACGGTTTCCGAGATCCCAACGATCGGAATGCTGTTCTTCGCGGCGAGCTGCTTGAGATTTTCCGTAATGGGCGTGGAGGTCTGCGTGTTGTAGACCAGCACCTTGATCAGGTGGTTGGAAACCTGGTTCTGGAACTCGGCCACGGTTTGCGCCGGCGGGTCGGTGCCTTCGGAGATCGCCTGCATGAATTCCGGCGGCGAGACCAGGTCGACGCCGAGGGCCTGTG
>VBIS01000068.1:9560-16984 GCA_005880605.1 Chloroflexota bacterium
CGAAGATGCTTTCGGTTGAGCCCATCGGGACGCCGGTGTATTTGGCTCGGATCTGGGCGATCGCGTCATGGTAGGGCTTCAGCGCGCTTCGGAACGCGTCCCGCTGCTGCGTGAAATAAGCGGAGTCGGCGGAGTCGCGTGCCTGGTAGTCGGCGGTGATCCGGTCGGCGACTTTCTCGACCCAGTCGGGGTTGTACCAGAAATGTGGGTTGTCGCCCGGCTTCTTGTTGAGCAAGTCGGCAATCGTGAGCACCGTCCGGCTCGAACTGGGGTTGGCCGACAGTAGCTTCTGGCCCCAATCGTCGTAGCCGGCGCCGTTCAGCATGACGTAATCAGCGGTCGCGAAGGCACGCGCATCGGTCGCGCTGCTCTCGTACTCGTGGGGATCGGTGCTTGGGTTGGTGACGATGCTCGTCACTGATACGTGCGAGCCGCCCAGCTGGGCGGCGAGGCTGCCCCAGAAGTTCTCGCCAGCGATGACCTGCAGCGTCGTGCCCGAACCGGTCACCGCGGGCGGCGCGCCGCAGGCGGCTAGCCCGACGGAAACAAGGGTGCCGACGACTAACCCCTTGATAACCCGCGTCATTTGATACTGGGTATCATACCGCACCTGTGCGGCGGAGGCAGCTCGCGGCGCACTCGCCGTTAAGAACCTGGGCTCGTGTGCTCGCACGAGCCGCCTCCTCCGCACGTGCTATTACGCCCGAAAGGGCGGCTTCGCAACTCGGGGGCTTCACAAATGGCCAGGGTGCGTCCTATCGTGGGAAAAGACGTTTTCGTGCGGATTCTTGGGAAAGGAGGTGCAGGGTGTACTTCGGTGGAGGCGGACTGTTGATCGTTCTCGGGATTATTGCGCTTGTACTCGGCTACACCTTGATCGGGATCATCCTGATCATCCTCGGCCTGGTCTCGGGCGGTTTCGGTTTCTACGGCAGCCGGCGGGCGCCGTAAGCGCTATCCCTTCACACCCGGCGGCTGCCGGTGTTGCGGCCGTCGGGTTTTTTTATTGGCCCGGCTTCACGCCTCGCGGGATGTAGCTGAGCACGCAGGGTAGGCCGTTGACCGTCAACATCGCGTCGGTGACGGTGCGAGGATCGAACGAGCGGAAGCGGCAGGTCGGCCAGCTCGCGGCCAGGGTGGAGTGCAACGACTCCGTGCCGGGCAAGTAATAGTTCTGGCCAACCTGGTCGACGCCGCTTGGCACTCCGTACCACTCATCCGGGCGGCCGGCCAGCGCTTGCACCATGAACTGATGCCAGATGGGGGCGGCGCCCACGATACCGGTGGAGTTGTTGGCGAGCGGGTGATTGTCGGGATTGCCGACCCACACCGCGGTCGCGAGGTTCGGCGTGAAGCCCACCGTCCAGTTGTCGCGGAAGTCCTGCGTGGTGCCGGTCTTGGCGGCTACGTGCCGGCCGGGAAGGGTCAGGTCGCCGCCGCAACCGAATGACAAGCAGCGATTGCGATCGTCCGACATGATGGAGTCGACGATGAAGGCCACCTGCTGGCTCACGGCACGGAACTCATTCTTCGCTGGGTCGTACTTGAACTTTGTCTGGCCCAGCCCATCCTGGATGAGGGTGACCGGGGCGGGGCGATGGCGCACCCCGAGATTCGAGAGCGTCGAGGCGGCGGTAACCATGTCCAGCGGGGAGACCTCGTAGCCGCCCAGGGTCAGGCTGATTCCGTAGTCGTTGTCTGGTTTGTTGAGGCTGGTGATGCCCATCCGTCGAGCGGTGTCGAGGACGGCCGGGATGCCGATGGTCAGCTCGGTTTTGATCGCCGGGATGTTGAGCGAGTTGCCCATCGCCATTTTCAGGGGGAGGGTGCCGTGGTAACGCTTGTCGTAGTTCAACGGCGCATAGGGCTTGAGGCCGTCGGTGCCGCCGCCCAGGGGAAAGACCATCGGCTGGTCGAGGATGGGGCTCATCATGTTGAGCCGGCCGCTCTCGATCGCCGCCGTGTACGTCATCATCTTGAACGACGATCCCGGCTGCCGCGTGGTGGTCGTCGCCATGTTGATCTGGCCACCCGGGCGGTAGTAATCGGCACCGCCGACCATGGCCAGCACTTCGCCGTTCTTCGGATCCATTGCCACCAGGGCGCCATCGTGGAAGTCGTAATAGCCACCTTTTGAATTGATCTGGTTGGTGACGACCCTCTCGGCCAGGTGCTGGAGATTGAGGTCGAGCGTGGTGTAGACCCGGTAGCCCTTGCGGTCGCTGGGTCGAATGTGGAATTGCTTGTCGAGAACCTGAAGGACGTAGTCGACGAAATGAGGCGCCTGCAACTGATTCGTCGGATAAAAGAACTCCAGCTTCTCTTGCTTGGCGGCGAGGGCTTGGGCCTCCGTGATCATCTTCTGGCTCACCATCGCATCGAGGACCTCGGCCTGCCGCAGCTTGGCCCGCGCCGGGTTGATCAGTGGGCTGTTATCGGTTGGCGCTTGTGGCAAGCCGGCGAGCATCGCCGCCTGGCCGAGCGTCAGGGTGTGCGCGGTGGCGTGGAAGAAGCCGCGCGCGGCGGCTTCCGCCCCGTAACTCTGCGCGCCGTAGTAGATGGTGTTGAGGTAGAGCTCGAGGATCTGGTCCTTCGTATAGCGGCCATTGAGGTCGACGGCGAGCACGGCCTCCCGGACTTTGCGTTGGATGGTGGGCGGTGGGTTCGGACCGATGAAGACCTGCTTGACGAGCTGCTGGCTGATGGTGCTTCCGCCCTGGGCGATGTAGCGATGGGAGTAGTCGGCGAGGGCCGCCCGCGCGATGCCCGCAAAGTCCACCCCGTTGTTCGCGTAGAACGTCTTGTCCTCGATGGCGATGGTCGCCTGCTTGAGGTACGGCGAAATCGTCTTCAAGTTGACAACGATCCGGTGATCGCCATGGTCGCCGATGTCGTCGATCAGGTTGCCGTGGCGGTCGAAGATCAGCATGTCCTGGTGGAGGGCGCTGGACGAAAGCCCGTCGACGGCCGGCAGGTTACTGACGGTTTCGGCGGCGAGGGCCGGAATCGCCATCAGCGGGAGGGCGAACACAACCAGCGCGATCAGGATGAAGGCGCGCCGCCCCTTGGATCGGCGCTGACTCTCGCGCAGCAGCCGCAGCCGGCGGTGGAAGAGATAGCGGGAGCGACGGCGGCGCGGCATCAGGCGGTCGCCGGCAAGTCGGACCCTGTCGGTGAGAGCATCAAGAAAGATGATAGCGGATATGTAGGGAATGATGTCAAGCCGGAGATCAGTCGTAGAGTGGATGGATGAGGTTGGTGCGCACCGTCGCCCGCCCGATGCTGGCCGGCTTGTTCATCGCTAGCGGCATGGACGTGCTGGCCAATCCGGAGCCGCGCGCGAAGCTGGCCAAGCCCGTCGTTGACAAAGTCGCGGCTTTCGTCCCGCTGGCGCCGTCGGATCCGAAGGCCGCCGTCGCCTTGAACGCGGCGGTTCACGTCGGCGCGGGCAGCATGCTGGCGGCCGGCATCCTCCCACGACTCGCCGCCGTCGCGCTGGCGACGTCGCTTGTCCCGACGACGCTCGCCGCCCATCGATTCTGGGAGCTCGAGGACCCGGCGCTACGGTCGAGGCAGCGAGTTGAATTCCTCAAAAACTGTGCCATTCTGGGCGGCTTACTTGTTGTGGCTCTAGATTGAGCGAAGCGGAAACAGGAGGGGTAGCTATGGCAAAGGCGCTTGAGGACAAAGTGATCGAGCAACTCGATCGTCGGCAGGCCGGAGACGGCATCCTTTTCGAATCCACCCAGCGTCGTGTTCGGGTGTTCCTCGCCGGCATTACGGTTGCCGATTCGCGCGCCGTCATGCTCATGCTCGAGAACAAGCGCCTCGCCGTCTATTACTTCCCGGTCAAAGATGTGCGTCTTGATCTGTTTGTCCCGACCAGCTACACCAGCAACCATCCGGGGAAAGGGCAAGCCACCTTCTACTCACTGAAGGTTGGTGATCGCGTCGCCGAGAAAGCCGCCTGGCGTTACCTCGAGCCGGAGCGCGCCGACCTGAAGGACTACGTCGCCTTCTACTGGGACAAGATGGACAGTTGGTTCGAGGAGGACGACGAGGTGTTCGTGCATCCACGCGATCCCTACCACCGCGTAGACGTGCTCAACAGCTCGCGCCACGTCAAGATCGTGGTCGGGGGCGAAGTTGTCGCAGAGACCACACGGCCTCGGCTGCTGATCGAGACCGGACTTCCGACGCGCTACTACATTCCCAAGCTCGACGTGCGGCAGGATTTGCTGACGGCAACCAACACCTCGACCCGCTGTCCCTACAAGGGCAAGGCATCCTACTGGTCGGTTACCGTGAAGGGCAAGGAGTTCACGGATATCGTCTGGGGCTACCCGGCGCCCATCCCGGAATGCCCCAAGATCGAGAACCTGCTCTGCTTCTACGACGAGAAGGTCGACGCCGTCTACGTGGACGACGAGCTGCAGCCGAGGCCCGTCACGCCCTGGTCCTAGCCTCGAATTCCCACCCCCTCTGGGTGGAGGAGGGTGGCGGCTCCTAACCTCGAAATTCCCTCCCCCTCTGGGGGAGGGCAGGGTGGGGGCTCTAAACCTGGCGGTATCGAAAGCAGCTGACCAGGTGGTCGTTGACCAGACCGGTCGCCTGCATGAAGGCGTAACAGATCGTCGGCCCGACGAAGGTCGCGCCGCGCGCGATCAAGTCTTTACTTAGCGCCTGGGCCTCAGCCGTTTGGGCGGGGATGTCGCCCATCGTCTTCCACGTATTTCGCTTCGGTCGACCCCGGACAAACGACCAGGCATAGGCATCGAAACTGCCTCGTTCATCCGCGATCGACCGGACCACGCGCGCGTTCTTGATGGCGCTCTTGATCTTGAGTCGATTCCGCACGACGCTGCTCAGCCCCATGAGGCGCTCGACACTCGCATCGTTGAAGCGGGCGACGGCGGCCGGATCGAAGCCCTTGAACGCCGCGCGGTAGGCCTCCCGCTTGCGGAGGATCGTCATCCAACTGAGCCCGGCCTGGGCACCCTCGAGCACCAGGAATTCGAAGAGCAAGCGATCGTCATGTACGGGCACGCCCCACTCGCGGTCGTGGTAGTCGCGCATCAAGGGATCGCCCTCGGCCCAGCCGCATCGTGTGATAGCCACTCCTTATAGTGGCATCGTGCCACAGCTGCCTCCCTGGTTCTTCGAACCGAAGGGCCGCTTCGACGAGCACCTCTTCGAGAGCGAGCTGCTCAAGGGCAACCCGCTGCATGATCCCTCCCAGCGGCCGCTGTGGGTATACCTGCCGCCCGGTTACGATGCCGAGCCACAACGGCGGTATCCCAGCATCTACGTCATCCAGGGGTTGACCGGCCAGATCGACATGTGGCGGAATCGCAACCCCTTCCGGCGCAACTTTCCCGAGCTCACCGACGCCCAATTCGGCGCAGGCGGAGCGCCGCCGTGCATCCTTATATATGTCGATTGCTGGACCTCGATCGGCGGAAGTCAGTACCTCGACTCGCCCGGCACCGGCCAGTACCACAGCTATCTCTGCAATGAGATCGTCCCCTGGGTTGACAGCCACTACCGCACGTTGTCCGAGGCGCGCCACCGCGGCATCATGGGGAAGTCCAGCGGCGGCTACGGGGCGATGGTGACACCGATGCTGCGACCCGACCTCTTCGGCGGCCTGGCGACGCATGCCGGCGACGCGCTGTTCGAGTTGTCCTATGCGAACGCCTTCGGCAAGTCCGTCCGAACCCTACGTGACAAGTACAAGAGTTCGTTCGAGGAGTTCTGGAAGGACTTCCGCAGCCGGCCGGCGTTCAGCAAGGAAGGGGATGGGGAGCTGCTCAACGACTGGTGCATGGCGGCCTGCTACTCGGCCGATGAAGACGGCACCGTGCGCTTGCCGTACGACACCGCGACAGGCCAGATGATTCCTGAGGTTTGGGAACGATGGCTGCGTTGGGACCCGGTTCGCATGGTGCCGCACCACGCCGAAGCCTTGGGCAAGATGCGCGCCATCTACATCGACGCGGGCAAGCGCGACCAGTATTTCCTCGACCTCGGCGCCGAAGGCTTTCGCCGGGCGCTGGCGGCCATCGGGGTCCGAGACGTCTTCTTCGAACTCTTCGACGCCACCCATGACGCGATCGAGTACCGCTACCCGATCGCCGTCAAATACCTGGCCGAACGGCTGACGCCCTAGCCGAAGATCCGGGTCGCGGACTGGCCGTTCGGGTGAAGTTGGCGGAGCTCCTCCAGCCGTAGTGTGAGAGCCATCCAGGAATCGACGTACAAAGGAGCAAAACTAATTACCATGGCGACTCTCAAAGACCTATCGAATGACATCGCCGCGCTTGTCGAGAAGGCGAGCAAGAGCGTAGTCCGGGTCGACGCCCGTCGCGGGCGCGCCGGCACTGGCATCGTGTGGGACGCCGGCCTCGTGCTGACGGCCAACCACGTCGTCGAACAGGAGGACGACATCCAGGTCGTCGCCGATGACAAGAGTGCCAAGGCCACGCTGGTCGGGCGCGACCCGGCCACCGACCTGGCGCTTCTCAAAGTCGAAGGCCTGTCCGCACCGGCGATGCCCCGTGGCAAGGTGGACGAGCTGCGTCCGGGACAGATCGTCCTGGCGATCGGGCGTCCAGGGAGCCTGAAGGCGACCTTCGGGACGATCAGCGCGGTTTCGTCCTCCTGGCGCGGCTGGCGCGGCAGCGAGATCGAGCATCTAATCCAAACCAACGCGCCGTTGTATCCGGGGTTCAGCGGTGGTCCGCTGGTCGATGTCGATGGGCGAGCGATTGGCATGAATAGCTGGGTCTTCGGGCGTGGCGACGGGCGCGCGATTGCGATGGACGTCGCGGAGCGGGTGATCGCCAGCCTCAAGGCCGACGGAAGGATTCGGCGCCCCTACCTGGGCATTGGGACCCAGGAAGTCGCGCTGCCCGAACCGGTGAAGGCGAAGGCAAAGCAGGACAGCGGCCTGCTGATCGTCGCGGTCGAGCCGCAGAGTCCGGCCGACAAAGCCGGCTTGATGCAGGGCGATACGCTGGTTGCCCTCAACGGCACCACGACGAGTAGCCTCGAGGACCTGTACACCGGACTGCGAAAGGCCAAAGTCGGCGCAACGCAGACGGTCCGCGTCGTTCGGGCGGGCGAGCTCAAGGAGCTCGAGGTCACCGTCGGCGAAGCTGGGCAGTAGCAAGTCCCCTCCCTGACCCCCCCCGCGAGCGGGGGAGGGAAGAGGCGGCCCTCCTAGCCGGAGGGGAATGACGGCGCTGTCGCAGTCCGATCAACGACCGCACAAGGACCTTCAGGATTGCGGGGGACGGAAGGTTGCCTATATAGCCGACGCGAACGGCGCCAATGGCAAACAACCGCCGCCTCTTGATCGTGCTCGCCGGGTGGGCTGGATTCAGCCTGTTTTTCGCCGCCTGGCTTCTGTTTAGCTGGGACGG
>VBIS01000248.1 GCA_005880605.1 Chloroflexota bacterium
CGCGATCACGCTGGCGGTCGGCGTCGGCGTCAGCATGTTCTCGGCGATCGTAACCACCCAGCAGTTCCTGCAGATCCTCGCCGGGCTGCGACCGGCCCGCCGGCTCGCCCTCTACGGTGTGCAACCGCCCGCGCCCAAGGCGGCCTGAGGACGCCATGAATATCGTCGGGCGCCGCAACCTGTACTTCCTGCTCTCGCTGGCGATCATCCTGCCGGGGATGCTCTCCATGGCGTTCCTCGGCTTTCGCCTGGGCATCGACTTCGCCGGCGGCGACCAGTACAACCTGGCCTTTACCCGGCCAATCCAGGCCACGGCCGTCCAGAAAGAGATGGACACCTTCAACGTGGAGGCCACGGTGCAACAGGCTGGCCCGAACGGCGCGCTGGTCACGACCAAGCCGCTCTCGTCGGTACAGGAAACCACGATCCGGGCCGATCTCGCCAAGAAGTTCCCGCTCGATCCGTCCCGGTCGAGCTACGCGCAGGTGGGACCGACGATTGCCCGCGAGCTCGTGGTGGGAGCGGGCGGGCTGATTTTGATCGCGTCCATCCTGATCGTCATCTACCTGAGCATCCGCTTCAACTACAAGTTCGCGATCGCCGCCATCCTGGCGCTGCTCCACGACGTCTTCGTCCTCACCGGCATCTGGTCGATCCTCGGCAGGGTCTTCAACTCGCCGCTTGGAGAGATCAACACGCTGTTCGTCACCGCGGCGCTCACCGTCATTGGCTTCTCGGTCCATGACACGATCGTCATCTTCGACCGGATCCGAGAGAACCTGCGGCAAGCGAGCCGCCTGACCTTCGAGCAAAACGTCAACCTCAGCATCATCCAATCGCTCGCGCGATCGCTGAACACGTCGATGACGGTCGTCTTCGTGCTGGTCGCGCTGTTTTTGATCTCGCCGCAAAATATCAAGGGCTTTACCCTCGCGCTGCTGATCGGGATCGTCAGCGGAACCTATTCATCAATTTTTAATGCAAGCCCGCTGCTCGTCGTATGGAGGCGGCTCGACCCCAGGTAGAACGCGGGCCCGCCGGCCCACGCGAGCGGCGCTTTAGTGCCATGCGAGCGTTTGAGGCGTAGGTATACTCAGGGCCAAGTGAATACGAAGCTTGCAGTGCGGGGCCGTCGGCCCTTTTTCATTTAATGGTGTCTGCGCCAACCACGAGTCAGCTCGACCGGATCCGGGAATTGATCATGCCGACGCTGACGTTCCTCGGCTACGAGCTCTATGACCTCACGCTGGCAGGCTCTGGCGGTAACACGACACTGCGGGTTCGCATCGACCGGCCCGACGGCGTGACGCTCGATGACTGCGAGCGGGTCAGCAAATCGCTCGGTGCTTTACTCGACCAGGCTGATCCATTTCCCACCCGCTATGAGCTGGAAGTCTCCTCGCCGGGCGCCGAACGCCCGCTGCGCAACCTCGACGAGTACCGCCGCTTCGTGGGCAAGCGCGCCAATGTCCGCTATCGCCTGGGCGACAGCGAGCAGGTCGCGGAAGGACAGCTGACCGCCGTCTCCGACGACATGATCGAGTTGCAACTCGGCGAAGGCAAGCATCGGAAAACGGTAGCGATCCCGCTGGCGGACATCCTCTCCGCCCGGCTGGCAATCGACCTGTCGCGCCACTGATGCTCAAGTCAGATTTCGTCAAGGCACTCGATCAGGTCCAGGAAGAGAAGGGCATTTCCAAGCAGTCGCTGTTGAGCCTGATGGAAACGGCCCTGGCCACCGCCTACCGGCGCGCCTTCAATCCGCCCGAGGGCATCCGGGTCCACGTTGACCCGGATACTGCCCAGATCGCCATCTTCGGCCGGCGCCGGGTGGTCGAAACCGTGGCGGACCCCGCCACGGAGATCAGTCTCGAAGAGGCCACGAAACTCGGCCCCGCCTCTGTTGGCGACCTGGTCGACGTCCCACTGCCAACCGAAGACTTTGCGCGGCTGGCCGCCCAGATCAGCAAGGAAGTGGTCTTCCAGCGTTTGCGCGATGCCGAGAAGGACCAGGTGCTCAAGGACGTCCTCGAGCACAAGGGGGAGATGCTGAGCGGGATCGTCGAGCGCATTGCCGAGCGCTCCGACGGTCACACCATCTACCTCGAGTTGGGCAAGGCCGAGGGCGTGCTGCCGCCGGAGGAACAAATCCCCGATGAGCAGATCCGCGTCGGCCAGCACCTGAAGGTCCTCCTGCTCGAGGAACGCAAGCGCAGCCGCGGGGCGCAGGTGCTCGTATCGCGCGCGCACAAGGCGCTGGTCCGGCGCTTGCTCGAGTTCGAGATCCCGGAACTCGCGTCGGGAGCGGTCGTCATCCGTGCGCTGGCACGCGAACCAGGCGTCCGAACCAAGGTCGCCGTGTCGGCAAACCAGGACGGCATCGACCCAGTGGGCGCCTGCGTCGGCCCTCGAGGGGTACGGATCCGCAGCGTCGTCGGCGAGCTCGGGTCGGAGCGAGTCGACATCATCCCGTGGTCGGATGAACCGTCTCAGCTGGTCGCCAATGCGCTCAGCCCGGCCCAGGTGCTCACCGTGGAGATCGACCGCGAGTCCCGAACGGCGACCGCCCAGGTGCCCGAAAACCAGCTCTCCCTGGCTATCGGAAAGGATGGGCAGAACGCTCGGCTGGCGGCGAAGCTGACCGGGTGGCGGATCGACATCAAGCCATCGGTGGAAGAGGCAAGCCCCCACCCTGACCCTCCCCCGGAGGGGGAGGGAGATGTTGCCGGCTGAGCCCCAACGCACCTGCATCGGCTGCCGGCAGGTCAAGCCGCGGTCGTCGCTCCACCGGCTGGCGGTCGTCGACGGTGCGGTGGTCGCCGACCCAAAGCGGGTGGCCGGTCGAAGCGCCTATCTCTGTCGAGATCCAGCCTGCTGGGCGCTGGCGGAGAAGCGGCGGGCGCTCGATCGCGCACTGGAACTCCACGCTTCCGCCCAAGA
>VBIS01000249.1 GCA_005880605.1 Chloroflexota bacterium
GACCGCGGCGGCTCCACCGCCCACGCCGTTGAAGAGCGCCACCATCTGCGGGATGGCGGTCATCTTCACCTGGCGCGCGCCGATGGCCCCGATCGGGACGCCGATCAGGATGCCGATAATCGTGATCGCAATCCCGGCGGAAGTGAAGTGCAGAAGAGGGATGGTTGCCAGCAGGGCGATCACCATGCCGACCGCGGCGATCTGGTTGCCGCGCCGGGCAGTCTTGGGGGAGCTCAACTCGATCAAGCCGACGATGAACAGGACGGCGGCAAGGAGATAGGCGAGCGCGACCCAGACCGTCATCTGGCGGTCTTCTCGGGCGGCGTCTTCTCCGTGGGTTTGGCGAGCCTGGCCGGTTGACGTCCTTTGAACATCTCCAGCATCCGGTCGGTCACGACGAACCCACCGACGACGTTGATCGTGGCCAGGATCACGGCGACCAGGCCGAGCACGATCTGCAACGGGTCGCGCGCCGTGGCGGCGATCAAAATGGCGCCGACCAGGATGATGCCGTGAATGGCGTTGGTCCCAGACATGAGGGGGGTGTGGAGAATCGTCGGCACTTTCGAGATGACCTCGAAGCCGATGAAAATGGCGAGCACGAAGATGGTGAACTCGTTGAGCAGGTTCCCGCTCATTTGCTCGCGGCCTCCACCAGCTCTTTGGCGCGCGGGTTTACGATCGCGCCATCGTGCGTGACGCAGGCGCCCTTGACGATCTCGTCGTCGAAGTCCAGCTTGAGCGCGCCGTCCTTGACCAGCAACAACAACAGGGTCGAGACGTTCTTGCTGTACAGCTGGCTGGCGTGAACCGGCATCAGGCTGGGCAGGTTACGGGTGCCGTCGATCGTGATGCCCCCGACCTGGATGATTTCACCAGGCTTGGTCAGCTCACAGTTGCCACCGGTCTCAGCGGCCAGGTCGACGATCACCGAGCCGGGGCGCATTCGGCGGACCATGTCCGCCGTGACGAGGATCGGTGCCTTGCGGCCGGGGATGGCCGCGGTCGTGATCACGACGTCGGAGGCGGCCACCCGGTCACCGAGCAGCTCGCGCTGCCGCCGAAGGAAGTCCTCCGACTGCTCGCGCGCATAGCCACCCGTCCCCTCCTGCGCCTCGAGCGGCAGTTCCAAGAAGGTGGCGCCGAGGCTGTGGACTTCATCTTTAACGGCGGGCCGCACGTCGTAGGCCTCCACGACCGCACCGAGCCGGCGCGAGGTCGCGATCGCCTGCAACCCGGCGACCCCGGCGCCCATCACGAGCACCCGGGCGGGGGCCACAGTGCCGGCGGCGGTCATCAGCAAGGGGAAGAACTTCGGGAGGTGATTGGCGGCGAGCAGGACCGATTTGTAGCCGGCGATGCCGGCCTGCGAAGACAGGGCGTCCATACTCTGCGCCCGGCTGATACGCGGCACCAGATCGAGGCTGAAGGCGCTGACCTTTTGTTTCGCCAGCGCTTTGACTGCGTCCGCATTGGTAGCCGGCTGCAGGAAGCTGATCAGCACCGCGCCGGTGTGGAGGCGACCGACTTCCTCGGGCGTCGGGGGCTGCACCTTGAGCACGGCGTCGCTTCCGAGAGCGGTGGCCGCGTCCGTCACGTTGGCGCCGACGTCGATGTAGGCCGCGTCGCTGAAGAAGGCCGAGGTGCCGGCGCCTGTCTCGATCGTGACCTGCAGGCCGGCCTTGACCAGCCCGCGGGCGGCTTCCGGAACGAGCGCGACGCGACGCTCGCCGGCAAGGCTTTCCTTCGGAACGCCAACCTTCATAATGCCCGCGGGATTATACGGTCTGTCCGGGTTGGTGTCCGTCGAGCAGCGGGCGGGCCGCCGGCACCTGGCGGGCGAATTCGGCGACGTCGAAGTACACCCGCTCGCCGGTGAAGAGCCCGTCGCGGACGGGGAAGAAGATCACGACGCGATAGCGAAGCCCCCGGCCACTCGGCTCGATGCCGAAGAGCGGCCCATCCATCCGGCCGAACACCTCCGACTCCTCGACGATGCAATCCTCGGCGTCGACACGGTTGAGTAGCGTCAGCTTGACGTCGGGGATACCGCGCCAGAGACCGCGGTAGAATTCGCGGACCTCGTCCTTGCCGTGCCAGCGCTGGCCCAGCGGCACGACGTGGTACTCGCAGTCATCGTGCAGCGTCGCGATCAGCCGCTCCAGCTCGCGTCGGTTCTCGGCGCGCGCGTGCTCGATCCAGAGCTTGTAATTGGCCTGGGCGATCGGACTCTGCGCCCGGGTCTCGAATGGGCTGCTTTGCAGCCCGACGTGCGCCACATAAGAAGGATAGGGCAAGGGGCGCTGCTACCATTGGACACGTTTTGGCTGTGCACCGCGTGACGATGATCCCCGGCGACGGGGTTGGTCCGGAAGTCAGCGAGGCGGCCCGGCGCGTCCTGGAGGCGACCGGCGTCCAGTTCGATTGGGACGTCCAGCACGCCGGCCTGGCCGTGATGGAGAAAGAGGGCACACCGATGCCGTCTCACGTGCTGGAGTCGATCCGCCGCAACAAGGTGGCGATCAAGGGGCCATTGACGACCCCCATCGGCAAAGGGATCCGGTCGGTCAACGTCGCGCTGCGCAAGGAGCTTGACCTCTACGCGCTGGTCCGGCCCTGCAAGAGCTATCCGGGGGTGCGCTCCCGCTACAACGATATCGACCTGGTCATCGTGCGCGAAAACACCGAGGACATCTACGCCGGCATCGAGTTCCAGGAAGGCAAACCGGAGACGGAACAGATGATCAAGGAGATCAGCGCCGCGACCGGCAAGCCGATCCGGGCCGACTCCGGGCTCAGCATCAAGCCCATCTCGGTCACGGCCAGCGCACGGATCGTCAACTTCGCCTTCAATTACGCGCGCTCCCACGGGCGCCGCAAGGTCACCGCCGTCCACAAGGCAAACATCATGAAGTTCACCGACGGCCTCTTCCTGCAGGTCGCCGAGGAG
>VBIS01000250.1 GCA_005880605.1 Chloroflexota bacterium
AGGAGTAGCGGACACGCGGATCCAGGAAGGTATAGGAGATGTCCACCACCACGTTCGCGGTGACGATCAGGAGCGCGCCAAAGAGCACAGTGCCCATCACGAGTGGAATGTCCAGCGTAAAGATGGCGTCGACCGCCTGCTTGCCGATGCCGGGCCAGGCGAAGACGGTTTCGATCACGACCACGCCGGCGAGGAAGTAGCCGAGGTCCATCCCGAGCTGGCTGACGATGACGGTCAGGGCGTTGGGGATGGCGTGCTTCTGGATCACCTGGCGCTCCGTCAATCCCTTGGCCCACGCGGTGCGGACGTAGTCGCTCTTGAGGATGTCTAGCAGGCTGGCCCGGAGCAGCCGCGCATAGTAGGCGGCGCCACCGAGGCCGAGCGTCAGCGCCGGAAGCAGCAGATACTGCGGAGCCCCGCCGCCATAGCCGCCAATCGGGAGCACCGGCAGCAGCACGCCGAACACGAAGAGAAAGAGCAGGCCAAGCCAGAAGGGCGGTGCGGCCAGGGCGACGAAGGTGAACACCATGGTGGCGCGATCCCAGAAGCTGCCCGGCCGGATGGCGGAGAGGATGCCGATGGGCAGGCCGATGATCAGCTCGAAGAACACCCCGGCGAGCGCCAGCTCGGCGGTCGCGGGAAACCGTTGCAGGATGGCCGGAAGCACCGGCGTCTGGTATCGGTACGAGAAGCCGAAGTCGAGATGAAGCACGCGCCACATGTAATCACCGAACTGGGTCCACAGCGGTCGATCGAGGCCGAGCTGGTGATGGATGATCTTGATCGCCGCCGGCGAGGCGTTGGTACCCGCGTAGAGGCGCGCCGGATCACCCGGCACCAGGAAGGCGATCACAAAAGTGACGGCGGCGACGCCGAAGAGCACCAGCACCATCCACAAGAGCCGCCGGATGATGTAGGCCGTCATCGACTCAGCGAGTCGGGGAGGGGAGGACCGAGACGGTCCTCCCTTCCGTGATTTCGATCCGCGTCGTTAGGACGGTGAGGCACTGGCCGAGGCGCTCGCCGGAGCCAGGCTGGGCGCACCGCCCGTCACCCAAATGCTGGTCAGTACGAAGGGCCAGACGGGATGCAGTTGAAAGCCATGCACCCGGGTCGCGGACAGGTTGGTCTGGACGGTGGAGTACATCGGGACCCACGGAAAATCTTGCGTAACGACGATGTCCTGGAACTGCTGGTACAGCTTGAGTCGCTCCGCCGCGTTGGTGTCGCCGCGAGCCTGGTCGGCGATCTTGTCGGCGTCCTTGTTGCAGTAGAAGGCGACATTGCCGCCGTTGGCCGTGACGTTAGCCGCGGCGCAGGTGAGGATCGGGTCGATGAAGTCGGATGGATCCGGGAAATCCTGGAACCAGCCGTTGTAGCTCAACGCGGTGGTGTTCGGCTTCCCGGTGATGTCCAGGAAGGCGTTGAAGGCCAAGCCCTTCAGGTTCAGGGTCACGCCCACCTGCTGGAAGTCCTGCTGGATCGACGCGGCGAGGCGGTCGGAGTCCGCGTTGGCCTTCGCGTACACGAGGTCCTGGGCTGGGAACGCGTGACTGGCGTCGTAGCCCGCCTGCTTGAGAAGATCCTTCGCTTTCTGGATGTTCTGCCCGTTGGCGTCCAGGCCGAGCGGATTGTAGTTCGCCACATGGCCGGGCATGGCCGGCGCCTGGATGCCGTTGTTGACCACGCCGCGACCATTGAGGATCTTGACCTGGTTGGCCTTGTTCACCACGTAATTGAAGGCCTGGCGGACCAGCTTATTGTCGAACGGCTTCATCGTGGCGTTCATCGCCAGGTACCAGATATCGACGTTCGGCGCCTTCAGGATCCGGTTCTTCCAGTTCGGATTCGCCGAGAGCTGGATGTATTGCGCCGACGGGATGGTCACGTCCGGTTGGACGATGTCCACCTGGTTGTTCTGCAGGCGAAGGTACCCGACTTCCTGGGTCACGCCGATCTGGGCATCGACCTCATCGAGATAGGGTTTGGTCCCGAAGTAGCTCGCATTCTTCTTCAACACGATCAGTTGGCCGGGCGTCCACTTATCCAACGTGAAGGGCCCGGTGCCGACCGGCTTGTGGGCATAATCGCTGCCCGCGGCCGCCACCGCCTCTTTGGCGACGACGAACCCGAAAGGCATGGCGATGATATTGAGAAAGGACTGGTTGGGGGAATCCAGGTCGATCTCGAGCGTACTGGGGTCGATCACCTTAAACCCGGGAATACTGGTGGTCGTTCCGGCGAAGAAGTCCTGGGCACCATGAACCCCGCCCCAGAATGACCCGCCGGTCATCGGTCCAGCGGTGTTGGGGTTGAGCATCCGCTCCCAGGAATATTTGAAGTCGTCAGCCGTCACCGTACGGCCGTTGCTGAACTTGACCCCCGAACGGATCTTGAAGGTGTAGGTCTTGCCGTCCGCGCTGATTTTCGGCATGTCGGCGGCGAGGTCCGGTTGCAGTTGGGTGGTGAACCCCTTGTAGTCGAGCAGCCCGTTGTAGATGGCGCGCTCGATCGACCACGAGTCCGTGTCGTAGCCGATCGCCGGATCGAGCGTCTTGAGGTCGTCCTTGAAGGTCACCAGCAGGGTGCCGCCCGAAACGGGCTGTCCCTCCGTGGTGCCCACCGAATTGCCGCAGGCCGAAAGCACCTCTGGCCGATCTGTAAAGCCCCTAGGTAAGTTCCGAGTCTGCGTCGAGGCCTGGCCGCGGCCCCGCGAGGCTGGCCCCGCCTGCTGCCACGCCGCCGATAACGCCCCGAAACAACGCCCGGGCCCGCGGGTCGAGCGCATCGCGCAGCCCGTCTCCGATCAGATTGAAGGCGAGCACGGTGAGCAGGATCATCAGGCCAGGAAAGATGACGAGCCAGGGCGCCAGGAACATGAAGTCCTGCCCGTCGGCGACCATCTTGCCCCAGTCGGCGGTGGGGGCCTGGACCCCGATGCCGA
>VBIS01000239.1 GCA_005880605.1 Chloroflexota bacterium
GACTGGGGTGGAATCCCGCACACGAAATTGGTTCCGGTGCTCGGGCGAATGTCCCTCCGACACTTCCGCGACGAAAAGGGCAAAGATTTGATCGACCTGCCGCGGGCGCCGTTGCCCGATGCCGACACTCCGGCGCCGGTCCGCTTCTTGCCGACCTGGGACGCCACGCTCCTGGTGCATGCGCGCCGCACTCAGATCCTTCCCGAGAAGTACCGCCCGCTGGTCTTCAATACCAGGACGCCACACTCTGTTCCCACCTTCCTCATCGATGGGGCGGTTGCCGGGACCTGGCGCCTCGAACGTGACCGCGTCGAGCTCAAACCGTTCGAGCCGATCCCGAAGTCCATGCGACGCGAGGTCGACGATGAAGCGCAGCGGCTGGCGGCGTTTTTTCGCTAGCTATAAATGCAAAGTGGCGCCCCACCGCGATGGGGCGCCACTCAGTCTCGCGCGCCTTTCCACGCCGGGGCGCGCTTATGACGAAAGTCGGATCTAGCGGCTCTGTCCGGGCTGCGTCGGCCAGGTGGTCGGCTTCTGCTCGGGCTGGTTGCCCTGCTTGCTTGGCCACTGCTGGCCAGGCTGGGCGCCGCCCTGCTTGCTCGGCCACGGCTGGGTTTGCGGTTGCCCGCCCTGCTCGCCGTGTTTCTTCTCGCGCTTGCTCATCAAATTTCCTCCTGCCGAATAAGGTCCGTCTCGGAGACCGGGCGCCTCCGGGTGCATCGACTATATGACCGCCCCAGACGCACCGATAGGGCCGTCAGAGAGATTTCACCTGTTGCCGCAGTTCGGACACGGCTTAGGTCCGATCGGTGAGGAGCACGGACGCGATCCGTTGGCGGTTTGGTGACGGCTTCGTGAACCGGCGCAGGGATCAGCCCGGTACTATTCGGGACGCGATGGAAATCACGCGCGCAGTCGAGGAGGCGGAACGGCGGTTGCAAGGCATCGTGTCGGCGACCCCTCTTCAGCCATCGCCGCGGCTGTCCGAGCTGTACGGGGCCAACATCCTGATCAAGCGCGAGGACATGCAGGCAGTGCGGTCTTTCAAGATCCGCGGCGCTTACAACAAGATCGCGTCCCTGTCGGCCGATGACCGGCGCCGTCCGGTCGTCTGCGCCAGTGCCGGCAACCATGCCCAGGGCGTCGCCTTTGCCTGTGCGCACCTGCGCATCAAGGGGACGATCTTCATGCCCCGCATCACCCCGACCCAGAAGATCGAGCGGGTCGAGGACTTTGGCGGCGACCTGGTGGAGATCCGGCTGGTCGGCGATTCCTATGACGAGGCCAACCACGCTGCGCAGGAATTTTGCCAACAGGCGCGTGGGATCTTCGTCCATCCCTTCGACGACATGCTGACGATCGCAGGGCAGGGGACGGTGGGCAAGGAGATCCACGATGCGTTACGGGGCGAGGTCGGCGTGGTCATCGTCCCGATCGGCGGCGGGGGCCTTGCGTCTGGCGTCGCATCCTATCTAAAGGAGCGAAATCGATCGATCTCGATCATCGGGGCCGAGCCCGCCGGGTCGCCCTCGATGTACGAGGCGCTGAAGCAAGGGAGGGTGGTCACCCTCGACGAGCTCCACACCTTCGTCGACGGGGCGGCCGTCCGCACCACGGGCGAACTCACCTTCGAGCTTTGCCGCGAGAACGTCGATCGGGTCGTGCTTGTCCCTGAGGGGCGGATCTGCACCACGATGATCGAGCTCTACCAGAACGAGGGCATCATCACCGAGCCCGCGGGCGCACTCGCGCTCTCGGCGCTCGAGGATGCGGCGCGCGATATCAAGGGCAAGACGGTGGTCTGCGTGCTGAGCGGCGGCAACAACGACATCCTCCGCTACCCCGAGATCATGGAGCGCAGCCTCGTCTACCAGGGGCGCAAGCACTACTTCATCATCGAGTTCGCGCAGAAACCAGGCCAGCTACGCCAGTTCGTCGACGATGCGCTGGGGCCGACCGACGACATCGTGCGCTTCGAGTACATCAAGAAGACCAACAAGGAGCGCGGGGCGGCCCTGGTCGGCATCGAGCTCAGGCATAAGGCGGACCTGGCGCCGCTGCTGCAGCGGATGGAGCAGATCCAGCTGAACTTCCGGCCGCTGGGCAGCGAAGAGCTGCTCTACGACTACCTGGTCTAGCCGGTCGGCTAAGAGGAGGTCGAAGCGAATGGATGTCGTCGACTGGCTGCTGGACTCCGACCCGGCGATCCGCTGGCAGGTGATGCGTGACCTTACTGATGCGCCCGAGGAGCAGGTCGCGGCCGAGCGTGCCCGCGTCGCCAGTGAGGGCTGGGGCGCACGGTTGCTCGCCCTCCAGCGCCAGAATGGCCAGTGGGATGCAGGCATCCCCACATTTACCTCCACGGCCGCGGCGAACTGGTGGCAATCACTGCCACCCGACAGGCAAGGCACCCTCTTCCCCGAATGGACCTCCACGACCTGGAGCCTGATGCTGCTGCGAGCGTTCGGTCTTGATCCTGCCAGCGCAGGAGCGCGCCACGCCGTCCGCCTGGTCCGCGAGCACTGCAGATGGGAGCACGCAGGCGAGTCCTTCTTTCTGGGCGAGGTGGAGCCCTGCATAAACGGCAGAACCGTGGCGATCGGGGCCTACTTCGGCGAGGACGTCGAGCCCATTGTCGCCCGGCTCCTCGGCGAGCAGATGAGCGATGGCGGCTGGAACTGCGAGCAAGAGAACGGATCAACGCGGGGGTCGTTCCACACCACGATCGACGTGCTGGAGGGTTTGCTGGAGTACGAGCGAGCGGTGGGGAGCGTCCGGGACGTGACCGCTGCTCGCCTCCGCGGCCACGAGTACCTCCTCGAGCGGCGGATGCTTCGCAGGCT
>VBIS01000069.1 GCA_005880605.1 Chloroflexota bacterium
AACGGACTATGGACTCGGATGGCGGTGCTCGACTGGGCGATGGAGCGCTGATGTTGCAGACCCCAGCCGCCAAGGCGGTGATCCTGGACGCCGAGGGCGTGCGTCGCGCCTGGCGTCGGATCGCCCACGAGATCATCGAGCGCCAACCGAACCTGGCGCAGTTGAGCCTGCTGGGCATCGTCACCCGTGGCCTTCCGCTCGCCGAGCGCTTGGCGGCCGCGCTCGAGCAGCTCGAAGGCGTGCGCATTCCGGTCATGGCGCTCGACGTTCGCGCCTATCGCGATGATTTGCCGAAAGCATTTACGCTCATGCAGCGACCCTCCCCCGCCGGCGGCGGAGGGCAGGGTGAGGGCTTGCCGGCGGCGGCGGTTGACGGGCGCCCGGTGCTGCTCGTCGACGACGTCCTCTTCAACGGACGGACGGTTCGGGCGGCCATCGACGCGGTGATCGAGGCGGGTCGGCCGACTCAGATCCAGCTGGCGGTGCTGGTGGATCGCGGCCACCGCGAGCTCCCCATCCGCCCGGACTACATCGGCAAGAATGTGCCGACCTCGCGGCAGGAATGGGTCGAGGTCCATCTGACCGAGACCGACGGGGAAGATTCGGTTCGCATTCTCGAGCGGTTGGACGGCTGATGCGCCTGCATCACGTCCGCGTGCTGGGACCGGGCGGCCTCTCGATGCCGCAAACGGTCGAAGTCAACGCCGAGGGTGCCCGCGATCGCGACGCAACCGGGCTCGTGCTCTCGCCTGGCTGGATGGATCTGCACGCGCACCTGCGTGATCCCGGCTTCCCGCAGAAAGAGACGTTGCTGTCAGGCGCGACCAGCGCCGCCGTCGGTGGCTTCACCCACGTCCTGGCGATGGCGAACACGGACCCGGTGACAGACAGCCCGGATCGGCTGCAGAGCCTGGTGGCGCGGAGCGAGGCGTTGCCGATCCGGATCGGTTTTGTCGGAGCGGTAACCGTCGGTCTTGAAGGTCAGGACCTTACCGACGCGGACGCGCTCAAGGCGGCCGGGGCGGTGGCGTTGTCTGACGATGGGCGGCACGCGATGACCGCCATCGTGCTCCGCCATGGCCTCGAGGCGGCGGCCGAGGCTGGATTGCCGGTGCTGATCCACGCCCAAGCCGAAGACCTGGGGCACGGTCCGGATGCCGAAGTCGCGGCGGTAAAAGACGCCCTCGATGCCCTGCGCAACCTCTCAGGCGCACGCCTCCACATCCAGCACATGAGCACCCGCCGCGCCGTCGAGCTGATTCGAAATGCGAAGGCAGAGGGACTGCCGGTCACCGCCGAGGCCACGCCGCACCACCTGGCGCTCACCGACCAAGATGCCTGGGCGATGGGCCCGCACGGCAATGTCAATCCGCCGCTGAGATCACCGGATGACCGTGATGCCCTCCGGCACGCCCTGGTGGATGGGGTGATCGACGTGATCGCCACCGACCACGCGCCGCACGAGCGGTCAGCGAAGGAAGCGGGTGCCTACGGTTTCCATGGCTTCGAGACCGCCGTCGGCGTGATCCTCGGGCTCGGCTTGGATGGTCGGGTCGTCTACCGCGCCTGCGTATCCCGGCCGCGAGAGATCGTCGGCCAATCACTGGAAGACGAGTGGATCCTGATCGATCCTCATGAAGAGTGGACGGTCGAGGCGTCGTCCTTCAGGAGTCGCGGCAAGAACACGCCGTTCCAGGGCCGGCGATTGCGTGGTCGCGTGATCATGACCGTCTGTCGCGGCCAGGTGGTGACGGAGCGCGTGCTGCAGCATGCCTGAGCCGATGGTCCTCATCCTCGAGGACGGATTCACCGTTTTTGGTGATCGCGGCGGTCAGGCGAGCCAGGCCACCGGCGAAGTCGTCATCAACACCTGCATGACCGGATACCAAGAGGTGCTCTCGGACCCCTCCTACGCCGGCCAGATGGTCGTCATGACCTATCCGCTGATCGGCAACTACGGCGCGACACCTGACTTCCTCGAGTCGGGCCGTCCCTGGGTGCGCGCCCTGATCACGCGCCAGCTCAGCCCCTTTCACCAGCACTGGCGCAGCCAGCAGTCGCTGGCCGAGTGGCTCGACGGCTACGGCGTCCCGATCATCACCGGATGCGATACCAGGCGGCTCGCGCGGCACCTGCGGGGAACCGGCGCGCAGCGCGCGATCATCGGTCCGGCAGATGAACTCCCCATGCTGCGCGAGCGTGTCCATCGGGTGACGCGGCTCGAGGAGCAAGATCTCGTGCGCCAGGTCTCCGAGGGATTCAGCGACCTCGTCGAAGGACTCGACCCGGCGCTCCATCCACCCTCCCCCTACGGGGGAGGGCTCTATACACCCTCGCCCTCTGGGGGAGGGCAGGGTGGGGGTTTCCGCCAGTGGACCGGGCTCAAGGTCGTGGTCGTCGACTATGGCGTCAAACGCAACATCCTGCGATCGTTGCGCTCGCGCGGAGTGGGGGTCGAGGTGCTTCCACACGACAGCGATTTCGACACCATCCTCGCGCGTAAGCCGGACGCCGTCGTGTTGTCGAACGGACCCGGTGACCCGTCGCAGCTCCAATCCGCCGTAGCGATGACTCGCCAGTTGATTCGGCGCCTACCGGTGCTTGGCATTTGCCTTGGGCATCAACTCGTCGGACAGGCGGCCGGTGCGCGCACGTCGCGCCTGCGATTCGGTCACCACGGCGGGAATCACCCGGTGCTCGATCTGCGGACAGGCCGGGTGACCATGACCTCGCAGAATCATGAGTTCGAGGTCGATGCCGACAGCCTTCCCGCCAACAGCGGCTTTCGGGTCAGTCATCGCAACCTGCACGATGGTTCGGTCGAGGGCCTGGTGCACGATCACCTGCCGGTCCGCTCGGTGCAGTTCCATCCCGAAGGCGGAGCCGGTCCCCAGGACAACCAGGTGATCTTCGACGAGTTCCTCGACCTGGTCAGGGGCATCCAACCGGCGCCGATCACCGTGCGCGAGCCGGTCCGCCGTCCCAGCAGCGTCCTCGTCATCGGGTCCGGGCCGATCGTGATCGGCCAGGCTGCTGAGTTCGACTACGCGGGAACCCAGGCCTGCAAGGCGCTTCGCGAAGAAGGCGTGCGCACCATCCTGGTGAACTCCAATCCCGCGACCATCATGACCGACGAGGGCATCGCGGACCGCGTCTATATCGAGCCGCTGACCGTCGAAGCCATCAGCGCGATCATCGAGCGCGAGCGACCGGATGGATTGCTACCGACCCTCGGTGGACAAACCGGTCTCAACCTGGCCGTGGCGCTGGCCGATGCCGGTGTGCTCGAACGCTGCCAGGTTCGTGTCCTCGGGACGCCGCTCGCCTCGATTCGCGAGGCGGAGGATCGGGAAGCCTTCAAAGCGGTCCTGGTCCGCATCGGTGAGCCGGTGCCGGATAGCGCCACCGTCACGGCGATTGAGGAGGCCCGGGAGTTTGCGGCGTCGATTGGGTTTCCCCTGGTGGTGCGGCCGGCGTACACCCTCGGCGGCACCGGCGGCGGGATGGCGGCGAGCCCGCTGGAGCTCGAAGCCGTGGTTCGCGACGGCCTTGCGGCCAGCCCCATCCGCCAGGTGCTGGTGGAGCGCTCACTCGCCGGCTGGAAAGAGATCGAGTACGAAGTGATGCGGGATGCCAACGACACCTGCATCGCCATCTGCAACATGGAGAACATCGACCCGATGGGGGTCCATACCGGGGACAGCATCGTGGTCGCCCCCAGCCAGACGCTGTCCGATCGGCAGTATCAGATGCTGCGCTCAGCGTCGCTGCGCATCATCCGAGCGCTACACATCGAGGGTGGCTGCAACGTCCAGTTCGCGCTGGATCCGGCGTCTGACCAGTACTACGTCATCGAGGTCAATCCGCGGGTGAGCCGGTCGTCGGCGCTGGCGTCGAAGGCAACCGGATATCCGATTGCGCGGGTGGCCGCCAAGATCGCGGCCGGGCGAGGCCTGCATGAAATTGCCAACGCCGTCACCGGGCAGACGAGCGCGGCCTTCGAGCCTGCCCTCGACTACTGTGTGGTCAAGATTCCGCGTTGGCCGTTTGACAAGTTCCCGGCCGCCGACCGGACACTGGGCACGCAGATGAAGTCGACCGGCGAGGTGATGGCGATCGAGCGCACTTTTGATGCCGCTCTCAGCAAGGCGCTTCGTGCCCTGGAGCAGCGGCTGCCCGAGGCCTCGCAACTGCGAGGCCGTCCCGACCTGCTGCATCAGCCAAACGACCGCCGCTTGATGGCCGCCCTCCAGGCCCTGCGCGACGGCGAAATGCACGACGAGGTGATCGCCGCCACCGGCTATGCGCCGTGGTTCGTCGATCGCCTCGCCTACATCACCGCGCTGGAGTCGGAACTTACGGATATCCAAGCGTCGCAAATCCTCTCCCCCGCTGGCGGGGGAGGGTCAGGGTGGGGGCTGCTGCGCCGCGCGAAGCGAGCGGGTCTCGATGATGAACGGATCTCCGAACTCAGTGGCGGCCGGCTACCGGCAACGTCGATGGAGCCAACCTTCCGCCAGGTCGATACCTGCGCTGCGGAGTTCGAGGCGGTCACACCCTACTACTACGCGACCTTCGAGGATGAGGACGAGATCATCGCAGGCGCCAACCAGGCGGTGGCCGTGATCGGCTCCGGGCCCATTCGCATCGGCCAGGGGATCGAGTTCGACTACTGCAGCGTCCACGCCTCGGCCGCGATCCGGGAGGCGGGCTACGACAGCGTGCTCATCAATAGCAACCCGGAGGCGGGCAGCACCGACTTCGATGCCTCTACGCGCCTCTATTTCGAACCGCTCGACCTCGAAGGCGTGCGCAACGTGCTGCGACGCGACCCGGTGCTTGGCGTTATGGTCCAGTTCGGCGGCCAGACGGGGCTCAACCTCGCGGATGCGCTGGCCGCGGGTGGGATTCGGATCCTCGGATCGACGGTCGAGACCATCGACCTGGCCGAAGACCGGCGCCACTGCGAGGCACTGTTGCGGGACGCCGGCATCCCGCAGTCGCCTGGCGGTTCTGCCACCAGCGTGGAGCAGGCGCTCGCCATCGCCGTCCGGGTTGGCTACCCGGTGCTGGTCCGACCCTCCTACGTCCTAGGCGGCCGCGGCATGGAAATCGTCCACGCGGCCAACGACCTGCGACGTTATGTCGAGGCGGCCATCGCCTTCGGTCTGCGCGGCCCGATCCTCGTCGACAAGTACCTGCTTGGTCGTGAGCTCGATGTCGACGCCGTTTGCGATGAGCACACGGTGCTCATCCCGGGCATCCTCGAGCACATCGAACGCGCCGGCATCCACTCGGGTGATTCGTTCGCCGTCTATCCCCCGATCACGCTCACGCCGGCCGAGACCGACCGGGTGGCGGAAGCGACGACCACCATCGCCCGATTGTTCAAGGCCGTGGGACTGATCAACATCCAGTTCGTGATCCAGGACGGTGTCCCCTACGTGCTCGAGGTGAATCCCAGGGCGAGCCGGACGGTGCCCTTCCTCAGCAAGGTCACGGGCGTGCCGATGGTCAGGCTCGCCACCCACGCGTCGCTCGGCCGCTCGCTGGCCGAGTTCGGGTTCGACAGCGGCCTCCAGCCGAGCCGGGCGCTGTTCGCGGTAAAGGTCCCGGTCTTTTCCATGGCGAAGCTGCCCTCGGTCGACGCCGTACTCGGACCGGAGATGAAATCGACCGGTGAGGCGATGGGCATCGCCCGAGACTGGCCGACGGCGCAGTACAAGGCCTTCCTCTCGACCATGCAGGAACTGCCGCCCGACGGTGCGGCGCTCTGCTCGATCGCCGACGCCGACAAGGAAGAGGCGCTGCCGATCCTCCGCGCGATTCACGGGCTGGGCCTGCGGCTGTTCGCCACGGCCGGCACCGCCGCGTTCCTGCGCGAGTCCGCGATCCCGGCGACGACCGTGCAAAAACTCCGGGACGGTCATCCGAACGTTGTGGACGTCATCCATTCGGGCGAGGTGCATCTGGTGGTGAATACCGTGTCCGCATCCGCGCCCGTGGCCGACCAGGGTGCCGGCGTCCCGCTGCGGGACGGGTACGAAATCCGTCGCGCCTCGGTTGAGCGCCGCATCCCCTGTCTCACCTCGCTTGACACCGCGAGGGCGCTGGTGCAGGCGCTTCGAGCGTCGCGCCGTGAGCACCGCTCGAGCGTCGCCACGCTCGGCGAGTATGTCAGCGCCCTAGCCCCCGAGGTGGTGCGGGCATGACCACCGCCCTCGAGCGGATATCACCCTCCCCCTCTGGGGGAGGGCAGCGTGGGGGCGCCGTGGTGGTCGAGCGCTCGGTCCCGATGGCCGGAGCCGTTGAACTTGTCGTTCACCACCCGCCCTCCGCGGTCGCGGCGGCTCCCGGACAGTTCTTTCAGCTCGCGGTCAGCGCTCCGCACACGATCCTCCGCCGGCCCTACAGTGCCGCCTGGACTGATCCCGCCAGCGGGCGAGTCGGCTTCATCTTCAACGTTGTTGGCGCCGGGAGCTCCTGGCTATCGGGCCTCGATGAAGGTGACGAGCTGGACCTGCTGGGACCGCTCGGCCAGGGCTTCGACCTGGAGGGAGACCGGCCCGCGATCTGCGTCGCCGGCGGCCTCGGTGTTGCGGTATTTCCCGGCGTCGTCCGGGCCCTGATCGCCCGTGGTCGCAGCGTCGTCGTGCTGGAAGGCGCGCGCATCGCAACGCAACTGCTGCCCGCGTCGCGATTCCCTGGTGCGGACGTTCGTGTCGCGACCGATGACGGCAGCGCCGGCCACTCCGGCTCCGTCGTCGAACTGTTCGCCAAATATTTCCCTCCCCCTTCGGGGGAGGGCAGGGTGGGGGCCGTTGACATCCTCACCTGCGGCCCCACTCCGATGCTCACTGCATTAATCGACGCTGCCCTTCGCCAGGAGATTTCGCTCTCGTCCATCCAGGTGGCGCTCGAAACGCCGATGGGTTGCGGGATCGGCACCTGCCTTGGCTGCGCGGCGCCGCGCGCAGGTGCTGGCTATTTCCTCACCTGCCAGGACGGACCGTGCGTGCGCGCCGACCGGATCGCGTGGGATTTGATGACGGACGCTTTCCATGGCTGAGCGTCCTGATGTGACCGTCGAGCTCGGCCGCGGACTTGTTCTCCGGAGCCCAGTCATGGTCGCTTCCGGTACCTTCGGCTACGGCTTCGATGCGCCCCAGGTAGACCGGACGGTACTCGGCGCGATCGTAAGCAAGGGCACGACGTTACGACCGCGCGAGGGGAATGCGCCAACTCGCATCGCCGAGACGCCGTCGGGGATGTTGAATGCCATCGGCCTGCAAAACCCGGGCGTGGACTTCGTGGCCCGCGCCTACGCTCCGCGATGGGCGACCTGGGACGTGCCAGTCATCGTCAACGTGGCCGGCGACTCGGTCGACGAATACGTGGCGGTCGCCAGCCGACTCGACGGGGTGGCGGGCGTCGCGGGGCTCGAACTCAACATCTCGTGTCCGAATGTCGAGAGTGGCTTGCAGTTCGGAATCGACCCGAAAATGGCGGCGGAGGTAACCCGCGCCGTCCGCTCCGTGACCGAGCTGCCCCTAATCGTCAAGCTGACCCCGAACGTCACCGACATCGTCGCCGTCGCCAGAGCCGTCGAGGACGCGGGGGCGGACGCGGTGTCCGCGATCAACACCTATGTCGGCACGGCCATCGACGTTCGCCGCCGGCACCCCATCCTTTCGCGCGGCAGCGGCGGCCTCAGTGGGCCTGCGATCAAACCGCTCGCCCTGCATGCCGTCTGGCAGGTGGCGGGCGAGGTTCACATTCCGGTCATCGGCGTGGGGGGGATCATGACGCCCGACGACGCTCTCGAATTCCTGCTCGCGGGCGCTGCGGCGGTGCAGCTCGGTACCGTGAACTACGTTCGGCCGCAGGCGGCCACCGAAATCCACCATGGCATCGGCGCTTACCTGGTGGAGCATGATCTGCCCGATCTGCGGGCGCTGCCGATTCGGCCGGCGGGTGTGTTGTCTCATGTCTGACCGGGACGCGCGCCACGCCTTCGAGTCGGCCGGGGCCTTCTTGCGCGGACACTTCGTCTACACCAGCGGCCGGCACGGCGCCGACTATCTGGAGAAGTTCCGGATCCTCGAGGACCCCCGAGCGACGACCGAACTGTCCGGGATGATCGCGGACCGATTCCGCTCTATCAAGCCTGAGCTGGTTGCGGGTCCAACGACAGGTGGCATCATCCTTGCCTTCGAGATTGCCCGCCAGCTGGGTGTCGAGGCCGTCTATGTCGAGCGCGGCGAGTCGGGCGGCCGCGTCCTGCGCCGTGGCTTCGAGATCTTGCCTGACACCCGCGTCCTGGTGGTCGACGATGTGGTGACTACCGGTGGGTCGCTGGTCGAAACGCAGGCCTGCATCGCGAACGCGGGCGGTGTCGTCATTGGCATCGGCGTGCTCGCCGATCGAACCGCCGGCCGGGTGGCAACAGACGTGCCCTTCTACGCCTGCCTCACGGTCGACTTCCCCTCATACCCGCCGGAAGCCTGCCCGCTATGTGCGAGCGGCGTTCCCGTCGCCCCGCCTCGCGGCAGCAAGAAGGTCCTCGCCTAACTCAAACTCCCTCCCCCCTTGCGGGGGAGGGTCGGGGTGGGGGGTTCTTCCCCTACTGCAACCAGGAGGGCGCTGCGCCTGAGGTGTGGTGCAGTTGCTCTCGCATCTCGCGCCGGTGGGCGCGGCGCGTGGCGGCCTGATCGCCAGGCCGTATTGGGCTAGCCGGCGGCTGCGACCGTGCCGAACCCGGCTGAGCCTGTTCGTCGACGCTACTGCCCCTTGCTGCGCGGAGCACATGGCGCAGTCGCACCGTCCAAGCCACCTTGCCAAAGTCCCATTGGCCGAGACTGGGTTCGCGGTCCGGCTGACGATCGATCCGCGCGGTGAGACTCTGCTCGTGATCGATGTCAGCGAGTTGGAGCCCTGCCGCGGATCCGCTAACGGGCGCGATCAGGGCAACCGCTGAGGCCGCTGTGTCGCGCAGGATCCGCATGATGGCCTGCGTCGGCACGAGATTATCGAGTGCGGCTTCGGGATCGAGCAAGAGCTGGACGGCGGGCTCAGTTGCCGAGCGTGCCATCGGCAGATGGTCGAGGTCCCAGGTCGATTCCTTCCCACTCGGGCCGATCACGAGCACGGTCGTCACCAGGAGGTCGGATGATTGGAGGGTCTTCACGCGCTCGCGCGTGATGCCATCGGCCAGTTCTTGCAATCGATCGAGCTGCGAACGCTGCGTAAGGCAGCCAATATCTTCAGTTTGTTGCATGTTGTGCCTGCCCTTCTGAAACTAGGACGCTGCAATCACGCAGCGTTGAAAACGATTCTATCAGCGTCAGCCTGCGATGCAAAGATCTTTCTTGCGATTTCGGCAATTAAGGGCCGCGGCGGCGTGCAGGTTCATAAAACGAGGCCGCCGGCGAAAAAGTTATGCACAATATCTAGGTCGGGTGTTTTCGTATCGATCCGCGAGGCCGCGGCGTTGTGCGGGCGACGATGAACATCGGCAGACTGGCGGTCCTCGTGGGCGGAATCACCTTCGGTGCGGTAGCCGGCGCTGCCCTACAGTTCAGCTCGGTCAG